>CAXUGD010000161.1:0-7065 GCA_964250355.1 uncultured Acetobacteraceae bacterium | reverse complement strand
AGGCGCCGGCCACCATGTGGTGCTGGTCGGGCGCAACGCAGGCCGCACGAACGAGGCGGCCGCCTGGATCGCCGCCCAGCAGCCGGCGGCACGGCTGGAAGTGGCGCTGGCCGATCTTTCGTCCCTGGCGGAAGCGGACCGGCTGGCCTGCCGCATCGCCGCCCGCCACGGCGCCGTGCACGTCTTGGTCAACAATGCCGGACTGTTCAGCGCCCGTCGGCGCGAAACGGGCGAGGGGCACGAGCAGGTCATCGCGTTGAACCACCTCTCGCCCTTCGTGCTGACACGCGGGCTGCTGCCGGCGCTGCGGCGTGAGGGCGCCCGCATCGTCAACATCGGCAGCGACACGTCCGACCGCGCCCGCATCGACCCCCACGACCTGGAGGGTCGCCGGCACTGGGGAATGGTGCATGCGTATGGACAGTCCAAGCTGGCGCTGATGATCGCGACCTTCGAATGGGCCAGGCGGCTGCACGGCACGGGCGTCGTCGCCAACCTGGTGCATCCCGGCGCGGTGGCGACGGGGCTGGTGCGGTCGCACGGGCCGATCGGGCTGGCCTGGCGGCTGATGGCACCGTTCCTGCTCACGGAGGAGCAGGGCGCCGACAGCCCGCTTCACGTGGCACTCTCGCCGGAGTGGGGCGGTGTCACCGGCGCCTACGTCAAGAAGCGCCGTGCCGTGGCCCCAAATCGGCTGGCGCTGGATACGGGCCTGGCGGACCGCGTCTGGCAGGCTACGGAGGCGCTGGCCGGCGCCATTGGAGGTGCCGGGTCAGCCACAGGTGAACGCTGAACCGCCGGGCACCCCGGCCGAACGGGCCGTGCACCGGGGAGGCCACGGCCAGCGGCGCGAACAGGTTGGGCGCTAGAAGCTCGGCCGCCCCCGGGTCGCGCGTCAGTTGCCCGTCGAAGCCCAGCCGCGTCATCGTCCAGGCGATCAGCCCGGGCGAGAGGCGGGTGGCCAGCCAGAACAGCACCACCGTCCCGCTGACCAGCATCTCCGGCGTGGCACGCGTCGCCGCCAAATAGATGCCGGCGGCCACGATCTCCGGTTGATAGACCGGCCGCGCCGGGCGGGCCGGCCAGCCCATATGGGAGACGGCGTGCGAGAAGAACGGCGTGTTGACCGCCGGCGGATACACGGTGCTGACGCGGACCGCACTGCGCGCCATACGCAGCTCGGCCCTTAGCGCCTGGCCGAAGCCGCGCACCCCCGCCTTGGCGCCGGCATAGGACGTCATCAGCGGCAAGCCGTGGAAAGCTGCGGCCGAGCAGACGTTGACCACGGTGCCGCCCTGCCGGCCCATCAGCGCCAGCGCCGTCCGGCAGCCGTTGACCGTGCCGCCGTAGGTGACCGCTGTCACCCGGTCGAACTCCGCCTGCGGCACCTGGGCGAACCGGCCATAGACGCCGTTGCCGGCGCAGTTGATCCAGACTTGGGGCTCGCCGAGGCTGGCCACCAGCCGGTCGGCTGCTGCCTGGAGGGCAAGGGCGTCGGCGACGTCCGCCTGTGCGGTGGCCACGGACGTTCCGGCCCGCGCCAGGTCTTCGGCGACCGCGGCCAGGCCCGGTGCGCCACGCGCGATTAACCCGACGCGCCACCCCTTCCGCGCAAACACCATGGCCGTGCAACGGCCGATGCCGGAACTGCCGCCGGTGATGAAAACCGTACGCTCAGGGCCGGGCGTCACGCCCGCCGGACCCGACAGGACGATGTCAGATGGGCGCCATGCCGAGCAGGCTGAGGGCGGCCGTGGCGCAAACGATCCAGAACTTCATCTTCGGCTCTCCCAGGCGGTTCCGCACTGCACAATACCACTACGTGGTTGAGGTAACCTCGGTTTTGCACGCGTGTTACGGATTGTCATGGCGGGCTGCCCGCGGCGCGGTCGGCTTTCAGCACCTCGCCCGCCAGGTATAGGCTGCCGCAGATCAGCACGCGTGCGGGATGCGCCCCGCCGGCGGCGATCTGCTGCAGCGCGCCCGCCACGTCCGGCCCCGGCCGGGCGACATTGCCCGAGGCTTCGACGACCGCCGTGACCGGCAGGGCAAGATGCTGCCCCGGCTCCGCAACGGCCCAGACTGAAGCGGCCAGGGGCAGCAACGGGCGCAGGAAGCCGGTCACGTCCTTGCTCTGCTTCATGCCGACGACGAGGTGCACGGGCTGCCCGGCCCACTCCCGCAACTGCCGGGCCAGGGCCAGGCCCGCACCCTCGTTATGGCCACCGTCGAGGTAGAGCTCCACCGGGGCGGGCAGCAACGCGGCCAGCCGGCCCGATAGACGCTGCAACCGCGCCGGCCATTCCGCGCCGGCGATGCCGGAAAACGCCGCTTCTGGCAGCAGCAGGCCGGAGGCGCGCAGGGCTGCGACAGCGACGCCGGCATTGTCGATCTGGTGCGCGCCCGCCAGCGCCGGTGCGGGCAACTGCAACACACCCGCCGCGTCGGTGAAGCGCAGCCCGCCGTTAGCCCGCGTCACCTCCCAGTCGCGTCCGCGCTCCAGCAGGGGCGAACCGGCCTCGGCCGCACAGGCGCGCAGCACGCGCCCCACCTCCGCCCGCTGCTCGCCCGTCGCCACCGGGCAGCCGGGCTTGATGATGCCCGCCTTTTCCCAGGCGATGCGGTCCAGCCGGTCGCCCAGGAACTCTTGGTGGTCCATCGAGATGGAAGTGATGGCGCAGGCTGCGGGCCGTGGCACCACGTTGGTCGCGTCGTAGCGGCCGCCCAGCCCCACCTCGATCACGCAGAAATCGGCGGGCACGCGGGAGAACAGCAGGACGCCGGCCGCCGCCAACGCCTCGAACACGGTGATCGGCGCCCCGGCGTTCACCTGCTCGATTTCGGCCAGCGTGCCGGCCAGCACCTCCTCGCTGACCAGCGTGCCGGCGAGGCGGAACCGCTCGCGCAACTCGACCAGATGCGGCGAGATCGTGACGTGCACGCGCCAGCCGGCCGCCTCGCCGATGGCGCGCAGGAAAGCGCAGGTGCTGCCCTTGCCGTTGGTGCCGGCCACGTGGACCACCGGCGGCAGGCGAAGCTGCGGGTCGCCCAACTGGCGCAGCAGGCGGAGCACGCGGTCGAGGCTGAGGTCGATCAGCTTGGGGTAGAGCGTGTGCAGGCGCGCGATGATGGCATCGGCGCGGCCCGGTGCGGCCTGCTGCGGAAGTGGGGGCAGTGCGGCGGTCACACGCCGGGTCCTGCGTGTCTAGGCAGCCTCGGCAGGCTCGGGTGCCGGCTCCGGCACCGGCTCGGGCCCCTGTGGCCGCAGCAGGCCAAGCACGCGCGCCAGCGTTTCCCGCATCTCGGTCCGCCGCACCACCATATCGACGATGCCGTGCTCGTGCAGGTACTCGGCGCGCTGGAAGCCGTCGGGCAAGGTCTCGCGCACCGTCTGCTCGATCACGCGGGCGCCGGCGAAGCCGATCAGCGCGCCCGGCTCGGCGATCTGCAGGTCGCCCAGCATGGCGAAACTCGCGGTAACCCCCCCGGTGGTAGGATCGGTCAGCACCACGACGAAGGGCAGCCCCGCCTCACGCAGCATCATGGCGGCAATGGTGGTGCGCGGCATCTGCATCAGGCTGACCGCGCCCTCCTGCATGCGGGCGCCGCCCGACGCGGTGAACACCACCAGCGGCGATTGCTGCAGCAGCGCCAGGCGCGAGGCGGCGACCAGGCCCTCACCCACCGCAGCGCCCATGGAGCCGCCCATGAAGCCGAACTCCATGGCTGCGACCACGGCCGGCTGGCCGCCCACCGTGCCGTGCGCCACTACCAGTGCGTCGTCCAGCCCGGTCTTCGCCCGCGCCTCGCGCAGGCGTTCGGCGTAGCGCTTCTGGTCGCGGAACCCCAGCGGGTCGGCCGGCGCCTTTGGCAGCTCAATGCGGGTGTAGCTGCCCTCGTCGAACGTCCACTCCAGCCGCTCCAGTGCCGTGCCGCGCATGTGGTGGCCGCAATGCGTGCAGACGCGCTGGTTCTTCTCCAACTCCTTGGTGAAGATCATCTGCTGGCAGCCCGGGCATTGCGACCACAGGTTCTCCGGCACGTCCGGGCGCTGGCCCAGCAGGGTGCGGATCTTCGGGCGGACGTATTCGGTAAGCCAGCTCATCGTCGCCTTTCATGATCGGTGGGGTGCCAGCCGCGACCGCGCCGTGTCGGCACCGCCCGCCAGGTATCTCACCCGCCACCGCTACAGCAACTCGCCAGGTCTTTTTGCCGATCGATGCTCTCTTCCAGCCGCGAATACGACGGGTTTATTCCACCGCCGTCAGATCACGTAATCCAGCGCCGGCAGCGTCTGGTCCATGGTCAAGGCCGGCATCAGCGTGTGCCGCAGGCCGACGAGGCGGGCCGGGTTGCCGACCACGGTCGAGTAGGGCGGAACGGAGTCGAGCACGATGCTGCCGGCCCCCACCTTGGCGCCCTCGCCCACCGTGATGCTGCCCAGCACCTTGGCGCCCGCGCCGATCAGCACGCCACGCTGTATCTTGGGATGGCGGTCGCCGCACTGCTTGCCCGTGCCGCCCAGCGTCACGCCCTGCAGCATGGAAACGTCGTTGTCGATCACCGCCGTTTCCCCCACCACCACGCCGGTGCCGTGGTCAATCAGCAATCCCCGGCCAAGCCGGGCGGCGGGGTGGATATCGACGGCAAAGGTTTCGGCCGAGCGGCTTTGCAGGTGGAACGCCAAATGCTGGCGGCCGCGCTTGAACAGCCAGTGGCCGAAGCGATAGGCCTGCAGCGCGTGGTAGCCCTTGAAGAACAGGAAGGGGGTCAGCAGGTCGGGGCAGGCCGGATCGCGGTCGCGCACGGCCGTCAGGTCGGCCAGCGCGGCCTCCTCTATCCCGGGATCGGCCGACAACGCCTCGCACAGCATGCCCTCCAGCGTGCCGATGCTGATGGCGTAGTCCGACAGCTTGCGCGCCAGCCTGTGGGCCAGGGCGTCGGCGAAGTTGTCGTGCTGCAGCACCGTGTCGCGGATGCCGTCCGCCATCACCCGGTCGTGCTCGATGGCGCTGACCGCCTGCTCGCGCACCGAGCGCCACACCTCGCGCGACACGTCGGTGGCGATGCGTTCGCCGCATAATCCTAGTTGAACCACGGTGTGCCTCCGTCCCTGGCTGGGGAGATAAGGGCACGGTGACGGAAATTTAAGAAGCCGCCCTACCGCAGGCCCATGGCCTGCCGCATGAAGGCGCGCTTCAGCCCCGGCAGCCGGTGCACCGCCCCGATCCCCAGGTCGCGCGCGGCGCGCACAAGCGGGTTGTCGGTGCTGAACAGCCGGTCCAGCCCGTCGGTCGCCAGCAGCATGGACACCGTGTCGAGCCGCCGGATGCGCCCGTAGCGGTCGAGCAGCGCCGGCGAGCCGATGTCCTGACCGGCCCCGTGGGCTTGCAGGACGAGGTTGCTCAGCGCGATGGCGTCGCGCAACCCGAGATTGAGGCCCTGGCCGGCGATGGGGTGGATGCCGTGCGCCGCGTCGCCCACCACGGCCAGGCGCTCGGCCGTGACCCGGTGCACGTACAGGGCGGACAGCGGGTAGATCCAGCGGCGGCCGACCAGGCGGATGGCCCCGAGGTGAGGGCCCAGGCGCAATGCCACCTCGGCCGTGAATGCCGCATCATCCAGCGCCATCAGCCGCGGCGCCGTGGCGGCCCGCTCGGTCCACACGATGGCCGACAGGTGCTCGCCTGCCTCGCCCGGCGCCATCGGCAGCTGGGCAAACGGGCCCGCCGGCAGGAAGTGTTCCAGCGCCGTGTTGCGATGGGGGTTTTCGTGCGCGATGGCGCAGACGATACCCGATTGCGGGTAACGCCAGCGCGCAGCCGTCAGCCCCGCCTGCCGCCGCAACGGTGAGTCCCGGCCCTCGGCGGCGACCACCAGGCGCGCCTGGAAGCTGTGGCCTCCGTCCAGCTGGATCGTGGCCCCGGCCGCCGACCGTGCCACCGTCGCCTGGGCGGGCGCGTGCAGTGTGATGCCCGGGGCGGCGTGCAGGCGGGCGTTCAGCGCCACGCGCATGCTGCGCGCCTCCACCATCCAGCCCAGTGGCTGCCCGCTCAGGTCCTGGCTGTCGAAATGCAGGAACAGCGGCGAGGCCGGGCGGCCCGGCTTGCCGTCGGACACACGGATCTGTTCGATCGGGCCGGCCGGCAGCGGCAGCGCCGCCCACAGCCCGGCCTCCTCCAGCAGTCCACGGGAGCCTGCCGCGATGGCATAGGCGCGGCCGTCGAAGCTCGGGTGTTCCATGGGCGGGAGCGCTGCCCGATCGACCACGGCCACCGACAGCCCGCCCTGGGCCAGGCGGCAGGCCAGCGCCCCGCCGACAGGCCCGGCTCCGACCACACACACGTCAACCATCGCTTCCCCTTTTGTGCCCTGCACCCGGAAGGCCTGCTCAATTTATGGGCAGCGCTCCCGAAAACGGGAGGTCCGTCGCCACGTCCCACTCCGGCACGCTTTTTGAAAGTCGGTCCGTGCCGCGTCCGTCCTGGTTTGCGGCGCAGAGAGGGTTGAGAGATGAAGCTGGTGATAGCCATCGTCAAACCCTTCAAGCTCGACGACGTGCGTGAGGCACTGACGCCCCTGGGGGTTCAGGGCCTGACCGTCACCGAGGTGAAGGGGTTCGGCCGGCAAAAGGGACAGACCGAGATCTACCGTGGTGCCGAGTACCACGTCAGCTTCCTGCCCAAGGTGAAGATCGAAGTGGCAGTGGCCGCCAGCCAGGCCGAGGCCGTGGTGGACGCGATCATGCGCTCTGCCCAGACCGGCAAGATCGGCGATGGCAAGATCTTCGTGCTCGACATCGAGCGTGCGGTGCGCATCCGCACGGGCGAGCTCGATGCGGCCGCACTTTGACCGCAGCTTCACACACATTTCCAGATCGGGACCGACCATGAAATTTTCCGTATTGAAAGCGCGGCTGGCCGCGCTCGTCCTCGTGCTGCCGATGCTGTTCGCGGGTGCTGCGGCACTCGCGCAGACGGCGGCACCGGCACCGGCACCCGCAGCGCCACCGGCCGCATCCGCCCCGCCATCGGCGCCCGCGTCAGCATCGAGGTCGGAGAACGT
>CAXUGD010000160.1:0-7081 GCA_964250355.1 uncultured Acetobacteraceae bacterium | reverse complement strand
CGCAACCGGCGGTCGCTGTAGGTGAAAGTGTTGTTGAGCAAGAAGTTGAAGGTCATGGCAACAACAACGGCCATCGCCTGCGCGCGCGTGAAATCCAGCCCTCCCAACCGGGCAAGCAGGTAGAGCGCCAGCATGTTCACCGCCACGCCCAGCAGGCCAGTGAACGCAAACAGCACGAAGCGGAACGGTAGCCATCCGAAACTTCGTTTTTCCACGATCATGCCGACGTAGTCGAACACCACGGTGGCGTGGAGCTTGCTCTCGCCCGCGCGGCGCAGGCGAAACGTGTAGGGCACCTCGCACACGCGCAACCGGCCCGGCACGGAAGCCGCGATGTCGAGCAGTATCTTGAAACCGGCGCCCGACAGACGAGGTGCGGCCTCCAGGAATAGCGAGCGCCGCATGCCGAAAAAGCCGCTCATCGGGTCGGTGATCGGCGTGGGTGTGGCCAGGCGCGCCATCCAGGTAGCCGCCCTGCTGCCGGTGCGCCGCGTGCGCCCCCACTCGCCCACACCGCCCCCCGCGGCGTAGCGGGATGCCACCACCAAGTCGCACCCCGGGTCGGCCAAGCAGGCCAACATCTGCGGGATCACCGCCTCGTCGTGCTGCAGGTCGGCATCCATTACGATGATGGAGGGTGCAGAGGTGGCCAGGCAGCCCTCGATCACCGCGGTGGACAGGCCGCGGCGTCCGATGCGGCGGATGCAGCGCACGGCGTCGCCGGCCTGCGCAGCCGCATCGACGATTGCCGCCGTACCGTCCGGCGAGTTGTCGTCCACAACGATCAGTTCCCAGCGGCACAGCCGGTCCAGCATGCTGTGCAGCCGGTCCGCCAGCACCAGGATGTTGGCCGCCTCATTGTAGGTCGGCACCACGATGGCGAGTTCTACGCCCAGTCCTGGGGCAGGCTTGCCGGCAGCCCCGCCGGGAGCCGGCCCGGCTTCCGCCGAAATGACGCCTGGCACCACGCCCTCCCGTCCGATGACGGCCAAGCTTTACCGTTCAGCCGGGCGGGGTTGCAATCCGGCACTGGCCTTCAACCTCGGCCGGCCAGCCCGGCCGAGGTTTCGGTCCAGACAGGGACCGACCGCTCAGGGTGCCAGGCCGAACACCTTCACCGTTTTGTAGGCCGGCGCATACACGCGGCCATTGGCTTCCAGCGGCGTCACGAACGAGTTCTGGTTGCTGGTGTTCGACCAGGTCCCGGCGTTGGCTGCAAAGATCGGCGCGCCGAGCGAGTCGGCGTTGTAGGCCTCCAGTTCCATCGGCGCCGAGCGGCGCACCAGCCAGACTACGCCGGTGCCAGCCTTGCCGGCGTTGGACGAGACGATGGGCAGCGACCCGCCATACCCGGCCTGTGTCGTGCCGGTCACCGTCTGCTTCAACGCCGGCGTGCCGGCCGTGGCCACGCCGAACGCGCGCAGCACGTCGCTGTCGGTCTGCAGGAACACGGTCGGCCCCTCGGCACCATTGTAATAAGCAGGGCCGCCCCACAACCCGGCATTGCCGCGCTGCGTCAGCGTCGTGGCTTGCAGCGCGCCGCTATCGTGGGGTTTCAGGCCGCCGAGCTTGTTCTGGTCGAGCAGGTACAGCACCGCGGATTTGCCGAGCGCCACGGCCAGCGGCGGCACGGTCTGCCCGGCCACCGGCGGCAGCAGCATGATCCCGCCCGACCCGAAATCCACGTCGCCGCCGTTGAGCGAGGGGTAGGACGCCGGCGTAAAATGCCCGCGCACCCGGCTCAGCGCCGGGTCGAGCGACAGCGCGCTCTCGCCCCAGTCCTTGCCCTGGCCCGACACATCGCCGTTGCCGGTCACCACGAACAGATTGCCCTTGGCATCGATGGAGGGCGCGAACCCCGTCATCCAGATGCTCGCCAGCTCCGACCCGCCATGCGGCGTCTCGATCGTGTGAAAGGCAGCCTGCGGTGCCAGGGTCGCGCTGTAGCGCAGCAGCCAGCCGGAGATGTTGTCCTGGTTGCTGTCGCAATGCGAACCGATGCCCACGTAGATCGAGCCGCCGGCACTGGCCAGCCCGGCGCGGCTCCACTGGTTCTGCCCGTCGAAAGCCAGGGCCGAACCATCCGACAGCGTAGCGGCGGGTGCCAGTTCCACGGCGGGCTGCACGTCGGCACCCGTGGCCAGGTTCAGCGCATGAAGCTGCGCGTGGAAATTGAAGCGCGACGGCTCGGTCGCGGCTACCACGTAAAGCGTTGCAGCACCGGGTCCGCTCCGCAGGATCACCGGGGTACTGGAAATCCCGTATTCCGGCTGAACGTCGCCGCACCCCACATCGCCGGTGGATTGCGGCTTGCCCAGGCTCACGTGCCACAGCACGGCATAGCTCTGCGCGTCGTAGGCATAGACGGTGTCGTGCCCCGTCGCCACGATCAGCACGTCATGCGTGCTGCCATCCCCCATGGTGAAGCCGGACACCAGCAGCGGCTGGGCGAACACGTTGCCATCGACCTTCAAGGTGGTGAGCAATCCGAACTTCGAGGAGGCGACGCTGGTCGGCGTAAGGTCGGTCTCGGCCTGGTTCCAGCCGGTGCGTGCCGTGTCGTAATGGTATGTCAGCACATCGACCGGCGTGCCCGAGTAGGCACGCGCCAGACCGGCTGGCGCGTCCTGCATCGGCCCCGTCGCGGCCAGCGTGCTGACCGGGGCCGGGCTGCGGGGATGGTGGCCCGGCAAGGTTTGTGGATGGCCGGCATGGGGCACGCTTTGCCCCTGCGCTCCGGCCGTGAGTGCCAGAAGCGACACGCCGGCGACCGCCAGACGGCGCACACGAAAAGTCTTGAGCATCGCAAGTCTCCCACAGAAATGCCGTCATGCGGCGGTCGGAGCGACGCAGACGGTTGCGCCGCACGCTCCGGCATTGGGACGAGACGGCGGCCGGATCTATTCCCCTCATGCCGCAAAAAACCTGTCGTTACACCTTATGCCGCGGCGCGGGTAGCCGACCTAGCAAACCATACGGCGACGGACACGAAAACAGCCAGCCCGATCCAGCTGGCGGTGGCCTCGAAAGCCCCGCCCACCAGGGCCAGCGGCGCCTGGCTGCCCGAACCGCCAATCACGGCGGCCATGCCCACACCCACCAGGCTTTCGCCTACGATGAAGCCCGAGGCGAGCAGCACCCCGCGGCGCCGGCCGCGTTCCGCATCCGCCCCGCCGGCCAGCCGGCGGTCGATCACCCATCCCAGCATGGCGCCAAGCGCCAAGGTAACGCCCACCGTGGGCGGCAGGTATAGCCCGATGCCCACGGCCAGCACCGGCAACCCGGCATGCCCCGCCTGCTTGGCCACCCAATCGACCACGATCAGCACAAGGCCCGCGGCCACACCGATCAGCACCGACGTCCAATCCAGCGCATGGCCGAAGATGCCGCGCGCGATGGCCGCCATCAGCGTGGCCTGCGGTGCCGCCAGCGCCTGGCCCGCATCCATCCCCGGGCTGGGCATGGCGCCGGGAAAGCCATAGGCGTGATACAGCAGGCTCAGCACCGGCGGGATCACTAGCGCGCCCACCACGCACCCCACCACCAGCACCGCCTGTTGCCGCCACGGCGTGGCATCCACCAGGTAGCCGGTCTTTAGATCCTGCAAGTTGTCGTTCGACACGGTCGCGGTCGCCAGCACCACGCTGACGATGAACAGCGCCAGCGCCACCGCCGCCTGCCGCCCCTGCGCATCCACCAGCATCCCGCTCCCCTGCAGGATCAGCAGCAGCAGAAGCGAGGTCAGGAGGGTGGCGATTATGGCAATGCCGGAGATGGGCGAGCTGGAGCTGCCGACCAGGCCGGCCATGTAGCCGCAGGCCGCCGCCACCAGAAAGCCGAACACCACGGAAAAGGCGCAACCCAACGCTCCCCGGCTCCCTATGCCAATGGCGGCCGCCGGGCCGGAGCCCCCCAGAAAGGCCGCGAACACGGCGGCCATGGCAAGTAGCGCTACGCCGAACACGACCAGGATGGAGCGGGGCGCCATGTCGCGGTCCGTTTCGGCCGCCCCCGCCTCGCCCGGCGCCCGCCTGCTGGCGGCCAGGCTGTCCCGCACGCCGGCAATGGTCGGCCCCATCAACCCGGCCAGCGACCAGATCGCGGCCACGGCGATAACGCCTGCACCCATAAAACGCACCTGGTGCGCCCATAGCCCGGTCGCATACGATGCTATGTCGGCCCCCGCTGGGGCGGGGTGCAGCGTGGTCAGCACGGGCACCGCAACACCCCAGGCCAGCACCGCACCCAGCAGCATGGACAGCCCGCCGGCAATGCCCACCAGGTAACCCGCCCCCAGCAACGCCAGCGAGAAACCGGTCGATAGCCGAAAGGCGGCAGGTCCCACGGTGAACCACTGGCTGACACCCTCGCCCAGCACGCGCAAGCCGGTTGACGCAAAACTGACGGCAGCAGCCACGATGCCGCCGGCCGCGATGTCGGCCGCTCCCGGCTCGCCCGGCGCGGACTGCTCGTGCCCCACGCGCAGGATCTCCGCCGCGGCAACACCTTCCGGGTAGGGCAGCGCCGAGCCCACCACCATGGCGCGCCGCAGCGGTATGGTGAACAGCACGCCCATGGTGCCCCCCGCCGCGCACACGCCCGCGCTTTGCCAGAACGGGAAGCCGTGCCAGTGGCCGACCATCACCAGCGCCGGCAAGACGAAGATGACCGAGGATAGCGTGCCCGCGGCCGAAGCCTGGGTCTGCACCAGGTTGTTTTCCAGGATGCTGCCGCCCCCCAAGGCGCGCAGCACCGCCATGGAAATGACCGCCGCCGGAATGGAGCTGGCGAAGGTCAGTCCGACCTTCAGACCCAGATAGACGTTGGCGGCGGTGAAGACGACGGTGATCAAGGCGCCCAGCACGAGGCCGCGTCCAGTCAGTTCGCGCACGCGACAGCCTCCGGTCAGATCGGCTTCAGGTTGCGCTCGATAGCGCCCCGCCGCGGTTCCAGGAAGGGCGGCAGGGACAGGCGCTCGCCGAGCGTCTCCATCGCCTCGTCGGTGGCGAAGCCCGGGCCGTCGGTGGCGATCTCGTAGAGGATGCCGTTCGGCTCGCGGGTGTACAGGCTGCGAAAGTAGAAACGATCCACTGGGCCGCTGGACCGCACGCCCAGGCTTTGCAGCCGGTCCACCCAGTAAGCGTATTCGTCGTCGCGCACGCGAAAAGCCACATGGTGCGCTCCGCCAGCGCCGGGCTGTGTTGCCCGCAGGCCAGGCTCCACGCGCATGTGCAGCTCCGCCGCCGGCCCGCCCTCGCCCATGGCATAGACGTGGGTGGTGACCCCGTCAGCGGCGAAGCTGCGCACCAGCCGCATGGCCATCACCTCCGTCAGAAACCGGCCGGACGTGTCCTGATTCGGCACGCTGATCGTGACGGGTCCCAACCCGCGTATCTGACGGGCCACCGGCACCGGGCTGCGCACCCAGGGGTGGGCGGGTCCGCTCCCACCGTCATCCAGCAACGTCAGGCGCTGGCCCTCGCCATCCTCGAACTCGATCTGCTCCTGGCCGTCCACCACCCTGGCTGGCCCATGCGCCACGCCAGCCTCGTCGAGCCGCCCGGCCCAGTACTCAAGCGTGCCTGCGCCCGCGACGCGCAATGCGGTGCGCACGATCGCCCGCGTGCCCCGCTGCTCCGGCGGCGCCGGAAAATCGAAAAAGGTCAGGTCGGCGCCGGGGCTGGCCACGCCGTCAGCATAGAACAGGTGATAAGCGCTGACATCGTCCTGGTTCACCGTCTTCTTGACCAGGCGCATACCCAGGATCTGTGTGTAGAAATGGAGGTTTTCGCGCACACGGGCCGAAACGGCAGTCAGGTGGTGAATCCCGTGAAGCTGCACCGTCCCCGCCCCCTGCTGCGACGGCAGGGGCCTCAGCCCACCGCCGCAAACCGACAAACCGCGTCCCGCCCAGCCCTAATCCAACGCCCTGGCCTCGTCGGGCAGCATGATGGGAATGCCGTCGCGGATTGGATAGGCCAGCCCGGCCTGCCGGCTGACCAGCTCGCCCGCTGCCCGGTCGTATTCTAACGGCCCCTTGGTCACCGGGCAGACCAATATTTCCAGCAAACGCGGGTCAAGCGGCGCGGCATCGGGCATGGTTCAGCTCGGTCTCGTGCTCGGGTCGCCCTCATGCACCGACATGCGCAACAACGCCAGCAGGTCGGCGGCTCGGTCGGTCTCGGTCGGCGCCTCCAGCAGGGCCTGCTTCTCGGCATCGTCAAACGGGCACAGCATGGCCAGCGTGGTGACCAGCAGGGCTTCCGGCATGCGCTCTATGGCGTCCCAGTTGGCATCGATGTCGTGCATCACGAAAAACGGGCGCAGGGCCGACAGCAGCTCCCCGCGCCCGGCGCCCATGCCGTTGCCGGGGGGCTGCAAATCGGCGCCGAACGGCGTGAAGTCGGCGGCAATCCGGCGGTAGCCATGCCGAATCGGCAGCTCGCCCGTCATCCGGAAGCGGCTGAGGCCGGTCAACGTGATCAGGTAACGGCCATCCTCCGTCTCGGCGAACTGCGTCAGCCGGCCCAGGCAGCCGATCTGGTACAGGCTCGGGCCATTGGGCACGCGCGGGGCATGGGCATTAGGCTGGATCATGCCAAACATCCGGCCCTGCGCCAGACTGTCGTCCACCAGCGCCAAGTAACGCGGCTCGAAAATGTTGAGCGGAAGACGCCCATGCGGCAGCAGCAGCGCGCCCGGCAAGGGAAAGATTGCGAACTCCGACGGCAGATCGGCCTGGGTCGGGCGCAGCAGGCTCATCATGGCTTACGAAAACAACAGGGCGGACAATTTTCGCCGCGCCGCCACGGTAGCCGGATCGGCGAAGCCCCACGCCTCGAAGAACTTCAGCAACTGCTGCCGCGCCGCGTCCTCCCGCCAGCTTCGGTCCCGCCTGAAAATCTCGAGCAGCGCGTCGGCTGCCTCCCCGCGCTGGCCCGCCGCGTTCAGCGCAGTGGCCATCTCGTAGCGCGCCTCATGATCGTCGGGGTCGGCCTTCAGCCGCTTGGCAAAGGCGCCGACCTGGCCGGCAGCGCGCCGGCCTTCGGCGGCCAGCGCCAGCGCGGAACGCGCCCCGGCC
>CAXUGD010000159.1:0-7152 GCA_964250355.1 uncultured Acetobacteraceae bacterium | reverse complement strand
GGTGCTGCGCGGCGGCGGCATCGTGGGCGAGCACAGCGTGCTGTTTGCCGGCGACGGCGAACATATCGTGCTGACCCACCATGCGCTGGACCGCAGCGTGTTCGCCCGCGGCGCGATGCGGGCGGCCTTCTGGCTGGCGCAGGGCCGCAGCCCCGGCCTCTACTCCATGGCCGATGTGCTCGGCACCGCTCCCGGCGCCTGTTGATCAGCCGGCGAGAAGCGCCAGCGCCGCAGCGGCCAGCGCCTGTGCCCCCAGCGCGATACAGGCCTCGTCCGGCTGATAACCAGAATTGTGCAGGTGGTCCGCCCGGCCCGGCGCGCCGGAGCCCACTCGCAGCACGAAGCTCGGCACGCGCTCGGCAATCATCGCGAAATCTTCCGCCCCCATGCTCGGCTCGCCAGCCACGAACACGTCGCCCAGCTGACGCCTGACGCCGGCCACGCTGGCCTCCAGCACCGTGTCGGCGTTCACCGTCGGCGGCACGCCCGGCACCCAGTCCAGCGTGGACTGCGTGCGCAACGCGGCGTCGTTGCCGGCGCAGATCCGCCGGATGGCCGCCTCGGCCTGGGCACGGACGGGGGCCGACAGGGTGCGCACGGTGCCCAGCAATGTGCAGGTGTCGGGGATGATGTTGTGCACCGTGCCAGCGTGGATGGCGCCCACCGTGACCACGCACGGGTCGAGCGGCCCCACCTCACGCGAGACCACCGTTTGCAGCGCCGTCAGCAGGTGGGCGGCCGCCACGATCGGATCGACCGCCGTCTGCGGATAGGCGGCATGGCCCGATACGCCGCGTACCGTCAGCGCAAACCGGTCGCAGGCGGCGTAGGTGGCGCCCCGCACCGCGCTGAAGCGGCCCACCGGGATCTCCGGGTGATTGTGGAACCCCAGCGCCATGTCCACGCCGTCCAGCACGCCGTCGGCGATCATCGCGGCCGCCCCGCCCAGCACTTCCTCGGCCGGCTGGAACAGCAGGCGGACGCTGCCCGCCATCTCCGGCGCGAGCTTCGACAGGATGGCGGCCACGCCGAGCAGGGTGGAGCTGTGCACGTCGTGCCCGCAGGCGTGCATCTTGCCGGCAACCTGGCTGGCAAAAGAAAGCCCCGTGCGCTCCTCGATGGGCAGCGCGTCCATGTCGCCGCGGATCACCAGTGTGGGGCCGGGCCGGGCACCCTCGATGCTGCCCACCACGCCGGTGCGCCCCACCCCGGCACGATGGGCGACGCCCAGCCGTGCCAGCTCGCGCGCCACCACGCCGGCGGTGCGGTGCTCATCGAACGCCAGCTCGGGATGGGCGTGCAGGTCCCGCCGTATGGCGATCAGCGCGGGCTCCTCGGCCTGCGCCAAGTCCACAATGGCAGCCTGGATGTCGTTGATGTGTCCCAAGGCCTGACTTTCGGGTAGCGGTTGGGCTAGATTGGCGCCTGCTGCGCCGCACTGGCAAGCACACAGCATCAGCGAGTGGCGATTTTGGATCAGCACCACACTCCCGACCCGTCCGCAGCCCCCGCCGCGCAGGCGGCGGCCGGCCTGATCGTTCCGGTCATCCTGTCCGGCGGGTCCGGCACCAGGCTGTGGCCGGTCTCGCGGGAGAGCTTCCCCAAGCAGCTCTGGCCGCTGCTCTCGGACCGCTCGCTGCTGCAGGAAACGGCGCTGCGCGCCACCGGCGCCGGCTTCGCGCCGCCGGTGGTGGTGTGCAACGAGGAGCACCGCTTCCTGATCGCCGAACAGCTGCGCGAGGCCGGCATCGAAGGCGCGCGCATCCTGCTGGAGCCGGTGGGCCGCAACTCGGCCCCCGCGATCGCCGCAGCCGCCCTGCTGGTGGCAGAGTCCGCACCGGACGCGGTGCTGTGGATGATGGCGGCCGATTCCGCGATCACCCGGCACGAGGCGCTGGCCGCCGCCCTGGCCGATGCCGTAGGGGCGGCGGTCGGCGGCCGCATCGTCACCTTCGGCATGAAGCCGCATTCGGCCGAGACCGGCTACGGCTACATCGAGGTGGGCGCCGCGCTGCCGGGCACCCCCGGCGCCTTTGAGGTGGCCAGCTTTGTCGAGAAGCCGGACGCCGCCGGTGCCGCAGCGCTCGCCGCCGACGGCCGCCACCTGTGGAACAGCGGCATGTTCGTCTTTACCGCCGCCACCCTGCTGGGCGAGATGGAGGCGCTGGCGCCGCAGGTGATGGCAGCCGTACGCCGCGCCACCCTGGCCCGCAGCACCGATCTCGATTTCTGCCGGCTGGACCGCACTGCTTTCGCTGCCTGCCCCAGCATCAGCCTGGACTACGCGGTGGCCGAGCGCACGCACCGCGCGGCTGTGGTGCCGGCCGATCTCGGCTGGTGCGACGTGGGAAGCTGGAACGCGCTGTGGGAGTTGGGCGCCAAGGACCCGTCCGGCAATGTCAGCGTGGGCGACGTGCTGCTGGAAGCCTCGAACGACTGCTACGTCCGCAGCGACGGCATGCTGACCGCGGTAGTGGGCCTGCGCGATGCGGTCGTGGTGACCACGGAAGACGCGGTGCTGGTGATGCATCGCGACCGTGCGCAGGACGTCAAGCGCGTGGTCACCCGGCTGCACGAGGCGGGGCGTCACGAGGCCGCCGCCCACAATCGCGCCTACCGTCCCTGGGGGTTCTACGAAAGCCTGATCAACGGCGATCGCTTCCAGGTGAAACGCATCGTCGTCAAGCCGGGCCAGAAATTGTCGTTGCAGAAACATTTCCACCGCGCGGAGCACTGGGTGGTGGTGGCCGGAACCGCAACCGTGGTGCGCGACGACGATCGGCTGATGGTGCGCGAGAACGAAAGCATCTACCTGCCGCTGGGGTGCGTGCACCGGCTGGAAAACCCCGGCCGCATCCCCCTGGAGCTGATCGAGGTGCAGTCGGGCGCCTACCTGGGCGAGGACGACATCGTGCGCATCGAGGACACATACGGGCGGAGCTGAGTAATTACACCTTGCGTTGTGTCACAATACCACCTAATCTGCACACAGATCGCAAGGAGGCCAGCCGTGGCTCGTGGTTTTTCGGAGGTGCAAGCGCCGTTCGCGCCCGCTCGCCCGCAGGCACCGCTGCCTGTGGCCGAGACGTTGGTGGGCGCCGCCCGCGCGGCCGGGCTGCTGGACGGGGAGCGTGCCGAGCACCTCAGTTTTCGCGCGCCCTCCGCCCTGGTGGAGGCGGCTAAGCGCGAGACCGGCATCCAATCGACCACGGAGCTGGGCATTGCCGCCTTGGCAGCCCTGGCGCAGCCGGACCCGGTGGCCGCGTTCTTCCGCCGCACGAACGGCCGCCTGGCAGATCTGGAGCCGATTGAGCCCTGACCTCCAGGCGCTTCTCCGGCGCATAAAGCCGGACAAGCACGGCGCTCAACTGCGGCCCAGGCCGGTCGAGGCGCTGGTTGCCGCCGCGGCATTTCCTACCGGGCGCGTATCGCTGGTTCCGGACACCAACGTTTACATCCGCGCCGCCGCCGGCACCCTGCCCGCGCCGGTGGCCGACCTGCTGGACCGGTCGTTACAATTCCACTGCTCGGTGTGCCTGGCCGAGCTGGCCGTGGGCGTTGCCGCCTACAGCCCGCAGGCTGCCGCCTGGCCGGCGGTGCGCGACCACTACGCCGCGCTGTTCGCCGCCATCCCGGACCGCCGTATCCTGGTGCCGGACGCCGAGGTGTGGACGCAGGCGGGGCTGGTTGCCGGCTGCCTGGCCCGCACCCAAAGCTTCGACCGCTCCGGCCGCGCGGCATGCCTTAACGATGCCCTGATCCTGCTCTCCGCAGCCAAGGCGGGTCTGCCGGTCCTGACCGCGAACCGCAACGACTTCGACCTCATCCAGCAGGCCGCCAGAACCGGCACCTTCCTGCACTACTGAGGGCGCAGCGATATCCGTTGATGCACGGCCACCCTGCCATACTAAACGTGTCAATCGTTGACCGCTGCCCTCATAACGTAAACCGATATAACGCCAGCGCACCACGTGTGGAACTCGGGGTCTGGACCCGCGAGGACCAGCTCGCACAACTCTCGCATCTGCGCTGCCAAGAGCTGTAGGGCACGTGCGTGCGACGCCACACCAGACCGTCCATCGCGTCTCGTCCGGTATTCTGTGATCCTCGGGGTAGTAAAAGGAGCCGACCGAGCCGTCGAGGCCGAGCTTGCGAAGGCGATAGTTGATATAGAAAGCCTTGGACTCGGTGAATGTAACAATCGACACGCCGGCGGCCTTGAGGGTTTCCAGCGATCCCTTCACTGTTGGATAGAGTTGCAGGACGCGCCGCCGCGCTGCACGAAATGCGTCGGCGACCTTTTGGAGTATTGGCGCTGCAAGGAAACGTCTCAGCTGGCCGTGTCTTCCTGGAGCATGGGAGCCATGCCGATCAGATCAGGCTCAAACATCACCAGCGACGCTTCGACTGGCAGATGGCCATACTGATCCATGCGTATGGTACTGTCGGCAGGGTCGATGCCACGCAGTTCAAACCGGCTGCAGTCGCTGCCTGAGTTGGTGTAGTACCAACAGCGCTCGACGGATAGGAATAGCGCTTAGGCGGTATTAGCATTGTTCACCTCTACGGTGAGCAGGGCATAAACTCCCGCTTCGTAAGCATCGGTAAGCCGGCTGAAGTGGGTAAGCAGTTCCTCGCTTAAACTTGCCAGGTGAGACAGCCGGTCACCTGTTTCCACATCGTCCAGAACAGCTTGGAAAGCGGCCCACGCCATGCGCGCCGCCTCGAGTTGGCCGTCTATCGCCGGCGTGCGCAGCGGCACACTCTGAAGGTACGTCATGCCCTGGGCGAAGTCGCTTCGGCTCGTGGCTACCCGGTCAGGGCCGTATGCCGGCACACGGCCGGGCAGGAGTGCTGCAAGCAGCGCCTCCTTGGCGAGCTTTTGCGAAAGCATGCGCTGGCGCCCTGCGACGTTGACCACGTGCAGCGCCTCTGCGAAGGCAGCCACCTGCAGGTTGTTCGTCAGCCGTTCGGCCTGCCGAAGCCAGCACTCCGCAAGCCGGTCCACCTCTTCAAGCCGCGATTACTTCACATCGGTTAGGCCGCGCGGAATGGCGACCATGCCGCCGCCACAGCCTCGATCAGGTCACCGAAGGTGGGCCGGGACAAAGCCCGGCGCAGCACTTCCATGTTCTCCTCGGCCAGCGCCAGGCTTGCCGCCGCCGCGCCCTCCGTTGCCGGCACGCGCAGCCCCGCGCAGTCCAGCGCGTACAGCTTCACGAGGCGCTGCGATAGCATGCGGAACAGGCCTGCCCGGTTGACCGCCTCGGCATAGCGCGCCGAATCGACCACCGTCTGCGCTACCTGCCCGAGCCGCTGCTTGGACTGCATGGCCGTCCGGCGCAGCAGTCGGTAGGCGTCTTCCTCGCGCAGCTGCCGCGCCCCCATCAGGATGCCCTTGGCACGGTCAACCACCGTGCGCTCAGCAAATCGCCGCCGTAGGTCGGTCAGATCTTCCAGCAGGGCACGCTCTTGGCGGAATCGCGCAAAGGCGAGATGGATGATCGAGCGGAGCCGCTGTCCATCATATCGCCCGACGACGTAGGCGCTCGCACCGGCGCGGAGCGCAACCTCCATCCGCTCGGCATCGGGGTCGCCGGTAAACACCACGACCGGGCGCGGTGCAGTTGCCGCCAGCCTCGTCAGCGCCTCGTACAAGCCGGGACGGAGGTCCGCATCGAAGCAGATGACGACGTCCGGTGCCTGTTTGACCACTTCTTGCACAAGGATCGCGCAATCGACGTCGCCCAGCATCGCGAGTCCGGCGCGCTCGAGGTCTTGCGGGAGGCAGTGCGCATCGGGCGCGGCCGACGTCGAGATCAGCGCCGACAGCATCGCTCGGCGGCGGAGTAGCTTGACCGAAGGAGCATTGGGTTACGCTCGATGCAACATTCCTGCCATCGACACCGAAGTGGCACGCTGCTTGCTACTTCGTCTTTCAGGGCACAACGACGTGCCCGGACACCGCCCAAGCACTGCGCGTCACGGCCGCACCGAAGCTGGCCGAATTGTGCCTCCGCCGATTGTTCCAGGAGGTGCTTATGCACGACCAGACGAACTATGCGACGCCGCCGGTTGCCGCGCACAAGGCCACGCGCATCGACCTGTTCACCTTCAGCACGCCCGAGATGCGCGCCTTTCACATGAGCTGGCTGGCCTTCTTCGTCTGCTTCTTCGCCTGGTTCGCCGTGGCCCCGCTGATGCCGGTGATACGTGGCGAGTTCCACCTCACTCCAGGCCAGGTCGCGAACATCAACATCGCCGCGGTGGGCATCACCGTCCTGGTGCGCCTGCTGATCGGCCCCGCCTGCGACCGCTACGGCCCGCGCAAGACCTACACGGTGCTGCTCGTGCTGGGCGCCATCCCCGTGATCGGCATCGCGTTTGCGACCAGCTACGCCTCTTTCCTGCTCTTCCGGCTGGCGATCGGCGCCATCGGCGCCAGCTTCGTCATCACTCAGTTCCATACCTCCGTCATGTTCGCCCCCAACGTGGTGGGGACGGCAAACGCCACCGTGGGCGGCTGGGGCAACGCGGGCGGGGGCGTCACCCAGACGGTCATGCCCCTGGCGCTGGCGGCACTGCTCAGCCTCGGCATCGGCCACGCCTACGGCTGGCGGCTCGCCATGACGGTCCCGGCCGTACTGATGCTGGTCGTGGCCGTGCTCTACTGGCGGCTGACCCAGGATTGCCCGGACGGTAACTTCAGCGAACTGCGGGCGCGCGGGATCGCGGTCGAGGGCGGCAAGAAGGTCGGGCTCGACGTGCTGGGGCGCGCCATGGCCAACCACCGTTCCTGGGTGCTCGCGGGGTGCTACGGCCTGTCCTTCGGCGTGGAGATTTTCATCCACGGCGTGGCCGCCAGCTACTACGTGGACCGGTTCGGCCTGACGCTGACGGATGCGGGCTTCGCGGCGGGCAGCTTCGGCCTGCTGGCGCTGTTCGCCCGCGCGCTCGGCGGCATCGCATCGGACGGCGTGGCCCGCCGCCACGGGCTGGGCGGGCGGACGGTCCTGCTCGCCTGCCTGCTTGCGGCCGAAGGCGTGGGGCTGATCGCCTTTTCGAAAGCCGGCCAGTTCCCACTGGCGCTGGCCGCCATGCTCGGCTTCGGCCTGTTCACCCACATGTCCTGCGGCGCGATCTACGCCGTCA
>CAXUGD010000158.1:0-7153 GCA_964250355.1 uncultured Acetobacteraceae bacterium | reverse complement strand
TCTTCCCCTTCCCGGGTCAGTGTTGCACCATCACACCTTGGGATCAAACACCTAGTCAGAGCAGCACGTATCGTCCTTGGGGTACTTACGCGGCCTGTCAGGTGTGACTGACTTGCTCCCCTTCCGCAGCGACCACCTCGTGGCGAACATACGGATTACGAAAAAAGGCACCTGCCGCGCAATCGAGCGGATTGTCAAATGAGCTAGAGGCCGGCTCACATTGTGCGTAGAGCAGACTTGCTCTTGCACACGCTGTTCCACGCTATAGCCCCTTACCCTGCCGAAATCCTTGCCCATCGTGAGCACCCGAGCTAGCTTTACTATGTTAGCCTGCAATGGCCATCAAGGAGTCTGACCCTGTCGGGAAAAGACATTTGGCAATCCTTCAGTAGCAAGCCGCCGCCAGTCCTACACTACAGCCGCCTTCCCCCGCCGATCACCGCCGTTTACTCCTCACTCCCACTCGATTGTTCAACGCGCCCATAACTCCCTGATCTGACGTGGCTTTTTCACATTCAGTGAGCCGGTTGACCGAATGCCGACCGTCAAGAGTCTACGCTCTTGTTTTTGCAGCGTTTTCGGCCAGGAAATTTTTCTCGTGCCTTCGCCGACTATCGCCGACTTTCGGGTTTTTTGGACGCCTGAACAGCGAGCACCTAGGGCTTCCCTTCGCCGACACCAGGCTCGGTCCGCTACCGTCACGCTACTACGCTAAGGCGCGCAGACCCGTCCTGACAACCGCCAGTGGGCTTCTCACAGCACGCCCTGCCGCAGAGCCACTCGCTGGAAACGCCTTCGACGTGACGGTAATCGACGGCGGGTCGATGCCCGTGAGTATGGAAACGTCGATTTGCGTCGGACACCCGGCGTCTGCGGCAACGCGCAGTCAGCTTCGCCGAACCCGGAATCTACAAGGGCGGCGCGAATGCCACTTCTAGCTCGTCAAGGATCGGCGCCAGTTCGACGACATCGCTCAGTCGGCGAAGCCGAGCCGGGCGGAGCTTTGCTACTGCGCGATCGTAGACCGCGAGGTTCACGTGGCCGTTCAGCCGGGACGGGTAGATGACTCCGTCGGGGACCTGCGGATGATCGTGAAACGCCACCGACCAAGCTCGGCCGAGTGACTGGCGCACGCCGCGCTGCACCTCCGACGGCACACCCATGGCCACGGCATTGTTGCCGCGCAGGTCGACCATTTGCAGCGGCGAGATGACCTCGATCTCGGCATAGCGCCGCTCGTCCAGTTCGCGCTCCTCAAGCTCAAGCTCACCAACAACCCCGTCCTTGCGGTCCCGCAGCACCGCTTCGAGGAAGCAGACCGCTAGCGTCTCGCCGAGGTAGAGAACGCCGAAACGGTTCTCAGGCTTGCGCCGACGCGGGTCGCTGAAGCGGCTCCGTGACTTTCCGTATCCAAGGGGATCCGTGAACCCAGTCATGTAGATCCGACCGAACCGCTCGCCGACCGCGACGGCGTGCAGGCGTAGCCGCACGGCCCCGAAACTAGCCGGCGGCAACACGGCCGGCACTTAGGTGAAGTCCCCCCGGGCGACCCCTTCCGCCGCCGCTAGGATGTCTGCGCCCTTACCCTTCTCGAGCGCTTCCCGACCGGTCAGGCCATCCAGCGCACCCTGGCGCTGGACCAGGAACCGATAGACCGTCCAGGGCGCACGCAGCGTCTCATGCAGTGCGGCGAGTTCGACATAGGGCTTGCCATCCGCGTCGAGTTGCCAGGCGGGGAAGCGATAGCCGCGCTTCGCTCCCTCCAGACCGAGCAGTTGCCCGGCTTGGCGCTTGGCGTTGACCGTGACCCGGCTCGTGCCGAGGAGTTCAGCAAAAGAGTCGGCGCTCAGCATGTCTTCGCCCGCCAGCACTTCGCCCGCCCGCATGCGTCCGCGCTCCCGCGCCGCTTCGAAGGCACGCTCCAACTCGGGGCTTCGCCCTGAGACCTCCTCGACCGGGATCTCGTGACTGGGCAAGCTCGCCACCTCGATCGGCGTGATCGTCGCGTCGCCATGCGGATCGACGTCCACCCGGAAGCTCACCGGCCGACCTGCCTCATGGCTCTTGGTGATCGCCTCGCCATAATGCTGCAGGAGCGGCTTCAGCTTGGCAGGCTTGCCCTTGAAGAGCTTCATAGCGTCAGATGAAGCGGTGAAGCTGAAGTACGCCGCACCCTTGGGGAGCGCCGAGCCCGTCCCCACCATCAGGGCCGTCGTCACCGTCGCTTTGGCACGCGGCCCGCGCGCGCGGTCTACCACCTTGGCGTTTGACATGAGTGACCTCCTTGGCCGAAAATGGGGAAGTTCGTTAGGTTCGTCAAGTTCGTTAAGGGGGAGCTGCTACCTGCTGTTCGGAGGTATGTTGATCCCGACACCTTGGCAGGACGGTAGGAAGGAACCCCGTCAGGTCGCTGCACAATCGGCGACCCTGGTTGGCGTTAGTGGGAATGTCACCAGCGGCCAGGAGCCGCGATCAACGGAGGACACCATGACCATCACCCACGACGCCACCGACCGCCTCCTGACCGAGGTCGAGCGCCAAGCCAAGTACCTGGCCAAGCTTCCGGAGGACTTCTCTTTCCCCCTTTTCAATGCTGCTCAGGCGCTCGAGTCCCAGCGCCGGAGCGGCTACCGCAACACGGCGAGCGCCGCCCGTGAGATCATCGACAACGCGATTGAGGCGAAGGCGACCCGCATCGACGTATGCTTCGAGCGCCCCAAGGCGCTGCAGCGCAACCAGCGCGCCGACTCGATCCACGCTATGGCGTTCATCGACAATGGGTCCGGCATGCTGCCCAAGATGGCGCGCTACGCCCTGTCGTGGGGCTCGGGCACCCACTTCGACGACCCCGCCTTCATCGGGAAGTTCGGTTTCGGGCTGCCGAACGCCTCGATCAACCAGACGCGCCTGGTCGAGGTTTACACCAAGACCGCCGACACGCCGACGATCACGAAGGCGGTGCTCGACGCTCGTAAGGTGAAGGAGCATGGGCTCCACAAGATCGAGGAGCCCACCGATGCCAAGCTCCCGGAGTTCGTCCAGGACTACTTGGACAGGCAGGGGGTCGCCTTCGAGCACGGCACGGTGGTCGTTTGGGTCGAACCGGACCGTCTGTTCTACAAGTCACCCTCGCTCATGAAGGAGCACCTGCTCGATGACTTCGGTGTGACTTACCGCTACTTGCTCGACAAGGTTGATCTGTTCATTGATAAGACGAAGGTTGTTGCCGTCGACCCGCTCTTTCTGTCGCCGCATGCTCGGTATTTTTTGGAAAAGGAGAAGGGCGGCGCCGAGATGAGCGCCGACTACAACATCGCGGTCAAATATGTCCGCGATCCCGTAACCGGCGAGGTCAGCCTGTCGAAGCTCGGGGATTTGTCGGAGCTTGATCCGAACGATCCGAACATCGAAGCAGGCGGTGCGATCTACGTCCGTGTCGCGCGTTTCCCGTACGGCTTCGCCGAGGCGGTGGCCAAAGGCCAGAAGGCGTCGACGGACGCGAACCGGCGCTTCGAAATCCGCAAGACGCGCCGCGGTATGTCCTTCGTGCGCGCCGGCCGCGAGATCGAGACCGTCGACGTGTTCCCGAAGTCGATTAAGGACCAGGCAAAAGGCCTCGGCACGTGGCCCCTGCTCCAGTCGTACGCTTATCACTGGGGCGTCGAGGTGCGCTTCGATCCAGACCTGGACGAGGTGTTCGGGATCACGAACGACAAGCAGACCGTGCGGCCCATCGAGGACCTCTGGCGACTTCTGGCGTCGGAGGAAATCGATGCACAACTGGGCCGCGAGCAGGCCCACCAGCGCAAGATCCGGAAGGAGGAGCGCGGTCGGCAAAAGGAGGCAAAGGCCGAGAAGAGTAACGACCCCACCCCGGCGGAGAGCGCGGCGGCTGCGGCCGACAACATGACTGGCCAGAAGCCGCGAGTTCCCGAGCGGTTGGTCGCGCAGGCCCGCAAGGACCTGGAGGCCGAAGCCAAACAGAAGGCGAAGGTCGAGCAGACCTCGATCGATGCGGCGCGTAGGGCTCTGGAGGAAGCCGCCAAGCGGCGACCGTATGTCGTCGATTTCTACGATGAGGCGCGCGGCCCCTTCTACCGACCGCTGCGCCTTAACGGGTCGCAGATCGTCGTGCAGATCAACCGCCAGCATAGCTTCTTTCAGACGTTGTACAGCCCGCTTCTCACGCTTCCGGGCGGCGCGCAGTCCAAGCAGGCGCTCGATGTCCTGCTGATCGCGCTCGCAAGGTCAGAACTTGCAGTCGAGAACGAGGAGACTGCGTCCTGGTATCTGACCCAGCGGGAGCGGGCGTGGAGCGAGTTCCTGGCCGATGCCTACCGCTCGCTCCAGCAGAAGATGGCCCCGGTCGACGAGGAATCCGCCGAGGCGGACGACAGCCACGCGAACGACGACAAAGAGGACGTTGCCGATTTGCAGGCGGCCGAGTAGGAATATCTCGGGAGCGCCTAGGCGCTCCCGAGATTGATCCCGCCGCGCACATTCCGTGGCGTGAGGTGGCGTTAGTAGGCGTACCAGCTCGAGACCAGTGTCGGCGGCGGCCATGAGCCGCAATCAACCAGCGCTGCATCGGCCTTCAGCTGAACTTTGAAGGCTATGCAGCACTGGAGGATCCCGCATGAGCGGCGTCACGTTAAGCGTTTTGATCGAGGCCGCCTTGCGCGGCCAGCCCTACAATCAATTGCGCCTCGGGCTCGCGGCCCAGCGCTACGCCCGCAAGATTACCAACCGGCTGTGTCCAGACTTCCCGGAAGACCGGCACGAGGAGGTGTTCCAGCAGGCCTTCGTTGAGTTATTCACCTTCGGCGCCAGCGCGTTGCCCGCCGGCGGCGGGCAAGCACTATTCCGCCGGGCGGTGCTGAATGCGACGCGCGTCGTCCGGTCAAACTACACCCCGCCCGGCCAGCGCACCCGGCAGCCGGTAAAGGGCGCGCCGCTGGGCCCGGACCGCGTCGCCGCCGAAGACATCGGGCGCGTCGCCGACGCCGAGACAGTCGATCGCTGCACGGTCGGCGACGGACTGACCGCGAGCGTCGACTTCGACCTGTTCGAAAGCCCAGACGCAGAGCAGGCGGTGCTCGACGTGGAAACCCGCATCGACCTCAACGACGCGCTGAGCCGTGCGCCGTTGGTCATCGCAGCGGCCCTGCGGCTAATCTGCATCAACGGCGAGACGGTTGTGGCGGCGGCGCGGCAGGTCGAGGTCGACCGCTATACATTAACTCGGAGGCTCGACGCCTTCTGTCCAACGTGGCGCGCTGCGGCATAGGCCATGGCCGAGATCGTGAACGGAATGCGCGGCGCGGGCTTCCAGGCCGTGATCGCCGCGCAGCGCTCCTATACGGCCGCCGGCGAACAGCGGTCCAAATTCGGGCTGATGGTACCCGAAGCCTTCGTGCGCGGAATTCGAGACCTCGGTTACCGCAGCAACGGAGATGCTATTACTGAACTGATCGACAACGCGATCCAAGCGTTTGCCGACCGCGTCGATGTCGTGTTTGGGTTCGAAGGCACCGCGTCGGGCAAGAAGCCGACCCAACTCGCCGTTCTCGACAACGGCCACGGCATGGAACCCGCCATGATCCGCATGGCGATGATGTGGGGCGGGACACACCGCGAGAACGACCGTGCGGGACTCGGGCGCTACGGGTACGGCTTGCCCTGCGCCTCGGTGAGCTTGGGCCGCCGCTTCACGGTCTACTCGCGCGTGGAGGGTGAGCCGTTGCACGCGGTTACCCTCGATCTGGACGCTCTGACGGCAGGCGCCTACACGGACACCAGCGGGGAGATCACCGTGCCGGCGGCGGTCGAGGCCCAATTGCCAGACTTCGTCACGGAACACCTCACGAGGGCCCACCCGGCTGGCTGGGCGTCAGGGACGGTGATTCTCGTCGAGAAACTGGACCGCCTCGAATGGGCGACCTCACAGGGCTTGCGCGACAACCTCTGCCGGCATTTCGGGGTGACCTATCACAAGCTTCGCGGTGAGACCGCGCTCTACGTCGATGACCGCTTCGTGGAGCCGGTCGACCCTTTGTTTTTGACGCCGGACTTTCAGTTCTACGCGCTCGACGACGACCGCGCCCAGGCCTTCGACCCGATCCGCATCGAGGCGCGCGACCCCGACACCCGCGCCTATCTGGGCGCGATCACCCTGCGCTATGCATGGCTGCCGCCGAGCTTCGGCTCAATCGACAAGGACCGCGACGCCGTTGGGGTGAACGCCAACGCACGCTTCCCGATCATCAAGGACTACCACGGCGTTATCTTCAGCCGAAACGGCCGCCTCATCGATGTGCAAACGCGCACGCCGTGGACGACCTTCATTAACAACGACCGCTACATCAAGGTCGAGGTCGAGTTCTCGGCTACACTCGACGAGGCGTTCGGCGTCACAACATCCAAGCAGCAGGTGACGGTCTCACCCTTCGCCTGGGACCTCCTCAACCGGGCGGGCCTGCCGAAAGCTATCGAACAGTTGCGGGCCAAGGTGAAGGAAGCCAAGCTCGCCCGACGGCTCGCCGCGCTCGCGCCAGCAAACGGGGAGAAGCGTCTGTCAGAACAGGCGATGAGCGCCGCCGTCGGACGCGGCAAAGATGACGTCGGTGCCGCCCAATGGGGCTTCGACCTCAGGGTCTCGCCATACCGAACCAACTTCGAACATGCGCCAGGCGGCGACTTCTTCCGCATGGACCGCAGTCACGGGGCACGCACGCTTCACATTAATACCGCGCACCGGTTTTACACAGACCTCTACGATGGCCCAGCGTCGACCGCGGAAGTCCGGTCGGCGCTTGAAGTCGTATTGTTCTCGATCGGGGATATTGCTTTGGATCAGGAGCAGAAGAACGACGGAAAATTCGTTGACCAGTTGGGCTCTTGGTCGCGTCGACTCGACCAGGCTCTCGAGATGCTCGCGTCACATCTCGGACACGCCGAGCAACAGAATGTGGGGGAAGCCGCTTGGACCGAGGGTCTCGGGTAGCCGAGGACGCCTGATCCCGCCATAGAATACGCGGGCCGCCGGCTGCGGCCCGCTCGCTTCGGGTGGGTGGGTGTCGGCGGAAAGCAAACTGTTGGGGCCAGGCAAGCAGCGCGCCTTCTCGCCCGATCTCGACGCGCGCGCGCGCGAGCC
>CAXUGD010000157.1:0-7172 GCA_964250355.1 uncultured Acetobacteraceae bacterium | reverse complement strand
CCGCCGTCCATCTCACAGCGGCAGTGTGCTACTGGTTATGAGTCTGGAGCCTAGTTCACCTTCGACACCAGCGCGCGTGGCTGAGGTGATTTCGAGTTCGGCCTCGGCGAGCGGTTCTAGGTTCGGAGCGCTACCCTGATAGCGTGAGAGAGTCAGTCGCCAGTTCCCACGAAGACGGATAGCAGCCATAAGTCGTCCCTCTGCATGACGCGCTCACCGAGCTAAGGAAAAGCCTAGCTCGCCAATCAGGAGTCGCACAGTTCATCACTATATCGACAGTCGGGTTTCCGGAAAAGGATGAACCGTGTCTGCGCTTCAATCCTCGCCATCCCGCAAGCTTACCGCGCGGCTTAACGGAAGCCCCGACCTCGACCGCTCCTCTCTGTGGATGTTGGACGGGAAAGGCCGACCTCATCGCGTGACAGACCGCGAAGGGCCGGTTCCGGTCGACCTCGCGAACGGATGGGAAGGTTACGGTCTGGTATCCGGTGGTAGAACGGTGTGGGTCGCCGCCACTAAAATCGGGCGGAACCGCGTCTTCAGGCTGGAGGACGGCGACGTTAGATGGCGGCCGGTCCTCGAGCTTGCCGCTCAAGCGATGATAGTGGCGGGTGCGGACGGAAGCGTCTGGCAGCTGGGCACGGGAGCCCTCACCAAGCTTCATCCGGTGGAGCAGGCACTAGAGTTGCCATTCGATTTTCAGGCCGAACATGCCAGCTTCGGCGGTGACGGAACAGCCTGGGCCATCGGCGGTCTACGGCGTTTCGGCGGCACCTCGGTGTGGCGGTATGCGTCGGCGACCGCTCGCTGGATCCAATTGCCGCCGCCGGCCGCAGCGGTGCGAATCGCCGGCGGTCCCGACGGTACGGCGTGGAGCCTGAACAATCGCGGCGATGTCTGGCGCCTTCACCCGGAAGGCGCAGGCAGTTTCCGCGAATGTGGCCTCAATAGAGACTGCACGAACTGTCTCTACTCGGACGGAACGGGGTCCATTTCGGATCTGGCAGTCGACGACGCCGGAACTGTCTGGTGGGCGAGAACCGCCGGCGGCGATCTCGTGCAGGTGGAGGTAGTGATCGATCTCGCCACCAAGCGCACGCGGAAAGTCGGCGTTGTTGACGGAGCGCGAGCCATCGCAGCGATGGCGAACTGAACTATTCAACAAAGCTGAGAGACGGCAAGGTTATGCGGTCGGGACTGGCAGAGGCCTGTGTTCGCAAGGCAGGTTAAACCGCGGGTGTCGTCGCGCCTAGGTAGCAGTTCCGTCAGGATTCGGATCGAAAAACCGCCGCGCTAGATCCCACTGAAGCCAGGTCCTAATCGCGGACGTCCACACGGCTTCAGGCCTGGAGGCCTGGAGGCCTTAAAAGGTTCGCACGAAGGACCCGCCGGGCAATTAACTCCAGCGCCCCAGCCGCTTCGCCGAGCACTTGAACTTGGGCTCGACACCCAAGGCTACGTAACCCTAACTTCGCCCACGATGACAACGTAGATCGACGCGCCGGTGTGCCGGGAGGCGCTGTGCCGCGGCGCGAGCTCTTCGAATTTGATGCTGCGGTTGCCAGCGATCTACCCGACCGAGGTGGTCTCCCACTTCATGGGCTATGCGGGGATGTAGGAGAGCGCCAGGCCGTGTTCCCGCGGGCGATTGCGCCCCGGCTCCCAGCGAGGTGTATCGCGGGAAGCTGCGAGGTTCTTCGCGGTATGGGTGCGCGCGCGATAGCGTATTAGGGCGACGGTATGCGGGTGGTCCAAGCCTTTCAAGACGGGCGACGCTGCGGGTACGCCGAAAGTCCGAATGCCGGCGATAGCGAGCGAGGTGAGCAAATATTTTTCAGGCCGAAAATAGAGGCAAAATCACCAGCTTACCTTTATGACGGTCTGGGGAGGCGGTATGCATGTGCGTGCGGTCGAGTAAACGAAGCGAAGACAACCGCTTAGGCCAGAGATGAACGATCGAGTGGGAATGGTTCACGCGGGCGACGATGTGGTTCGCATAGCCTCACCCTGACCGGGACGAGTTCTACGCTGAGTTGGGGGAAGCTCGTTCAGTAAGCGCGCGATCTCCCCCGCCACCCGGTCCGCCGCCATGCGAACTGCCTCATCGATATGGACGTAGCGCTGGGTGACGCCGCGCGCTGTGTGACCAAGCAGCGCGGCGATGGTCAGCTCCGAGAATCCGAGATCCCCGGCCACGCTGGCGAAGGTGTGGCGCAGGACGTGTGGCGTCACGTCGTCGAGCTTGGCGTCCGCGCAAAGCCGGTCGAGCGTGCCCACGACCGCAGTGAAATGCCCATCGCCCCAGTCGGCAGGGAACACGTACGCCGAGCCGGCGCGCGCTGGTTGCGCAGCGATGAGGTCCATCGCGGCTTGGCCAATTACCCGAACTTGGGCGCCGCTCTTAGTGTCGGGGAAGCGCACGCAGCGGCTGTCGGCGTCGACCCAGGCCCGTTCCAGGCCGAGGCCCTCCTGCCGGCGGAAGCCGGTCAGGAGCAGGAAGCGTACCGCGGCGAGCCCAATCGGGTGCTCGCCGCGCTCCGGTGCGGCCCGCATCACATTGCCGAGCCTCGCAATCTCGGCCGTACTGAGCCGGCGCTCGCGCGGCGCGACGGCGAGCTTGCGGACCCCCTTGGCGGGGTTCGCGGTTATGACGCCAAGGCGGACGGCGTGCTCAAGAAGGCTGTGAAGCGTCGAGACGGTGCGCGAGGCGACCCCCTCGCCGCCAGTCGTCGCACCGCCGCGGCTGCCGGCGCGGGCCTTGGCGGTCTTGCCGCGGGCGATGTCGGCCTGCATGCCCTCGATGTCACCGAGGGTGAGGGCCTTCACGCGCCGGGAACCGAGGAGCGGCTTGATGTGCTGCTCGACGCGGCTGCGGTCCATGGCGAGGGTGGACGCCTTGATCGGCCGCCGACGTCGTCCGAGGATGCGGCCCGCTTCCGCCTCTCGCAGATACCAATCGCAGAGTCTGGAGACCGTTTGCGAGCCGGTCTCGGCCGCCTGCCCGGCTGCGGGGTCGATCCCTTTCGAGACGGCGACCAGCTTCTCATGCTCGAGGCGGCGCGCCTCCTCGACCGTCATCAGCCCGTAGCGTCCGATCACCGTGCGCCGGTTGCGCCCGTCGGCGTTGCGGTACTGGATCACGAAGCTTTTTAAACCCGAGGGCAGAACCTGGACGCCGAAACCGCGGAGTTCGCGATCCCAGGCGAAAGTTTCTCGAATCTTGACCCCAACCTTGGAGGGTTCGGGAGCCTTGAGCGCGCCCACGACCCGCTTGGTGAGCTTTTCCTGAGCCATATCAGCGCGCTCCCAGAAGTCTGCTTAGAAGGAGCCAGCATACCCCCGATCCAAGCGATTTCCAATCAGTTGGTGGCAAGCCGCGGGGCGCCTCCGGGAAGCATTGGGGTAGGTCGATCAGCAAAGAAGATATACGGATCAGCGCTCTAGCGTAGTGTGGCGTGTTCCGGAAAGTGGCCGGGTAGGCTTCTCGGGCACCTTGCCAAGGTTGGGGTCGAGGGTTCGAATCCCTTCGCCCGCTCCAGTCGGCCAGCTCCCAACCATTCTCCGGCGAGGCCACCCACCCCTAAAAGTCCAGTATTTCTCTGGTTTTCGTGGTCAGGCTTGAGGCTTCGATACCGGAACGAACGGCTATTTTCTCTCCGGAGAGGCGTTTTGTCTCCAAAGCTTGGGACTTTGCCGATTTAGTCCCAAGCCTGTAGAGCGCTGATCTCGCACGTTTCCGTCTTGCCTGCGCATGGCCGAAGTTGGTGATGCGATTGGGCAGGCGATCGCGTTTTCCCAACCTGGTGCGTCAGGCCCAACCCTTTAATTGGTTATGCGATCGCCGCCCGCCCGCCTGGCCTCTCGCGCTAGGGGACTGCCACGAGGGCTTCGTCTGATTGCTTGCCGTCATAGCGCTGGAACAACAACAACACGATCAGGGTAGACTATACGCTGTCACCAGTTCCCTTTAGGGGAACGCCACTCCCGCTAAGCTAGGGATAGGAGACCTTTGATGGCTAAACCACCCGGCCCGCCCAAGGCGAAAATAGGCGCCCCAGCGCAGTTCGACATGAACAGCCGCGAGCGGAAAGGCGAAAAGGAAGGCCGCAGCGGTCAGGGCCGCGGTCGTGACGAAAAGCGGCGGCCGAGCCACATCATTAGCCTGCCACCCACGTCCGTCGACCGAGGCGAGGGCTGGATCATCCAGAAGCTCGGCAAAGTTGACCAGTCATCTCACGTCGCCATGGGTGCAGAGTATCACCTAATATTCGAGGGCCATGACCCGCTGGTGTTTGGCTATCTGAGTGCAGCCAGAGACCGTGCCAGAGAGCCACCGCCGGAGCCCGCAGAGAACAACGTCGACCCAGTTGAGGAAATGACCGCCCTGGAACTGCCAATCGTCGGGGCGTAGCGCAAGCGTTATTTAGATGGTTACTTTTGGCCGTGAGCGGAAGATCGGCTTTGGAGCAAAGCCACCAGATAAGCGGCCTTTCGGTCGCATCTCAGGCTAACTCTCGTGTAAGGCAGCCCGATCCGATTGGCAGCTTTTGAGCAAAGATCAACAGTCGGCATGGACCGTGAGACTGTGTCGGCACGGGCACCCCATTGAGCCGAAGTCAAGAGGACTGCAGGAGGTTGGCAGGGGAATCGCATTTAAAAGGTAGCCCGTTGTTGCGCGGGTAGGCGAACGGGATTCTGTTATCGACTCCTTGAAGGGAGGGATCGATGCGGTTGCTGTTTGCGCTTTTGGGGCAGGTTCCGGACCCGCGCACCGGCAATGCCACGCGGCACAACCTGCTGGACGTGCTGACGATTGCGTTGGTGGCGTCAATCTGCGGCTGCGAGAGCTGCGTCGAGTTCGCTGATTTTGCTGCCGACCGGGAGGCGTTCTTTCGGGAGTTCCTGGGTCTTGAGAATGGCTTGCCGAGCCACGACACGTTCTCCCGGCTGTTCCGGCTGCTTGATCCTGCGGCACTGTCGGCGTGTTTTGGCGCTTTCCTCGCGGCGGTCGGCAGCGACGGGGCGGGCGTGGTTGCCATCGACGGCAAGACGCTGCGACGGTCGTTCGACCGCGCCGCACGCGACAACCCTTTGGCGGTGGTGACGGCGTTTGCCTCGGCCTCGCGTCTGGTGGTCGGGCAGGAGAGCTTCCGGGCGGCCGATGGCGACAGCGAGATCCTGGCGGCACGCGCGCTGCTGAACTGTCTCGACCTCGACGGCCAGGTGGTCACCGCAGACGCCATCCACTGCCAGACCGAGACGGCCCGGCTGATCCGGGCGCGCGGGGGCGATTACCTCCTGCGGCTGAAGGCAAACCGGCCTGCCCTGCACCAGATGGTGGCCGCCTACTTCGCCGATCCGCAGACCCTGGCGACGCTGGCGAGCGAGCAGACCACCGATGGCGACCATGGGCGGGTCGAGATCCGGCGCGCCTATATCAGCCACGATCTTGGCTGGATGTGCGGGACCAAGACCGCCTGCACCGAGCCGGCGACGCTGCCCGATCTGGCCTGCCTCGGCATGACCGAGGCAACCGTCGAGCGCGGCGGCAAGACAACGGTGACCCGTCACTACCACCTCTCATCGCGCAGTCTTTCGCCCACAGACTACCTCGCCGCCGCCCGAGCCCACTGAACCATCGAGACTGGCCTGCATTGGGTGCTCGACGTGGTCTTTGACGAGGATCAGGCGCGCAACCGCAAGGACCACGGACCGGAAAACCTGGCAATCCTGCGAAAACTCGCCCTCAACGTCCTCAACCAGGCACGCCCCGGCATCTCCATCCGACGCAAACGTAAACGCTCAGGCTGGTCAGACGAGTTCGCCAGATCCATCATCGGCCAAATGCGATAGCCCTGAGGAGGTTGGCAACGGCTCGCCATACTCGCAACGCTGCGCGCCTGCCGCTACTCAAGCTGCCCGGAACAGGTCCATCGATCTGAAAAACAGATCAATCTAAGCTCCAATAAGGGCTATTTCAGCTCGCTAGTCCGCCTATCGTCGATCAATCATCACGCAGGCGAACGAGTGTCTCCAATCATCCCAATCGGAAGGCTACTACCCGGCCTGCTGCTCTGCCTGGTGGTGACCCTCTTTGCGAGCCTGCTTCAATTCGTAGAGGTGAAGCTTGCCGGCGAGGCCTATTTGGAAGCGCTTGTGTTGGCGATCCTGCTGGGGGTCGCAATACGCACTGCCTGGACGCCGGGGGCGCGCTGGCATCCCGGCATCGCGTTCAGCGCCAAGATCCTGCTGGAGGTCGCGGTCGTCCTGCTTGGCGCCTCGGTCAGCGTGGCCACCGTGCTGGCGCTGGGTCCCTCGCTGCTCGGCGGCATCGTGCTGGTGGTGGCCGTGGCCATTGCCACCAGCTACGCCATCGGCCGGGCGCTCGGGCTAAAGCAGCGCATGGCCATCCTGATGGCCTGCGGCAACTCGATCTGCGGCAACTCCGCCATCGCCGCGGTGGCGCCGGTGATCGGCGCGGACGGCGACGACGTGGCCTCCTCCATCGCGTTCACGGCGGTGCTGGGCGTGATCGTGGTGCTGCTACTGCCACTGCTAGTGCCGGTGCTGCTGCTGTCGGTGACGCAGTACGGCGTGCTGGCGGGGCTGACCGTGTATGCGGTGCCCCAGGTGCTGGCGGCGACGCTGCCGATCGGCGCGCTGAGCAACCAGGTGGGAACCGTGGTCAAGCTGGTGCGCGTGCTGATGCTCGGGCCGGTGGTGCTCGTGCTCTCGCTGCTCACAAGCCGCCTGCGCGACGAGGCGGACGAGGCGGCGCCGAACGTGACGGCGGGCGATCGGCCGAAACGCGCCGGGCCTGCGCTGCACGAGCTGGTGCCGTGGTTCATCGTGGGCTTCCTGGTGGTTCTGGCCGTGCGCTCCTTCGGGCTGATCCCGGCCGCCCTGCTGCCGCCCATCAAGGCCGCCGCCAGCCTGCTGACCACCGTTTCGATGGCGGCGCTCGGGCTGGGGGTGGATGTACGCGTGGTCGCCCAGGCCGGCGTGCGCGTCACCGCCGCGGTCACGCTCTCGCTGGTCGTGCTGGGCGGCATCAGCGTGGGTCTGATACGCCTGCTGGGCGTGGCGTGACGCGGCCGGATGGCGTTCCTATCATTCAGGAGGAAGCAATGAACGGCTTAACCAATCTGGTCGGACGTAGGACGGTCCTGGGC
>CAXUGD010000156.1:0-7200 GCA_964250355.1 uncultured Acetobacteraceae bacterium | reverse complement strand
TGCGTGGCGCGCGGCCCAGACCGCCTCTGTCCCGCTCGCGCCGCAGGACGCATGAGCCGCCCCCTTCCCGAGGCGTTGGCGCCGGGTGCCACCATCGGCATCGTCGGCGGCGGGCAGCTTGGCCGCATGTCGGCCATGGCGGCCGCCCGGCTGGGCTACCGGGTGCATGTGCTGACCGACCAGGCCGGCAGCCCGGCGGCGCAGGTTTGCGCGGGCGCCACCGTCGGCAGCACCGAGGATGCGGACACGCTGGCGCGCTTCGCCGAAGCGGTCGATGTGGTCACCTTCGAGTTCGAGAACGTGAGTGCCGCGGGGCTGGACGTGCTGGCCGCGCGCCGGCCCGTGTACCCCTCGCCGGCCATCCTGCGCGTGACCCAGGACCGGATCAGCGAGAAGAGCTTCATCAACGGCGCGGGCGCCCCCTCGGGACCGTGGATCCCCGTCTGGAGCCAAAAGCAGCTGGAGGTCGCGGTGGGCCAGCTGGGCCTGCCGGCCGTGCTGAAGACCACGCGGCTGGGCTATGACGGCCGCGGGCAGGCGGTGCTGCGCACGCGGGCGGACCTGGACGGCGTGCTGGAACGGTTGCAGCCTGCGCCCTTCATCCTGGAGAGCTTCGTCGATTTCGCCTGCGAGATCAGTGTGGTGGTGGCCCGTGGGCAGGACGGCTCGGCTGTGGCCTTCGACGCGGTGGAGAACCGGCATCGCAACCACATCCTGGACCTGACGCTGGCGCCGGCGCAGGTGACGCCCGAGATCTCGGGGGCGGCCCACGAGATTGCCATCGAGGTCGCGGCCTGCCTGGACCTGGTGGGGCTGATGGCGGTGGAGATGTTCGTGGACCGCGACGGGGCGATCCTGGTGAACGAGTTGGCGGCGCGGCCGCATAATTCCGGCCACTGGACGATCGATGCCTGTCCGGTGAGCCAGTTCGAGATGCACTTACGCGCGGTGGCGGGACTGCCTCTGCGGCCCGCCACGCGGCATTCCGACGCGGTGATGAAGAACCTGGTGGGGCCCGACGAACTCGCCCTGTGGCCGAAGATCGTGGCCACGCCCGGGCTGATCCCGCACCATTACGGGAAGGCGGAGGCGCGGCCGGGCCGCAAGATGGGGCACGTGACGCGCCTGTTCCCCAAGGGCGCGCTGCCCGGCGCCTTTGGCGTGGAGGCCGCACTCAGCGTTTTCGGGTAGGTCGGACGCCAGTCCGACGATGGGGTTTTGTTCAGGCCGGGTGCGCCGGACTTGCGTCCGGCCTACTTTAGGTAGGTGTTGAACCAGGCTACCGTGCGTTGTTGCAGGTCGGCCAGGTGCTTGGGGTCGCGCATGCGGTGGCCTTCGCCGGCATACACCACCGAGGCTGTGGGTACGCCCAGGTCGTGCAGCGCGTGCCAGAACTCCATCGTCTGCGGGGCGGGACACTCGATGTCGTTCTCGCCCACCACCGCCAGCGTGGGCGTGCGCACCTGGCGGATGAACGTCATGGGCGAGGATTTCGCGTACACCGCTGGGTCGGCGTACACGGAGGCGCCAAAATACGGGATCATCCAGGCGTCGATGCCGTTCTCGCCGTAGTAGCTCAGCCAGTCGGCAATGCCGGCGCCGGCGACGGCCGCGCGGAAACGCTGCGTCTGCGTGACCGCGAACATGGTCATGTAGCCACCGTAGCTCCAGCCAGTCAGGCCCAGCCGCCGGTCGTCGATGGGGGCGGCGCGTTCGGCTGCGTCCACGCCGGCCAGGATGTCGCGCAGGTCGCCGTACCCGAAATCCTTGACGTTGGCGCGGGTGAACGCCTCGCCCTGGCCGTAGCTGCCGCGCGGGTTGGGCAGGAACAGGGCGTATCCGGCATCCAGCAGGTGGCGGCCGAACCCCTGGCCCAGGTAGCCGGGCATATTGGCCCAGGCCGGGCCGCCGTGGATTTCCGTGATCATCGGGAGCTTGGCCCCGGGTTGGGTGCCGGTGGGGGTGAGCAGCCAGCCCTGCACGGGAAAGCCGTCGCTGGTCCAGGCGACCGAGCGGGCGCTAGCGGCGATGGCCTGGCCCGCATTGGCCTGGGTCAGGTCGTGCCAGCGGCCTGGTGTGCCGACCTCGATTTCCGGCGGGCGGGTGTAGGATTCGTGGATGGCCGCGACCTGGTCCGTGCGGCAGTCGAAGGACAGCGCGCCGCCCTCGCCGCCGTGCAGCGACTCCCCCACCGACATCGCCGGTGCCGGCATGTGCAGCTGAAACGGGCGTTCGATACGCACCATCTGCGTCTGGTCCGCATGCAGGACGGAGGCGAGCAGCGCGTGGCCGTCGCAGCTCCAGGCGAGCGAGCGGATGGTGGCCGGCCAGCCGGGCGTGGCATCCACGGGCCGCGCGTCCGGTTGGTCCAGCGCCAGGGTGAAGGCCTCGCCGCCGGTGGCGCCGAAATCGCTCATCAGGCCACCGATGAACGAAACGCTGCGGCCGTCGGGCGAGATGGCGGGCTGCGCCAACTGCTGCTGCGGGCTGCCGGGCGTGTAGAGCACGCGCGCGGTGCCGGATGCAGCCTCGAAGGCGTAGAGCTTGGCGACCCACCAGTTGTTGTCGCCGTCGCCCGGGGCCGCGGTGCCCACGAAGCCGCTGCCGTCGGGCCGCCAATCGTATTCATAGACGAAGAGGTCGGGCGGGGAGGCCCAGTGCAGGGTGCCGTCCCCCTGCAGAATGGCCAGGCGCTGTTCGGGCGGGGTGCCGCCCAGCTCGCCGGTCTGGGCCGCGCCGGCTTCCACGGCACCTACCTCCTTGGTGGCGCCGGCGGTGGCCAGCACGGCGAGGCGGTCGCCGGGGCCGGTGCGCAGGCTGTCCAGCGTGCCGTCGAAGGCGAGGCGGCGGGTGAGCGCGCCGGTCTGTGCGTCGGCCGTGTAGATGGCGTGGGCGTGGCTGCCGGGCTGGCGCATGATAAAGGAGAGGTGCTTGCCGTCTGCGGCCCAGGCGAGGCTGGAGGGCGTGCAGTCGCGCACGGCGCCGCAGGGCATAGCGAGGTTCAGGGCCGCGCCGCCGCCGACCTGGCGGATGCCCACGGTCTGGATGTCGGCGGTGCCGGCGGGGCTTTCGTCGCCCTCCACCGAGGCCACGCGAGCGCCGTCCGGCGAGACGGCGACGCTGAGGAAGTCGTGCACGGGCGCGGCCGCCCCGCAGAGCAGGAGGGCGGCGAGGCCGAGGGCGTGGCGGGGCGGAGCGTTCATGCGGCGCAGTGAAGCAGGGTTGGCTGCGGCGCGAAAGGCGGGTGGCGGACGAAGGAGGGCGATGCCAGGGCACCCGCCCCGTTATCGTCGCCGGCGGGGGCGGCTTGTGCCGGGTTCGGCCGGCTGTAGTGCGAGGCCGGGCGGCGGCGTTCGGGCCGGTTGGACCGGATCGCGGCGCAGCGTTTTCGCAATGCGGGCCGGCGTCGGCTTCGGGCTGGAAGCCGGGCGGCAGGTGTTTTGATCGTGGCATGCAAGCGGGTTGGCTTCGGCGTGCTGCGCCTGTGTGCGGCCCTCGGCAATATGGGCTTCGAGCAGGATAGTCTGGCGCACGGCGCGCGACACGTGAGTAAAGACGCGGCCGTAATCGGGGGTGCGGTGCCGGGCGCGTCCCTCGGCCTGTTCGATGGCGGCGGACGAGCCGGGGATGGGCATGGAGACCGGCCCGGAACCTATACGGCCACCCGGATCTACCTCCGCGACGCCGCCGGCAATCAGACGATCGTCACGGATGCCGGCCAGATTTCCACCCTGTTCGGCGGCCAACCCACCGTGACGCTTACGGACTGAGGCGCTCACAGGCACGGCCAGACCTGCCGGGGCGCGACTTGCACAGGAGAGTGCGGCTTTGATGGGGGTCGCGGCAAAAAGGTGGATGCGCAGAAGTGATGGGGTGCGAAGGGCACCCTATCCTACGCTTGCTGCCCTACTCCGGGAGATGTCGGACTGACGTCCGACCTACGGCTTGCTGCGTCGAAACGAGCTAATCGGCAACCAAGCTCACCGAATCGAGACCGTTCTGCTCGTCGCCGCTAGGGTCGCCGTTGATGAAGCTGAGCTTCGTACTCGCGGACTTGGCCACGAAGGTGACGGAGAACTTGCGCCAGACCTCCTTGGTCGATCCCTCGCCCGCCTTGTTAGTCGCCGTCAGCACCTTCTTCGACCCCACGTAAGCGTCGACAGTGCTGGTGAGGCCCTGACCCTGGATGTAGGTGTTACCGACCCAGAAAGTCAGCGTGTACATCTGGCCCGTCACGGTCTTCACCGTCTGCGACACGCCGGAGGGCGCGCCGCAATCGCAGGTCCCGGTCAGGTCCAGGAACGCCTTGCCTTGGTGCGCGCTCCAGATGACGCCGCCCTCGTTGTAGTCGTAAACGGTCGCCACGTTGCCGCTGGCGCCCACCACCGTCCATGGGCCGATCATCTGGCCGGGCGCATACGGTGCGTAGGACCCTTGCGGCGTGGGGGGCGTTTCGAAACTTCCGTCCTTGACCAAGTTGGCCGCGGCTGCCGGAAAAGCCCAAACCGCAATAGCGGCCGCGATCAGATTGCGTGTGACGAGCAAAACTCCCTCCGTGTTGATCCCACGACGTTAGGATATCGGAGAGCCAGCCAAGCGCCCACGCACCGTAGGGTGTTACTTCCCCCTCTTATTCAACCGCGGGGTCCCGCGGCCAGACACGCCTTCGACAACCAAGCGACGAGCGTCAGAGAGATGCCGGCAATGAGCATCGGTGGGGCGAAATCGACGGCCACACCGCCGGTACCCAAAGTCTTCCTGTTTTACACACAAGAGTGCGGCTTGATGGGTGTTGCGGCAATGAGGGGGAGTGCGCAGAAGTGATGGGGTGCGAAGGGCACCCCATCCTACGCTTGCTCCGGGAAATGTCGGACTAACGTCCGACCTACGGCTTGCTACGCCGCTTTCGCCTGCCCGGCCACTCGTACCAGGTTGCCGAGTACCTCGTCAGCCGTCTTCACCCGTTCGGCTACCGTCATGTCGCGCACCACGGCCAGTTTGTGGTCCGGCCGCAGCTTGACGGTGCCGCGTTTGGTGCCGAGCCACTGGACGAGGCCGGCGGGGTTGGTGAAGGCGTTGCCGCGGAATTGGAGGACCATGCCTTTGGGGCCGGCTTCGAGTTTCTCCACGCCGGCGGTGCGGCAGGCGCGTTTTAGGTGAACCACCTGCAACAGGTTTTCGACTTCTTCGGGCATGGGGCCGAAGCGGTCCACGAGTTCGGCCGCCAGCGCCTCGCTTTCGGCGTCGGAGGCCAGCGCGCCGATGCGGCGGTAGAGGCCCAGGCGGACGGGGAGGTCGCGCACGTAGGCGTCGGGAATGAGCACGGGGAGGCCGAGGTTGATGTTGGGGGTCCACTCGCGGTCCTCCGTGCGGACGCGGCCTTTCGCAGCGCGCATCTCGGCCACCGCGTCCTCCAGCATCTGCTGGTAGAGTTCGATGCCCACCTCGCGGATGTGACCGGACTGCTCGTCGCCCAGCAGGTTGCCCGCACCGCGGATATCGAGGTCGTGGCTGGCGAGCGTGAAGCCGGCGCCCAGCTGGTCCAGCGTCTGCATGACGTGAAGGCGCTTTTCGGCGGCGCCGGAGAGCTTCGAGCCCGGCGGCCAGGTGAGGTAGGCGTAGCCGCGCTGCTTGCCGCGGCCCACGCGGCCGCGCAACTGGTAGAGCTGGCCCAGGCCGAACATGTCGGCCCGGTGGATCACCAGCGTGTTCACCGCCGGCATGTCGAGGCCGCTTTCCACGATGTTGGTGGACAGCAGGATGTCGTATTTGCCGTCGCCGAACTCGGTCATCACGCGCTCGAGCTCGGTGGGCGCCAGCCGGCCGTGGGCTTCGGCGATGCGGGCCTCGGGCACGATCTCGCGCAGGCGGGCCTGCATCTTGGGCATGTCTTCCAGGCGGGGTACCACGCAGAACACCTGGCCGCCGCGGAACCGTTCGCGCTGGATCGCCTCGCGCACCACCAGCTGGTCGAACGGCATGATGAAGGTGCGCACCGCCATGCGATCGACGGGCGGGGTGGCGATCAGGCTCATCTCGCGCACGCCGGTCAGGGCCAGCTGCAGCGTGCGCGGGATGGGGGTGGCGGTCAGCGTCAGCACGTGCACGTCGGCGCGCAGGGCCTTTAGTTTTTCCTTGTGGGTGACGCCGAAATGCTGCTCCTCGTCCACGATCAGCAAGCCGAGGTCGGAGAACTCGATCCCCTTGGCGAGCAGCGCGTGGGTGCCGATGACGATGTTGACGTCGCCGTTGGCCAGGCCGCGTTTCACCTCCGCCTGGTCCTTGGCCGTCACCATGCGCGAGAGCTGGCCCACGCGCACGGGCAGCCCTTCGAAGCGCTCAGTGAAACCGCGGAAATGCTGGCGGGCCAGCAGGGTCGTGGGGACCACCACGGCCACCTGGCTGCCGGACATGGCGACCGCGAAGGCGGCGCGCAGCGCCACCTCCGTCTTACCGAAGCCCACGTCGCCGCAGATCAGCCGGTCCATCGGCTTGCCCGACGAGAGGTCTTCCAGCACGTCGGAGATGGCGCGCATCTGGTCGTCGGTCTCGGCGAAGGGGAAGCGGGCGCAAAACTCGTCCCACGTGCCTTCCGGCGGGGCCACCGTCATCGCGTCGCGCAGGCGGCGTTCAGCGGCGATGCGGATTAGCGAGCCGGCCATGTCGCGGATGCGCTGCTTCATGCGCGCCTTGCGGGACTGCCAGCCGGCGCCGCCCAATTTGTCCAGCGCCACCCCCTGACTTTCGCTGCCGAAGCGGGAGAGCAGTTCGATGTTCTCGACCGGCAGGAACAGTTTTTCGTTGCCGTCGTAGATCAGGCGCAGGCAATCGTGCGGCGCCTGGCCCACGCTGAGCGTCTCCAGCCCGTCGTAGCGGCCGATGCCGTAATCGCCGTGCACGACCAGGTCGCCCTCGGCGATTTCGGTGGCTTCGGCGATGAACTGGTCGGCGCGCTTGCGCTTGCGGGGTGGGCGGCTGATGCGTTCGCCCAGCAGGTCCTGCTCGCCCACGACCGCGAAGTCTTCGGCCACGAAGCCGCGCTCGGTGGCCAGCGTGACCAGGCCGATGGTGTCGCGCATCAGCTTGGGGATGGCGGCCCAGGTCTCGACCGGTTCGGCGCGCAGCTTGTGTTCGGCCAGCAGCGCGCCGATGCGGGCGCGCGAGCCGCGGGACCAGGCGGCCACCACGGTGCGGCGGCCC
>CAXUGD010000155.1:0-7204 GCA_964250355.1 uncultured Acetobacteraceae bacterium | reverse complement strand
TGAACGTCAGCAAGCCGCGGTCGCCCGAAACGTATTGGTCGATCAGGTCTACCCGCGGCCTAAAGGCCGTAGCGAACGCCTTCTGGAACCGCTTGAGCGTCTGGAGGCCGTTGATTCCTCGTCCCGCCGGACTGTTCGCCTTGACATCGGGGTGGATGACAGCATCCCAGCGCTCCAATTCGTCCAAGGCGATGCCCTTGTAGATCTCCAGAGTGATGTTCGCCTTGCCCGCCGATGCGGGACGCTGGCTGTCTGTCGACGATTGTGCCTGAGACGCGCCGCTGCCGACTAGGGCCGCGGCGGCAACGGTGGTTCCCGCAAGCATTTCCCTGCGCGATAAGGGCGAGGCGGGTTGGACAGCTTTGCTCATGTAACCTCCAAGGGATTGTTTGGGCGAGGCCTCGGCCCCATGCCGTGGAAGTGGCACGCTCGGACGAATCACAGTAGCCGTGTGAAAGTTGGTTGTTTCGTTCCCCAGGGTCCATAATGTAGATTGGCGGCGAGGAAGGCGGAGATGGCAACGGACAGGCTTGGGAGCATCCTTGCGTTCATACGCGTGGCGGAACAGGGCAGCTTCGTTGACGCCGGCAGGGCTCTAGGCGTCTCGGCATCTGCCGTGAGCAAGAGTGTCGCCAGGCTCGAGGAGCGCCTCCAGCTGCGACTGTTTCAACGTACGACGAGAGCGCTGAGCCTGACCGACGAAGGGCATCTGTTTTTCGAGAGATGCAGTCGCATACTGGCCGACCTGGAAGATGCCGAGCGGTCAATGCGCGATCGCGCCGCCACCCCAGCTGGCGTTCTGAAGGTCGAACTTCCGACTGCGCTCGGCAGGTTGAAGATAGCGCCGGCGCTCGCGACGCTAACCAACCAATATCCGAAGTTGCGCGTCGAAGCGTCCTTCAACGATCAATTGACCGACCTGATCGAGGCGGGGCTAGACGCCGTGGTGCGGATCGGGCAGCCGCGCGACTCACGGCTGATGGTCAGACGCGTCGGCACCGTCCGCTACATTGTATGCGCCGCCCCCGCCTTCCTTCGGGCCCACGGCAAGCCGCGCACCCCGGACGACTTGGACCGCTTCAATTGCATCGGGCGGATGCCGCATGGTGGCCCGTTTCGTGCGACATGGAAATTCGCATCCGCGGAGAACGGCACACCGTTCGAGCGAGACATCGTAGGAAGGCTGAGTTTCGACAGCAACGACGTCATCATCGACGCCGGCCTGTCCGGCGCCGGTCTCGTTCAGCTTCACACATACATGGCGGAATCATATCTGCGGTCCGGACAGCTTGAGCAGGTCTTGAGCGAGTTCGCGGCCGAAGGACCACCCGTCTCGGTGTTGTTTCCGTCTAATCGCCATCTCGCGCCGAAGGTACGCGCCTTCATCGACTTCGTTGCTGAAGTCCTGGACGCCAGGAGCGAGGGTGTGCAAAACCGCAGCCGGATTACGTTGGACCATGTGTAGGAAAAGGTTAGAACATGGGTCACTTCTCAGCGGAAACTTGGCGCTACCAGGGTCAGCTCTCAGCGGAAATCAACATCAAGCACTAGCGAAGCCGCAGCTGACAGTTCCCGGGATGAAGCAACCACGCCACGAGTTCGGCATCGCGCTCGGCGAGCGGGACGACCGCGACCGAGGTCGCGCCAAGGACGGATGACGCGGCACTAGACTAACCTCATCCTCGCGCTGGACCGACCGCTCAAGACAACGAGGGGAAGGCGCTTCGCGAACGACTGACGCTGTTCCGGATCTTCGAGGCGTTAAGCGGTCAAGGCTGCGAGGGCGGCGCGGCTCGAGATCCGCTGCGTTTGGCCCAGGCAACGCGCCATGGTCCACCCTCACGGTAACATTACGTTACAGAACGGCTGTCTGGACGGCGCGGTCGGTCTCGTTCGGCAAAGACGCGTCGTCGAAGCTTGGCAGCGGCGAAATCGCGGATGGGGTGATGAAGCCGCCGCCGAGCACAACCTGCGGGATGCGACCTGCTGGCGCAACCCGCAGCATCGTGGCGTCACCGCTGACCAAATACACGAGGCTGTATTTCGCCGATGGTCCCCAACAACGTCGCTTCAGTAGCCGCGACGCGGAGCTGGTTGACAGGACTGGTCCGCCGCAGGATGTCCGCCAGTGTCTGGTCCAGCGCATTGTCCTCCAAACGGAAAAGGTCGGTGGAGCGTCTTGTCTGGATGCGAAGGCGACACTGGCGAACGAGTTCTATTGTGCTGGCGCCAGACTGCCGAACAATCCGTGCGCCTCGTGCTGGATGCCGGCCGTGAAGTAGAGCGTGGAGGCATCTCCACCCGACCCACCATTGCCGGGCACGATCGCCCACAGACCGGGTTCGGAGAAATATGTCTGTTTGGTGGTGATCACCTGCCCCAGGAATGCACCGGTGCGTGGCCGGAATGCGCTGATTCGCCCGTCGCCGAAATTGCCGATCAGCAGCGCATTGCTGAAGGCGCCGAACGACGCGGGCGCGATGGTCATGCCCCAGGGCGCGTCCAGCACGCCGTGGCTGGCGATGCGACGGACAAGCTTGCCGGATAACAGCACTTCATCGACGAAGCCCAGGCCAGGCCCGGTCTTCTCGGCGCCGGAGGCGGGGTCCACCTTCGCGTAGGAGACGAAGATATGGCCTTTCAGGACGGCAACGTTATACGGATTGTAATTTGCGGGGATGGGATTGATCCCGGGCGCACCCGTATCGCGGAATTGGGTGACCTTCTTAAATGACCCGTCATAGACTTCGACGACCCCGGCAGCGAAATTGGTGGCCAGAAGGAAGTTGCTCTTGGTGCTGCTGAACAAGGCCAGGCCGAGATAGACTGCATGTTGCGCGGAATTGTCGACGGCCACGACCGCATTCGCCGGATCGACGGAAGGCGCCCAGCCGGAAATGGTGCCGGAAATGGTCGCGAAAAGGAAAGGCGGCGTGCCCGTCTTGCCAGCCTTTGTCACCTGGAAATCCTGGCTGGGATTGAACACCTGGCCGGTGGGCAGCGAGGGGCCGCTGCTGCCGGCAGGCGGCGGGATGGCAACGACCAAGGGCTGGATGGCGCCGCTTCCGTTGTACAATGTAGTCAGGCCCGGGCCGTCATCTGACACCCAGAACGGGCCGTCGGGGCTGTAGGAGACGCCCCAGGGATCGACCAAGTTCGGGTCGATGACGGCGGCCGGCACGGCGCCGTCCGAGACGAGATTGGTCTGCACGAATTGATGGGCGAAAGCCGGACTGCACAGTGCCGTCGCGGCGAGGGTCACCGTCAGCTTTGTGAACATCGTCATCTGCATGTCCCTTTTTGGGTCGGACCGGCCCGGACCGTGACTGCCCGGGCGGATCCGCACACATCAGACGGCGCGCCTTGACGGATTATTCCGCCCGCTCGCAAGATTTGTCGAGCTGACATGAATGCGAAGCAAAACAGCACGCACATCGATGCGGTCGACTATGGTGGTGGGAACTGCGACTCCGCCTCGTCTACAGCGAGATGGCTGAGCCAGTTGCCGCGCAGATTGCCAGACGTTCTCGATCGGATTGAGTTCCTGCGCGTACGGCGGCAGGATAAGCAGTGTGATGTTGGCGGGCACAATCAAGCGGCCGGCCGGCCGGTGTCAGCTTGCGCCATCGACCTGCATGAGGCAGTGCGCGCCAGGTGCGACATGGCGGCTGACTTCGGCAAGGTGCTCGCTCATGGCTTCAAGATTGACGCTGGGCATTACAATGCCCGCGCCCACGCCGCCCGCCGGACATACGGCGCCGAACAGGTAGGCCCAGGTGGTGCGGCCGATCGCGTGGCGCCGCAGGCCTGCCGCCGCGGAGCGCCCACACGCGGGTTAGCGTGCGCTGCTGGCCCACCCATGCTTCATCCTGCCGGCAGGTCTCGAGCGATTTGCCGGCAGCTTGCAGCGGCAGGACGGCTGCGATCCGGCCGGCAAAGTTTTTTGTTTGTCGTCTGTGTGGGAGCGTCCCGCTCGGGTGAAATGGGCGTGCGCTCAGCTTGCGGACGCCAGGCGGGCCAGCAACTTGCCGACGCTGCGTCCATGATACTGCACGGCGAAGTCTGCTTGCAGCCCCTGCAGATCGATGAATCGCTAGCGGACAACGCCGTCCCGCACCAGGTCGGGGTTCCACCAAAACCTCGAACGCCGCGAGCTGCGCAGGCGTCGACTGCACTGGGCAGCCAGGGCTGCACAGGTCAGCCGCGGGACTTCGAGGTCCTCAACGCGCTGCGCACGCGGCGGCGCCCGGCGAGGACGTGCTGGGGCGCGCCGACCCCAACTGGTAGTTCGCGCACGGGCTTGCGATGCTGTCCTCGACGGGCCCGCCCGCGACTGATGACCGGAGGTGACGGGGAAATCATACGACGTGGCGTCGCGGCGCACCGACAGCATGTCGTGCGCCGATGATCGTGCGCGCGTCGGCAAGAGCCCTCCGCCGTGGAGCGCAGATCGGGCCAAGAGAGGCGCCGCTGGTTTTTGATCATGCTTCGGCGCGGGTGAGCCTGGACGCCAACCAGCGCCCGGCTGGCCCGAGCGCCCGGTCCGGCCGGCGCGCAAGCACCAGTTCCAGGCGCGGCAGCTTCTCGGTGACGGGCCAGCGGGCCAGGCGCAGCTCCGTTAGCCGTCCCGTGGAGAGGTCGTCGGCGGCGACGTGGCGCGGCAGGCTTCCCCAGCCCAGGCCCGCGCGCAGCATGGCGTGCTTGGCTCCGAGGTCCGCGATCCGCCACGTCGAAGAAGCGATCACGCCATGCTCCTGGTCACGGGTGCGCGGGGAGCGATCGGACAGGACCAGTTGAAGGTGGTCCTGCGCCGCCTCCTTCGAAATCGGCCGCGGATCGTGCAACTGGCGTAGCGCCAGGGGGTGGGCGGGCGCACACACCACCGCGAGCTCGATGACACCCGCTCGGGAGAGGTCGAGCCGGTCGGCCGGGGCGAACGGGGCCACGATCAGGCCGAGGTCTGCCTCGCCGGCCAGCACCATGTCCGCACCGGCACCGAGCGACTCGGCATGGAGGTGGGTGGTGACCGACGGGAACGCGTCCTTGAACGCGATCAGCGCGGCCGTGAGGTCCACCATCGGATAGGCGGCGTCCACCACCAAGGACAACGATGCCTCCAGGCCGGTAGCCAGGCCGTCGGCCTGCACCTGCAGCGCGTCAACCTCGCTCAACACGCGCTTGGCGCGCGGCAGCATCGCCCGACCGGCCGCGCTCAGGACAGGCCGGTAGCCCGAGCGGTCGAACAGCGCCGTGCGAAGGTCGGCCTCCAGCTCCTGTATGGCGTAGGTGACGGCCGACTGCGCCCGCCCGAGCACCCGCGCGGCGGCGGAGAAGCTGCCGGTCTGTTCCACCATGGCGAAGACACGCAGCTGGTCGAGGTTGAGGACCGCACCCACCATCCAATTCCTTGATAGAGACATTCAATCTTATCCTGGTTTTTTCGGCCAAGCATACAGCACATCTGGCTGCGAGATTGGAGCCCGTCCTATGCCCACCATTGCTTGGCCCACCCTCTTCATCCCGCACGGTGGCGGTCCCTGCTTCTTCATGGAGCCGCCACCGCGCTGGGAGCCGGACACTTGGGACCGCATGGGAGCGTTCCTGCGCGATCTCGACGCGCGCCTGGGCCGCCGCCCGCGCGCCGTTCTCGTAATCTCCGGCCATTGGGCAGCCGAGCGGCCGACGCTGAACGTCGCCGCCCGACCTGGACTGCTGTTCGACTACTACGGCTTCCCGGACCACACCTACCGGCTGACCTACCCGACGGCAGGCGCGCCCGAGTTGGCTGCCGAAGTGCGGCGGCTGCTGACGCAGGCGGGCGTGGACGTCGGCGTCGAGGAGCGCCGCGGTCTGGACCACGGCGTTTTCGTCCCGTTTAAGCTGGTCTACCCGCAGGCGGACGTGCCGATACTGCAGCTCTCCCTGCAGCAGGATTTCGACGCGGCGGCTCACCTCGCGATCGGACGCGCGCTCGCGCCGCTCCGCGATGACGGCGTGCTGATCGTCGGCTCGGGCATGAGCTACCACAACCTGCCGCGCTTCCTTTCGGGGCGTCGCGACGAGACGGCGGACGCGTTCGACGCCTGGCTGACGGAGACGGTCGAGGATCCTGGGGGACGCGAGCACGCGCTGGCGCGCTGGCGCGAAGCGCCGGGTGCCTACGACGCGCATCCCGAAGCCGAGCACCTGCTGCCGCTAATGGTCGCCGCCGGTGCCGCGGCCAGCGACCCCGGCCAACGCATCTATGCGGACCGCGTCCGCGGCAAGCCGATCTCCGGTTTCCAGTTCGGCTGAGGCGGCTCGCGGCCTGCAAAACCGCACTTCCCCCTCGGGAAGCCGCGTCACCAACCTCCATACAAGGATCAGCACATGAAGACCTTCGCCCTGTCCCTCCTTCCCATCATCGCGGTCGCCGCCGGGGCGTCGGCCCAGCCTGTTCCGGCCGACGCCGATGCGGCGGACGTCCGCGCCGGCCTCTACAAGGTCGATCCGAACCACACGCAGGTGACGTTCGGCGTCTCGCACATGGGATTTTCGGAGTACCGCGGCCGCTTCAGCGGCGTGGAGGGAACGCTCAGCCTCGATCCCAAGCGGATCGCCGCCACCAACCTCGACGTGAGCATCCCAGTCGGGAGCGTCTCGACCACCAGCGTCACCCTAGACGGCGAGCTGAAGAGCGACCAGTGGCTCGACGCCACACGCTTCCCGCAGATGCGCTTCCGCTCGGTCCACGTGGTGCGAACGGGCCCGGGCCGCGCGCAGATCGACGGAGAGCTGACGCTGCACGGCGCCACCCGGGCAGTGACGCTACAGGCGCGGTTCGTCGGCGCGGGGGTTAATCCGCTGGACAAGGCCTACACCGTCGGCTTCGAGGCGACGGGCCGCCTCAGCCGCTCCGCTTTTGGGGTGAAGACCTACACGCCCCTGATCGGCGATGAGGTGACGCTCACCCTGGCCGGCGCTTTCGAGGCAGCAAAGTGAGCGGGGCCGTCGGACCGGTCCTCGCCGTCACCGGGGCGACCGGGCGGGGCGGGCGCCGGGTCGTCGCCCCGGGGCGCGCGCGCGGGGCGCCGCCGGCGGGCCCCCCCCCCCCCCCCCGCGCCCCCCCCCCCCCGCCCCCCCCCCACCGCCCCAAAGACCGGCACGGCGTCCGAAACGGTCTTCCTATCGATTGACAAGCGCGCCAACACCGCCGTGCCCAGCC
>CAXUGD010000154.1:305-7268 GCA_964250355.1 uncultured Acetobacteraceae bacterium | reverse complement strand
GCGCTGTTCGGTCGGATGGCGGTACAGGTTCAGGGTGACGTGGAACACGCGCTCTATATCGGCCACGCTGCCCTCGAGGGTCAGAAGCCCGCGATTGGCGGCGGTGGCCAGGACCGTCAGGCCCCGATCGGCGAAAAACGCCCGTGCCGCGCCGTAGTCGGCCGCCGTGGGGCCGAACCGGTCGGTGAACGCCGCCACCGAGAGGTAGTGGCGGAAGTTCGGCGAAGCCGGATCGTAGAGCGTGCCGAGCAGGGCCTGCAATGCATCCCCGTTGCGCTGCGGCAGCGAGACCGCCAGTTCCATGCGCGCCGCCGGGTCGGGCCGGCCCGCCAGCGCCGCCCGGTGCGACAGGACGATCTCCGGCATGTGGAGCGAGGCCACGGGGCGCGCTTCCGCCCGGGCTGCTGCAACGGCAAGGCTCGCCGCCAGGCACGCGGACGACAAGACCTCTATTCCGGGGTGACGCATGGTGGTGTCCTTTGCCGGGCGGGCGCCAACACTAGCCACCTTCCGCTCCGTCCAACAAGTCGGCTTGGTGCGCGCGCATCCGCCACGCCTGTGGCGGAGGGGCGGCAAGCACGCCTATACTATGGCCGGGCGGCCGTTCCGAGGGTGGGTCAGCCGGCGTGCACTGGTTTGAGGCTGTTTGATCCGTGGAACCTGCGATGGAGGAGGCCCTGGAGCGGATCAGGGTTCTGGAAAAGCTGGTGTCGAACGTGCGTCACGACGTGAACGGCGCGCTGACCCCGGCCTTGATGGTGGCCGACAGCCTGCGCTCCCACGCCGACCCCCGGGTGCAGCGTGCCGGCAGCAAGATCGGCGAATCGATCCTGCGTGTGACGGCGCTGCTGCGCTCGACGCGGGAGACGGTTCCGCCCCGCAAAAGCTAGCCTGAGCGCCGCAAGCCGCACGGTTTCGTTTACCCATGGGTAAGACTTTTGTTCCACTATGACGGGAACGCAATCGGCCAACCACGCAATGTCGGACGCAACTCAGTATCCCGTGCTGGCGTCGGTCGAGCGAGAGATGCTTCGCGCTCGCATATGGCCGAACTTCACGCCGCAGATCGAGCGCCTGTACCGCAACGAGGCTGCAGCATACTCGAAAAAGCCCGTGGTGATGCTGTGGCTGATGGGCCTCTGCCTGTTCGACATGTTCCTGGTCACCGACTACATCCTGGCACCCGGTGACTTGCTGCTGTACGTAACCGGCCGCCTGGCGGTGGCGACACCGGCCTGCCTGGCGTTGCTCTACGCGGCGGTTCACGTCCGGAGCTGTTATGATGCGCTGATCAGCACCATGCCGGTGCTCCTGTCCGCCACGCTCACGTTTCTGTTCATGACCTCGCATGGCAGCTACCGTGCAGACTACATGTTCGGCGACATCCTGATCCTGATGTGCGGGTGTGTCATCAACCGTTCCCTGTTCGGCTACGCTCTCGTTTCGGTAGCGCTGCAATGCGTGCTGTTCCAGGTCGTCCTGTTCGGATCGGATATCGTGACGTCCGGGGGAACGCTGCTCCACATGCTGTTCTGCGTCAGCGGAGCGGTTGTGGCCCTGGTCACCTCGTATACGCTCGAGAAAGAGCGCAGGCAAAGTTTCCTGCTCGACCTGCGCGTGCGGCTTCTCAACCGGCAGCTTGAGATGATGGCGATGACCGACCCGCTGACGGGCCTGGCCAACCGCCGGCGGCTTGCCGAGGCGACCGAGCGTTTTTGGGCCAGGCAGGCGGCGCAGCCCCCGCAGGCCGGCATCATCCTGATCGACATCGATCACTTCAAGCTGTTCAACGACCGGCTAGGCCACATGGCCGGCGACGCGTGCCTGGCGGCGATTGCCGGGCACGTCTGCCTGGCGCTGCGCAGCCGCGACCTGGCGGTGCGATTCGGCGGCGAGAAGATCCTGGTGTTCCTGCCCGACACCGACCTTGCCGCCGCAAGCGCGGTGGCCGAGGCGGTCTGCCGCAGCATCCGGGCCGCCCATATCCCCCATCCTGGCCTCGGGGAGAAAACCGTCGTCACAGCCAGCCTGGGCGTCCACGCGGCCAATACCCGGGACTGCACGCTGGCCGACATCATCACCCGTGCCGACGCGGCCCTGTATGCTGCCAAGGCAGCCGGCCGCGACTGCGTGCGGCCGTTGCCGCCGTCCAACGTGCAGCCGCAGGAGTTGGCCAGCAGTGCGGCGACGGAGGGTGGCGGCCTGCGCGCGCCCGCCCTGGCCTGATCAGCCGGCCGGCCTGCCGGTCAGGACGCGCTCGGGCGGAAGCGACGGTCCGTTGCGATCCGCCGTATCGCCGGGGCGCTGCGGCTGCTCTCGGCAACTTGGTCGCGTCCCGCCGCCTTGGCCTGGTACAGGGCGTCGTCGGCCCGCCCGATGAGGGACTCCCAGTCGTCGCCCAGGACGGCCCAGGCCAGCCCGATCGAACAGGTGATCCGTATGGCCTTGCCGGCGGCGTTGAACGGGCCGCCCCGGACCGTGCGGTGCAGGTCCAGCACGCGTTCGGCACCGTGTCCGTCGCGGTCGTCGAGCACGAGCAGGATCTCTTCGCCGCCGTAACGGCCGGCAAACTCGCCGCTCCGCAGCGCCTGGCTGATCATCCGTCCGAGGTGGCGCAGCACGTCGTCGCCGCCGAGATGGCCGTAATTGTCGTTCACGCGCTTGAAGTGATCGATGTCGATCAGGGCAATGATCAGTTCCCCGATGATCGGCCCGCTGGAGAGCTTGTCGGCCAGCCGCCGCTCCACTTCCGCGCGGTTGAGCAGCCCCGTCAGGCTGTCGTGCAGCGCTTGGTAGTGAAGCTGCTCGGCCGCCTCGGCCACGTAGCGTTTCAGCTCCGCCTGCCGGGCTAGGATCGAGTGGAAACGCACCCGCATCATTGCGTAGATCACGCCCACCGCGCACAGCGCCCAGATGGCGTCCGCCCACCATTGCTGCCACCAGGGATAGCCGACTTCGATGACGAGGGTGGCCGGTGGCGAGGTCCGGTGCGTCAGCTGGTTGTAGCCGACCAAGGTGAGCACGTGACGGCCGGGCGGAACAAAGGGGTAGCGGGCCAGGCCGGTGGAAGAGACGGCCCAGTCGGAATCGACGTCCGACAGCTTGTAGTGGAACAGGAACGAACGTTCGGCCCCGTAGCTGGTCCCGCCGAACTGGAGCGAGAGCGGGTCCAGCGTGTAGGGCATCGTGCCCTCGATCACGGGGTGGTCTCCCATCAGCGCCTCGCTCACCACGGCCTTGATCGGCTGGTCGTTGAACAGCCACTCGGGATGAAGCAGGTGCGACACGCCCTGGGTCGTCACGATCCAGACGGACCCGTCCGGGTCTTCGCGCATGCCGCCCTGGTCCACGTCGTCGGACGCGAGACCGCTATCGGAATCGACCGACACCCAGCGCTGCCCGTTGAACACGGAGACCCCGAGCGAGGTGCCGGCCCATACCCAGCCGCGGTGGTCCACCATGACTGCCACGATGCTGTTAGAACGCGTATCCGCGGTGTCGATGAGCTGGTAGGAGGCCACGTGGTCCGCCGACAGCACGAACCGGTACAAGCCGCCCGATCCGCCAATCCACAAACTGCCGTCATGGCCCATCACCGCCGCCAGCGGCTCGAAGCCCGAATCCGGCCACGCACCGGTTACGGCGTCGTCCGTGTCGTCCTGCCGATGGTGGCGCAGGCGGCCGCCGGCGAGATAGAACACGCCGCCCACGCCGTCATTGGCGACATCGACGACCTCCGCCCGGGGCGATCCCAGCAGCACGGCACCCAGCGCCAGGCCCGCGCGGTCGTCCACCTTGAACAAGCCGGCCTGCGTGGCGAACCACACCGCACCGCCCGGCCCCGAAACGATGGCGTTGACCGGCGGCATGTCGATGCTGACCGCGTTGCCGGTTGCCGGGTCCATGGCCTGTGCGCCGTTGGGGGCATTGCGCCACAGCTCGCCACGCGGGCCGAACGCCAGCACGAAGCAGGCGCCGGGAAACACCCGGCTGACGCGCAGCGAGGCGCCCCGGCGAACGACCTCGTCCAGCCCGGTATCGGTGGAAACCCAAAGCGAGTCGGCCGACGAGCGGACGGTCTGCCAGGGGATGCCGTCGGACAGTCCGTCGGCCTTCTGCACCGTCTCCCATTGCCGGTAGCCCACCCAGCGGACCAGTCCGCGCCCCAGCACCTGAAACCAGAACTGCCCGGTCGCGTCCGTCATGGCACTAACGATGGTGCCGGAGGGTGCGCCGTCCTCTACCCTCAGCAGACGCCAGCCATCTGCGCCGAGTTCGGCGAGGCCGTGGTCGGCCTGGGTGACGATGCTCCCATCGGGCGTCCTGAACAGCCCGAGTTCGTAGGCGTGGTTGGTGTAGCGCCCACCCTGATCGGGCAGGGTCACGATGGTCCAGCGGCGCGCGCCCGGGTCGAACGAGGCGGCGGAGCTGGCCGAGCGGGCAAGGACGGTGTTTGCCGGTCCGGCGACCACATCGACCCAGGGGCCACTGCGTAACCCGTCCGTCGCGGTGTAGCACCGCACCGCGCCGGGGTCGGCGGCACAGAGGCGTCCGTCGCCGAACGACTCCCACAGGTGACCCCGTATCGAAAACACGGCGGTGGCGCCGCCGAGCTGGGCCTGCTCGTCCAAATCGTAGCCCATGGCCTCGAAACGAGGCGAGCCGGTATCGGGAACGACGATCCGCTCCATTGCGTCCCGTGTCAGCAGTACAAGCCCGTCTTGCCACGCCACGAGGCGGTGCAGCCGTTCGTTGTAGAAGGTCACGCCCGGATGGCTGACGGTGCGGAACGACAGCTGGCCCGGCGGGTGCGAGGTGTCCGATGCACGGTCGGACACCAGCACCTCGTCGGCGAAGCTCACGGCGATGCGGCCCGTGGCGGTGAGCGCGATGCCGTGGATGTCGCCGCCCTGGCGCAAGCCCTGCTCGGTCCCGAGGTTGACGAAACGCCGGCCGTCATAGGCGAAAACGCCGTGTTCCGTGCACAGCAGAAGATAGCCGGCATGGTCCTGGACCATGCATGCACCCCCGAGGCTTCCCAACCCCTGGTCGGCATTATAGATTTTGAACATGGACCGCTCGGCCCGGCCCGGCATCGGCGCCAGGCCAAGGAGCAAGGCAATCAAGACCCGCAGAAAATGCCGACGGATGAACGGCACAGTTACGAGATCGACTTCATAAACCGGTCCCGCAAATTCGGTGACGGCCGTATCAAGCCACGCGAAACCAGCTACGTCAAAGGATACTCGGCACCGCGCCGGACAACTCTAGGGTGCGACAGCTAAGTGCCTGAAATTCAAGGTCAACTGAAGGTTGCTGACCGCAAACGGCACCCTCCCTTGCCGCGCGAGCCCCCCGCAGGGACTACGCGGCATAACGGGGCGCCGCCGCTCAGGGCCAGCGATGGCGGATGTCGAGGCCGGTATCGTCATCGTCGAAGCTGACGAAATGCGACGCGATGAGGTGGCGGTTGGCGGCCGGGCTCACGCTGGAGGCGCCGGTCTGCGCCGCGGCAGGCGCGGGGGCAACACTCGCCTGGTGAGGTGCGGGAACAGCGGCAGCGAGAACCGCCGCAAAGGCAATGCCGGAACCCTGGGCGACGAGACGCGAATAACTGGCCATGACCGTTTCCCTGCGATTGCCGGACCAATCTCCGGCGGACAGGAAAGACATAGAGCAGGAAGAAACGACATTCAACAGAAAAAATGCAGGCGACCTAAATATTTTCATAGTCACAATCCAGACATATTCTAATTTGTGATGAATAAAATCTTTTTGGAGACAGTTCGTTGCCACAAGTTGAATGATAGTGGAGCTGGTTACTGCCACCCTCCATCTCCAGACCGCGTCGTACCCGATTTATTACAAAAGCTAAACGTCATGCCGCCGCGCCCATCGCCCGGTTCGGCCCGGTCCTCCGTCAACACGTCGATCGGAGTGAAGATGCAAACCTGCCTTTCAGCAACAGGGCCTTCGCCAAAGGCTGGGACTTCGCATACCCGCGCCCCGCCGGCGGGCGGGCGGCGATGCAAACTGACCTGCCGAAACGAACTTGCGCGGAGCTTGCCAAACTGCTCTCCTCCATCCTGACAAGGCGGTCCCGTCGGCTATGGAGGTCACGAACTTGTCGCTGCACCGTAGCCACGCGCCGCCGCCCGCCACCCTATTCGGCGAGCCCCTGGGCAGGCAGTCCCGCGATGCCGTCGAAGACGACCTCTACCGTAACGTCCTCGAATTCAATGAACAGATACCCTGGACCGCCTCGCCGGACGGTGCGGTGGAACAGGCCAGCCCGCGCTGGCTGGCCCTCACCGGCATGTCGGCCGAGGAGGCCCGCGGAGACGGCTGGGCCAGGGCGGTCCACCCGGACGACCTCGCCCCCACGCTCCAGCGCTGGTCTGCCGCACTCCTGAGCGGCGAGCCGTTCGAGATTGAGCACCGGCTGCTGTCGCGCGACGCCAGCTACCGCTGGTTCCGCACGCGCGCCGCCCCGCGGCGCGACGCAGCACGGCACATCGTGCGCTGGTACGGCACGCTGGAGGACGTGCACGAGCGGCGGCAGATGCTGATCGCGTTGCAGACGAGCGAGCGGCGGCTTCGTTTCGCGCTGGAGGTGGGCCAGCTCGGCGCCTGGGAGTACGAGGTGGCGACGGGCCGCATCGCCGCCTCCGACCTGTGCGCGCACTGCTTCGGCCTGGGAAAGGGCACGGAGATCCCCGATTACGACACGGTCCTGGCAAGGACCCACGAGGAGGACCGGGGCGCCCTGGAGCGCGAGCGGGACCAGGTGCTGGCCACCGGGCGGCCGCTCGACCTCGAGTTCCGCGTCGTGTGGCCCGACGGCAGCGTGCACTGGGTCTGGGTGACCGGGCGCATCTTGGCCCATGACGGCGGGCCGCCCACACAGGCGTTTGGCCTGGTCAAGGACGTGACCGAACAGACCCGCGAGCGCAGCGAGCGGGC
>CAXUGD010000154.1:0-295 GCA_964250355.1 uncultured Acetobacteraceae bacterium | reverse complement strand
TGTCTCCGGCCTCCCCTCCCGCCCGCGGGTGGGTCCCCCCCGCGCGCGGGCGGAAGCCAGGCTGGTGCACCTCGCCTACCACGATGCGCTCACCGACCTGGCCAACCGGCACCTGTGGGACGAGCGGCTGGCGCAGGCCCTGGCGCGCGCCGCCCCACATGCGGCGCTCGCGGTCCTGTTGATCGACCTGGACCAGTTTCGGGCAACCAACGACCAGCTGGGCCACAAGATCGGGGACAGGGTGCTGCAACACGCGGCCTCGTGCCTGCTGGGCTGCGCCGGCGCGGCCGATACC
>CAXUGD010000153.1:0-7309 GCA_964250355.1 uncultured Acetobacteraceae bacterium | reverse complement strand
CGACCATGGGTGGCGGCGGGGTGCAGGGGCTGCTCTCGTCGTTCGAGCAGGCCGGCCTCGGCCACGTCGCGCAATCCTGGGTGGGCAACGGGCCGAACCAGCCGGTCTCGCCCGACCAGCTGCAATCGGTGTTCGGCGCCGACCGGGTGCAGAGCATGGCCAGCCAGGCCGGCATGGCGCCGCAGGACTTCCTCTCCCAGCTCAGCCAGCATCTGCCGGCGGCGGTGGACGGCATGACGCCCAATGGGGCCGTGCCGAACGAGGGAACGGTCAACGTCTGATGCGCGGCGCTCAACGCGCCCTGGCGGTATGGTGCATCACGGTGGCGTTGCTGCCGGCCGCCGCGCGCGCGGACAACCCGATGGGCTACCGCGTGGTAACCCCTCAGGAGGCCGCCAGCTTGCCGCGCCGTGGCGGCACGCTGGGGCTGGAGCTGCAGCGGGCCGAGATGATCAACGACGCCGGGATCGCCTTCGAGATCATGCGGGTTGACAAGGTCCGCGGAGGCTCGCCCGGCGCGCGGGCGGGGTTCCGGCCGGGCGACTCGCTGATCTCCGTCAACGGCCGGGTGTTCCCGAGCCTGGCGGTGTTCGCGGCCTATGTCGGTTCGCTGCCGCCCGGGCAGCCGGCCGACGTGGATTACATTCCGGCGGGCGGCGGACCTGCCCAGGCCCAGCGTGTGCAGGTGGTGCCCGGCGGGGGTGCGGCGGCCGGCATGTCCACCAAGGAGAAGGTGGCCATCGGCGTAGGCGCCGCTGCACTGTTCGGCTGCTACGAGCTTGGCTGCTTTTCCCACCGCCAGGTCCCGTCCGCCCAGCAGCCACAGCCGCAGTCCCGCTACTGAACGGCGGGAAGGCGGCGCGTGGCCCCTTGACCGGGGCCCGGTCAACCGCGATGTGCCGACCAGCATGTCCGCCCTGATCGATCCGTTCGCGCGCCCGGTCACCTACCTCCGCGTGTCGGTGACCGACCGGTGCGACCTTCGCTGTGTGTACTGCATGGCCGAGGATATGACTTTCCTGCCCAAGGCCGAGATCCTCACGCTGGAGGAGTTGGATCGGCTGTGCGGCGCCTTTGTGGCGGCAGGCGTCACCCGGCTGCGCATCACCGGCGGCGAGCCGCTGGTGCGCCGCGGCGTGCTGGGCTTGTTCGCCAGCCTGGGCACGCGGCTAGGCCACGGGCTGGACGAGCTAACGCTCACCACCAACGGCACCCAGCTTGCCCGCCATGCCGAAGCGCTGGCCCGCGCCGGCGTGCGCCGCATTAATGTCAGCCTGGACACGCTGGACCCGGAGCGTTTCGCCCGCCTGACGCGCTGGGGCCGGCTGGACGGCGTGCTCGCCGGAATCTTCGCCGCCCGCGATGCCGGGCTGCACGTCAAGATCAACGCGGTGGCGCTCCGTGGCGAGAACGAGGACGAGCTGGACGACATGCTGGCCTGGTGCGGCCGGCACGGCTTCGACCTGTGCCTGATCGAGACGATGCCGATGGGCGAGATCGGCGCCTCACGCGCCGACCAGTACCTGCCGCTCTCGCTGGTGCGGGCCCGTCTGCGCCGGCGCTGGACGCTGGACGAGACGGCGTACCGCACCGGCGGTCCGGCGCGCTACGTGACGGTGCGCGAAACCGGGCGGCGGCTCGGCTTCATCACGCCGATGACCCATAATTTCTGCGAGGACTGCAACCGCGTCCGCCTGACCGTGACCGGCACGCTTTACATGTGCCTGGGCCAGGACGACGCGGCCGACCTGCGCGCGCCGCTCCGCCGCGGCGAGGATTTGCAGGCGGCCATCGCCGAGGCGATCAGCCGCAAGCCCAGAGGGCACGACTTCGTCATCGACCGCCGCCGCCCCGCAGCCTCGGTGGTGCGCCACATGAGCGTGACGGGCGGCTAAACCCTGGGCTAGCGTTCCATGACCAGCAGGGTGGAGGTGGCCGAGGCGTAGAGCTTGCCGGCGGCGTCCGTCAGGGTGGCCTCGGTAAAGGCGGCGCGGCGGCCGAAGCTGATCACGCGGCCGGTGCCCAGCAGCGGGCCGGTCTGCACGGTGATCGCCTTGTGGTAGGCCACCTTCAGCTCCAGGGTCGTGTAGGCCTGGGTGGGCGACAGCCGGGTGTGGGTGGCGCAGCCGCAGCAGGAATCCAGCACCGCGGCCGCGAACCCGCCATGTACGGTGCCGATTGGGTTATAGACGCTCAGGCTCGGTGTCGCCTCGAAGGTGACGCTGCCCTCTTCGGCCCCGGTGATGCGGAACCCCATGGTCTTGCCGATCGGCACGTCGCCCACGCCGGCGATCAGGGCGCGGAGCTGTTCCAGGCCGGTCAGGCCGGGGGGGAGGGCTGCGGTTAGGTCCATGGGGTCTCCGGTTGGAAGCGGTTCTTTTTTGAAAAAAAGAACCAAAAAACTTTTGCTTGTTTGGGTACGCGTTAGTGGAACGGTCCGCGACAGCGCCCCCAAAGTTTTTTGCTGCTTTTTTCAAAAAAGCAGGCCTTCTAGTTTCCTTTTACTTTCATCCCCGCACTCAGATCCACCGGCAAGCTCAAGATCACCCGGTCGCCATCCTTCAGCCCGGCGCGCACCTGCACCACCGCGCCGTCATCTTCGGCCACGTCCAGGTGCCGTATGGCGATGTGGCCGTCTTCCACCACAGCGGCGCTCAGCCCGTCCTTGTTGAAGATCACCGCCTGGCTGGGCAGCGGGATCACCGGCTGCTCCCTTGGCACCTGCAGGTGCACGATGCCGTACAGCCCGGCCGAGAGCGCGTTGTCGCGGTTATCGACATCCACCTCGGCCAGCAGGGTCCGGGTGTCGGTGGCCAGGGCCGCGGCATTGCGCGCCACGCGGCCGTGGAAGGTACGGCCGGGCAATTGCGGCACGGTGATCGTGGCGTCCTGGCCGTCCTTCAGGCCGAAGAAATACTCCTGCGGCACATAGACCTGCACGCGCAGCGTGGCGGTGCGCGCGATGGAGAACAGCGACGTGCCGCTGGCGGCGTCCGCGGTGACCAGGTTGCCAACATCCACCTGGCGCGCGGTGATCACGCCGTCGAAGGGTGCCACTACCCGCTCGAAGCCGGTCAGCTCGGTCAGGCGGTTCACCTGCGCCACCTGGGCCGCTAGGTTGGCCTGGGCCACGCCCACCCCGGCGCTCTGGGTGGACAGCGTGGTGCGGTCCTGGTCGCCCTGCTGACGGCTGGCCCAGCCCTCGCTGACCAGCTGCGACGTGCGCTGGTTGGTGACATGGGCCAGGCCGCGCGCGGCGATCGCCTGCTGCAGCGAGGCTTCCATCTGCACGAGCTGGGCCTTCGCCTGGACCAGCTGCTGGTCGAGGTCGGGGGCGGCGATGATGGCCAGCACGTCACCGGTGTGCACGCGGCTGCCGATATCGACGTTCCGCGTGGCGATGTAGCCGGTGGCGCGCGCGTAAAGCGTGGCGGCGTCGAACGCTTCCATGGTGCCGGGCAGGTCCACCACCTCCGGGCGGCGGTTGGCGTGCACCACCTGCGTGCGCACGGTGGGAACCGTATCCTGCCGGGTCTGCAGCGCCTGGTGGGCGGCGCGTTGCCGGGCGATGTGCGCCCAGGTGCCCCAGGCAACCATGGCGGCCAGCAGCAGGACTGCCGCCACCGCGATGCGGCGGGCGATGCGCGCGCGGCGGCGGTCGGCCTGGGGGTCGGGCTTGGCCGCCGGGCTGTCCGGCGCGCCGTCACGGCCGTGCGGGGCCGGGCTGCTGCTGCGGCCGGCGGGTTCGGCTTCCATGGCGGGACGGGTGATCTGGTTCATGGCTCAGGCTCCCTGCTGGGCTAGGCCGCGCGGTTCGGCCCGCCGGTCGTCCTGCTCGCTCTTCTCGGGCACGCGGTCGAAGGCACCGAAGACGGAGTAGAGATAGGGCACGAACAGCAGCGTGGTGAGCGTGCCCACCAGCACGCCGCCGATCACCGCGCGGGCCAGCACGGCGTTCTGCTCCTCGCCGGGGCCGCCAATGGCCATCGGCACCATGCCCACCATCATGGCGGCCGCCGTCATCAGCACCGGCCGCAGGCGCGTAGTGCCGGCCGAAAGCGCCGCCTCGGCCGCGCTCATGCCCGCTTCGCGCTGCTCGCGGGCGAAGGTGACCAGCAGGATGGAGTTGGCCGACGCCACGCCCACCGACATGATGGCGCCCATCAGCGAGGGCACGGACAGCGTGGTGCCGGTAACGAACAGCATCAGCAGGATGCCGGAGCCGGCGCCGGGCAGGGCCAGGATGACCGCCAGCGGATCGAGGAAGCTCTGGTAGTTCACCACCATCAGCAGGTAGACGAACACGGCGGCGAACAGCAGGCCGATCGTGAGGTCGGCGAAGGCGTCGTTCATGCTGCTGATCTGGCCGCGCACGTTGATCGTATCGCCGGTCTTCAGGTGGTGGCGCTCGTCGGCCGCAACCTTGTCGATCGCGGCCTTGGCCGAGCCCAAATCGGTGCTCTGCAGGCTGGCATAGACGTCGTACACCGGCTGGATGTTGCTCTGGTTATAAACGGACTGCACCGACTGGCGGCGGCCGGAGGCGACGTTGCCGAACAGGTCGGGGATGCGTGTGCCGCCCGCGCCCTGGCTGCCCGCAATCGGGATGGAGTCGATGTCGTTCTTGTCGTGCAGCCGGTACTCGGGCGTCTGCACCGCCATGTAGTACGGGATGCCGTTTTTTGGGTCGGTCCAGAAGTTGGGAGACACCTGCTCGGACGAACTGAGGCTGATGTTCAGGCTGGTGGCAACCTGGTTGACGGTCAGGCCCAGTTCCTGCGCGCGCGTGCGGTCGATGGTATAGAACATCTCGGGCGCGTTCAGCTCCTGCTGCACGTGGGCGTCCACCACGCCGGGGACGGCCGCGATGCGCCGGGCAATGTCGGTGGCGATCGCCTGGTTCTCGGTGCGGTCCTTGCCCTGGACCTGCACGTCGATCTGCGAGGGGACGCCGAAGTTCAGGATCTGCGTCACGAGGTCGGCCGGCTGGAAGTAGAACTGCACGTCCGGGAAGGCGGCCGGCAGTTCGTCGCGCAGCTGGCGCGTGTAGGCGGCCGTGCTGCTGTGCCGATTTTCGGCCAACTGGATCTGGATGGTGCCGTCGTTCACGCCGATGGTGGTACCGTCGGAAAAGGCCAGGTTGTACGTGCGCTGCGGCAGGCCGATATTGTCCAGCAGCAGCGTCATGTCGGCGCCCGGTATGTGGGCGCGGATGTTGTCTTCCACCGCCTGGAAGATCTTCTCCGTGCTTTCGATCCGGGTGCGTGCCGGGGCGCGCACGTGCAGCTGGATCAGCCCGGCATCCACCGGCGGAAAGAAGTCGCTGCCGACGAACAGGCTGAGCACGCCGGCGCCGGCCACGACCGCCACGGCGATCAGCGGGGTCACCACCCGGCGAGCCAGGATGGCGCCCAGCAGCCAGCCGTAGAAGGTGCGGAATGCGTCGAAACGGCGGTTGAAGCCCGCGTGGAAGCGGGCGAACCAGCCTTTCGGCCTGCCTTCGCCCTCCTTGCCCCCATCCTCGTGCTCGCTGCGCAGCAGCAGGCGGATGACGATGGGCACCAGCGTGCGCGAGATACCGTAGGAGGCCAGCATGGCGAACACCACGGCCATGGCCAGCGGCGTGAACAGGTATTTCGCCGCCCCCTGCAGGAAGAACACGCTGACGAAGACGACGCAGATCGCCAGGGTGGAGATCAGAGTGGGAATGGCGATGCCGGCCGCCCCCTCCAGCACCGCCTCGTCGAAATCGCCGCCCTCGTCCAGCAAGCGGTGGGTGTTCTCGATCGTCACGGTGGAGTCATCGACCAGTATGCCCACCGCCAGAGCCAGGCCGCCCAGCGTCATGGTATTGATCGTCTGGCCCAGCGCACCCAGCACGGCGACGGAGGTGAGGATGGAGAGCGGGATGGAGACCATCACCACCACGGTGGAACGCCAGGATCCCAGGAACAGCAGGATCATGAGCGCGGTCAGGCCGGCGGCGATGGCGCCCTCGCGCAGCACGGAGTCGATGGCGCTGGAGACGAAGACCGACTGATCGAACAGCAGCGCGATCTTCATGCTGGGCGGCGCGGCCTTCTGGATCGCCGGCATGGCCGCCTTGACCCGTTTGACCACGTCCAGCGTGGAAGCGTCGCCGTTCTTGATGACGGTGAGCAGGACGGAGCGCTTGCCCCCGGTGCGCACCACGTTCTGCTGCACCGCCCAGCCGTCGCGTACATGGGCCACGTCGCGCAGGTAAACCGTGGTCGGCCCGACCTGCTTGATGGGGATGTTGTTGAGCGCCTCGATGGACTGGGCGGAGGCATTGACGCGGATGATGAACTGCTTGTCGCCCAGCTTGGCGTCGCCGGACGGCAGGGTCAGGCTTTGGGCGTTGACCGCGGTCACCACGTCGTTCGGCGTCAGGCCCTGCGCCCGCAGCGCGTCCGGATCGAGATCGACCATGATCTGGCGGTACTTGCCGCCATAGGGCGTGGGCAGCGTGATGCCCTGGATGGGCGCCAGCTGCTGGCGCATCTGGTAGATGCCGTAATCGTAGAGCTGCTGCTCGTTGAGCGTGTCGGAGCTGAGGCTGATCTGCAGCACCGGCACGCTGGACGCGTTGTACTGCACGATCACCGGCGGCTGGATGCCGGTGGGCATCAGCGCGCGGATGGAGTTAGAGGCGGACACGATCTGGGCGATGGCCAGATCGACGTTCACGTTCGGCTGGAAGTAGATCCGCTCGACGGAAAGGCCGGACAGGGTCTGGCTCTCGACCGTCTTGATGTCGTTGACCGACGAGCTGATGGAGTACTCGCTGTAGGTGGTGACGCGCTGCTCCATCTCCTCGGGCGTCAGCCCGGTGTACTGCCAGATGATGGAGACGACCGGGATGTTGATGGCGGGAAAGATGTCCTTGGGCGTGACAAGGATGCTGCTGATGCCCAGGAACAGCATCAGGATCGCCACCACGTAGAAGGTGTGCGGGTATTTCAGCGCGAACTTGACGATACCCATCGGAGCCTGATCTGCCTCGCTTACCGGAATAGTAGGGTGGCTTAGTGGTGACGTAGCCTGGCGGCGGCGGTTTTCCAGGGCCATGCTGCGCTGCATCAGCACGGCGCCACCATGCTGAACCCACGCGGCAGCCGGGAGTTGCCCGCCGGCAGCGGCGTGCGGGCCTGGCCGGCTGGGGCATTAAAGAGCGGCAACCCAGGGTGGATATGCTTTCCTTCGGGTCGGGGCCGGGGTAACGCCTTCGCGACTGGAGGCGGCTTGTTCGGCGAGTTTTTCGAGTGGTGGGGACAACAGTTGCTGGCGC
>CAXUGD010000152.1:0-7393 GCA_964250355.1 uncultured Acetobacteraceae bacterium | reverse complement strand
ACTGGGAAATCCTGCCGCATGCGGCGCGCGCCTACGGGCTTCCCGTGGCCGGGGTGTACCGCGCGGCAGACAACCCCGCGGTCGATGCGCTGATTCGCCGCCTGCGCCGGCCGCCTCTGGGAGAGGCGCCCCTCCTGTTTCCCAAGGGCGCCAGGGGCGCACGGCAGGCCATGGCGCACCTGCGCGGCGGCGGCTACCTGGCCATGCTGGTGGACCAGAAGCTGAATGACGGCGTGGAGGCGCGCTTTTTCGGCCTCCCGGCCATGACCGCACCGGCCGCCGCCGCCTTTGCCCTGCATTTCAGCTGCCCGATCATCCCCGCCCACGCGCGCCGCATCGGCCCCGCCCGGCTGCGCCTGGTGGTGGAGCCGCCGCTGCCCTTACCCGCCAGCGGCAACCGCGCCGCGGACGTGGCGGCGCTGACGCAGCAGATCAACGACGTGCTGGAACGCTGGATACGCGAGGAGCCGGGCGCGTGGCTGTGGATGCACCGGCGCTGGCCCAAGCAGGCCGGGGAATAGCGGTGTTCGATTTATTGCGGCGCAGCACACAAAGTTCTGTATTTCCAAGCGCTGCTGCGCCTTTATTGTGGCTCTGGTCCTGCCGAGATGGAGGGGTGCATGATGGACGTGGTGATCGCATGGCTGCTGGCCCACCCGTTGCAAAGCGTGTGCGGCCTGTCCGTCGTATCGGTTCTGGTGGCGTTGGTGCTGGTGCCGCATCTGCACGAATACGCCGACCACGCGCCCGCGCGCTGGCACGACCGGCAGCATCGCTGACCCCGTCCGGCTGATAGGCGGCCAGTGCGCGTCCGAGCCGGCAAGCTGCATCGCGAACAACACACCTGGCAGCCCGCGGGCGGGCGGATTGCGTGCCGCCGCGCCACACGGTCTATGATGGTATGCCGGTTGTCCGCAGCGTGAACACCGGGCGGTGCCCCCGGCTCAAGGGATAGGGACGCATGAGACTCGCCTGCCTGACTGCCGCCGGTCCGCATACCGGGGCGGTGTTTTCGCCCGCTATCAAGGGCCACCCCGACCGGTTCGCGCTGGAACGCCGCAATCCGGGGCGGTGACGTGTCGGCCGCACTGGCCCAGGCCGTAGGGGGGCTGGACCGGTGGCTGCGCGAGGCGGCCTGGCCCCTGTGGCTGGCCCATGGCGTGGACCGCGCCCGCGGCGGGTTCTACGAGACGCTGGACCTGCACACCCGTATCTGCACTGCGCCGTTTCGCCGGCTGCGCGTGGTGGCCCGGCAGACCTACGTGTTCTCCCACGCGCATCGGGCCGGGCTGGACGGGGCCGACGAGGCTGTCCGGCTGGGCCTGGCGTTCCTGGAGCGTCATGCCGTCCATCCGGAGGGCGGGTATGCCTGGCGCTTCGGCCTGGACGGCAGCCCCATCGACCTCACGCGCGACCTGTACGACCACGCCTTCGTACTGCTGGCCCTATCCAGCGCCACGGCCGTGGCAGGTGCCGATGCGCTGCGCCCGCAGGCGCTGTCGCTGCTCGGCTGGATGGAGGACGCGTTTCCCCACGCCGCCGGCGGCTACCTCGAAAGCCTGCCGCCCGCCCTGCCACGCCGGCAGAACCCGCACATGCACCTGCTGGAGGCGTTGCTGGCCGCCGGCGAGGCGTTCGGCGACCCGGTCTTCCTGGCCCGGGCCGAAGCGCTGCTGGCGTTGTTCAGCGCACGGCTGTTCGACACGGAGACGGGCGCGCTTTCCGAGTATTTCGACGATTCATTACGGCCGGAGCGGCAGGCCGGCGCCTTTTTGGTGGAGCCCGGCCACCATTGCGAGTGGGCCTGGCTGCTGCACCGGTCAGCCGCGCTGGGCGCCCGGCTGCCCGGCGGGGATGCCCTTGCGGCCAGGCTGATGGGTTTCGTGGACCGCCACGCGATCCATCCGGCGCATGGCGGGCTGGTTGATCTGGCCCGAAGCGACGGCACGGTGCTGGAGGCCGGCGCGCGCCTGTGGCCACAGACGGAGCGGCTGAAAGCCGAGTTCCTTCGGCCCGACCCGGACCTCCACCGCCAGTTCCAGGCTGCGGCGGTGCTGGCAGCCTATCTTCGGCCGGACGGGCTGTGGCACGAACGGCGCGACGCCCAGGGCGTGCTCTCCGCGGAGCCGGCCCCCGCCAGCAGCCTGTACCACCTCACCTGCGCCATCACGACGGTGGCGTCGCTGGTGGCCGAGGTGCGTACCCCGTAGGCGGGTCAGAGGCGGCCGACCAGGACGAGCACGGCAACCACGGCCAGGGCGACGCCGAGTGCGCCGGAGGGATAGTAGCCCCATCTGCTGCTATACGGCCAGGCGGGCAGGACGCCGATGAGCAGCAGGATCAGGAGCACAAGCAGCATCGTGCCCACGGGCGGACCTCAATCGGGGTGATCGTTGCGTAACGCTTGTGCCGGCGCGTGGTTTCGGCCCCGGCATGCCCGCGGTCAGTTGAGGTGGCGCAGATGCTCCGTATGCCGCCACTCGCCCGGCGCGATCACGCTGGTGGCGCCCACCCGCACCGAATGCAGCCTGCCATCGAGCTTGCGGGCCCAGAAATCGAGGAATTTGTGGAGCACAGGGAAGCGGGGCGCCATGTCCAGGTCTTGCCAGACGAAGCTTTGCAGCAGGCCCGGGTGGTCGGGCATGTGATACAGGATTTCGGCGGTGGTCAGGCGGTAGCCTTTGATCTGCTGGGCCAGGCTCATGACATCCTCGAGGTTAAGTTTCGGCCGATAGGCGGCCGTGCGGCACCTGCTTTCCTAGCTCATCCTGTGCGTCCGGCTTCTGCCGAGCCGGTGGTCCAGACTGGAGCACCCCGATCATTTAGGCAAAAGAAAAAGATAGTGTTAACAGACGCTTGGCACTCCTGCACGCCGAGTGCTGCCGATGTCTTGACTTCGCCCGGCGCCGCCTCTAGATGCGCTGGCACTCTCCCAGGGAGAGTGCCAAACCGGCCGAAGGCGCCGGTGCAACCGACTTCAGGAGCGATACGCATGGCGAAATTCCGTCCTCTGCACGACCGCGTCGTCGTCCGCCGCATCACGGCGGAAGAGAAGACGGCGGGTGGCATCATCATTCCCGACACTGCGCGCGAGAAGCCGCAGGAGGGTGAAGTGATTGCCGTGGGCGCGGGCGCCCGCAACGAGCAGGGCCAGATCGTGGCGCTGGACGTAAAGGCCGGCGACCGCGTGCTGTTCGGCAAGTGGTCCGGCACGGAGGTGAAGCTCGAGGGTGAGGAGCTCCTCATCATGAAGGAGAGCGACATCATGGGCATCGTTGACTCCACGACCGCCGCCGCGAAAGCCGCTTAAAACCAAAAGTTCTTTGGTTCTTTCTTTCAAGAAAGAACTGCTTTCTTCTGTATATGGAGCTAACGCAATGGCTGCTAAAGAAGTACGCTTCGGTGGCGATGCCCGCCAGCGCATGCTGCGTGGCGTCGATATCCTGGCCGATGCCGTCAAGGTCACCCTCGGTCCCAAGGGCCGCAACGTCGTCATCGACAAGTCCTTCGGCGCCCCGCGCATCACCAAGGACGGTGTGACGGTCGCCAAAGAGATCGAACTCGCCGACAAGTTCGAGAACATGGGCGCCCAGATGGTGCGCGAGGTCGCCAGCAAGACCAACGACCTGGCCGGTGACGGCACGACCACAGCCACCGTGCTGGCCCAGGCGATCGTGCGCGAGGGTGCCAAGGCGGTGGCCGCCGGCATGAACCCGATGGACCTGAAGCGCGGCGTGGACCGTGCCGTGGAGGCCATCGTGGGGGAGCTGAAGGCCAAGAGCCGCAAGATCACCAGCCAGAGCGAGACCGCGCAGGTCGGCACGATCAGCGCCAACGGTGAGGCCGATATCGGCCGCATGATCAGCGAGGCGATGCAGCGCGTCGGCAACGAGGGTGTGATCACTGTCGAGGAGGCCAAGGGCATCCAGACCGAGCTGGACGTGGTCGAGGGCATGCAGTTCGACCGCGGCTACGTGTCGCCCTATTTCATCACCAACGCCGAGAAGATGGTTGCCGACCTCGACAACCCCTACATCCTGATCCACGAAAAGAAGCTGTCCACGCTGCAGCCGCTGCTGCCGCTGCTGGAGAGCGTGGTGCAGAGCGGGCGCCCGCTGCTGATCGTGGCCGAGGATGTGGAAGGCGAGGCGCTGGCGACGCTGGTGGTCAACAAGCTGCGCGGCGGCCTGAAGATCGCGGCCGTGAAGGCACCGGGCTTCGGCGACCGGCGCAAGGCGATGCTGGAAGACCTGGCCATCCTGACCGGCGGCCAGGTGATCAGCGAGGACCTGGGCATCAAGCTCGAGAACGTGACGCTGCCCATGCTCGGCCGCGCCAAGAAGGTGCTGATCGAGAAGGAGAACACCACGGTGGTCGAGGGTGCGGGCGAGAAGTCCGACATCACCGGCCGCTGCGGGCAGATCCGCGCCCAGATCGAGGAGACCACCAGCGACTACGACCGCGAGAAGCTGCAAGAGCGGCTGGCCAAGCTGGCCGGCGGCGTGGCCGTGATCCGCGTGGGCGGTGCCACCGAGGTCGAGGTGAAGGAGCGCAAGGACCGCGTTGACGACGCGCTGCACGCGACCCGTGCGGCCGTGGAGGAAGGTATCGTTCCGGGCGGCGGCGTCGCGCTGGCGCGGGCGTCCAAGATCCTCGAGACCCTGAAGTCCGAGAATGCGGACCAGAAGTTCGGCATCGACATCGTGCGCCGCGCCGTGCTGACGCCGCTGCGCCAGATCGCCGAGAATGCCGGCGAGGACGGTGCAGTGATCTCCGGCAAGGTGCTGGAGAACGACAGCTACGATTACGGCTTCGACGCGCAGACGGCCGAGTACAAGGACCTGGTGGCGGCCGGCATCATCGACCCCACCAAGGTGGTGCGCACGGCGCTGCAGGATGCGGCCTCCATCGCTTCGCTGCTGATCACCACGGAGGCGATGGTGGCGGAGAAGCCGGAGAAGAAGCAGCCTGCGGCCGGCGGACCCGGCGGCGGCATGGGCGGCATGGGCGACATGGATTTCTGATCCACGTCGTCGCTTACGCGGGAACGGGGGCGCATCGCAGGGTGCGCCCCCTTTTCGTTCAGCGCGGGCAGGAAGGTAGTTAGGGTGGTTAGGGTGCCCGCTGCCCGGGCCCAGGGAGGTCGGCCGAATGAAGCGCCTAGTGGCGTTGGTGGCGTTGACGGTTTGTGCGCGTCCGGCCTTGGCGGCGCTGGATAGCGGAACGCCGCCGGGGTTGTTCGACCCGCCGCTAGCGGTGCAGCGCATCGAGGGGCCAGAGCTGACGGCGGCCCAATCCTTCGAGCGCACCTCCTATGCCGACTTCATGGTGCGCGAGACGAAGACGGATTCAGCGGAGCGCGGCCCGTCCTTTCTCGTCCGGCAGCCTGCGGGCGGCACGCGGCTGCCCTGTCCCGGCCGGCATGCCGCAAGCGACGTTCCGCTCGACGAGGGCGAGACGGCGTTCATGGGGCGCAAGGGCCCGTTTCTGTTCTACGAGGCGACCGACACGCCCGACGTGGAGCCGTTCTCGGTCTGGCACGAGCCGGACGGCAAACAGCTGTACTCCGACGTGATGGCGGCGAGCGGGGGGTTGCAGGCGATCTCGATTGCCGGCGGGGTGTTGCACTTGACGTACGTGCGTGCATACGCGGGGGATTGTTCGCTGCTGAAGGACGGCGCCGCGTGCTGGGCCAAGTCGATGAAAGCGGGCCATTTCACCCGCGCCGTCGCCGCTCGCCCGCCGCCCGCCACGGCCTGCACCGCGCCCTACCGTGCGGCGCAGGCGCCGGTCGGCGATGCGAGCGTTATCACGTACGAGGTGGCGATGGTTCTGACGGGGGATGGGAAGGCAACGGTGCTGTCGCGCGGAGTAGTGGGCTGCGCGCCGGCGGGGTGATTTGTTAGGCGGGGATGGTCCGATGTTACAACGGGGGCAGAGAGTAGGCACATCGGGTAAAATGCGCCGCTGGACGTTGGTCCCGCACCGAATGCGGGCCACCTGCTACGGCCGAGATTCGGACAACGACTTATTTAATGCTAAGGTCCATCTACTAAGATATTTGTCTGTATTAGGTCCATCATAAACCTGTAAGGGTAGGCGTAGAAATTCTCGCGCCCGAACGCGATTTCCTAGGCCGTTTGCTATCGCGGCTTGCATGAGAGAAATATAGGCAGCTTGTTCGGGGTCCGCGATCGATTGTCCCATCGCTTTCGAGTCAAGCCCGTCGAGATATTTTGACGCCTCTTGGTAACGGCCGCTGCTGATAAGACAGAACGCCACCGCGGTCGAGACCGCTTGAGTCATCGCATTGGTGTTCCCAAAGGTGACTTTCGCATCGACTAACGCTTGCGATGCATGAGCTAGACCTTCCATGGAATGGCCGCTACTACACTCTGCAGTAGCCATATCGTTCAAGCCTAATATCGTGTTTAGCGCTCGCGGACCTTGCTTCGCGAGCGAGATTTTATATAGGAACATATCATCGCGAATAGCGCTGTCATAGTTCTCTATCATTGCCTCTGCGGCTGCTCGCGTAGCATAGGCGACAATAGTAAAATTATGATCGGACCCATACATCTTAGTGAGATCGTCTAGTATTTCATCGACTTTTGCAATGGCCGGAAGTGACTTGCCGCTTGACATCAGCACCTCCGATTGAAGCAACTTGACAACCAAGGTATCAGGGTGGTGCAGACCGTGAAGCGTTTCTTGCTGACGTAGGAGGATTTGTAGCAGCGCAGCTGCTTTGTCCCACTGTCCTAGACGTTTGAAGCAATAAGCTTCGCGTTGTCGAAACCAGAAAACACTTTCTTCGTCAAAGACACTTGGCATCGTCTGGGCTAAATCTGCGGCGGTCTTAAAACCTCGCTGAGCTAACTCAACATCGCCGCCGAGTAACTCGGTTGCTGCTTGAGCCCCAACCATCCAAACGTAAGCTTCCTGCGAGCGAGTTCCAACGCCGCCTAAATGGCTCTTGGCGGCACTGATCAGTTGCTTTGCGCGGTCCAGTGAACCGACTTGCGAAGACGACACCTCCATCTGAACTTCCCGCAACCGTAGTATCGTTGCGTCTGCCGAACCTGGGCCTTCGGCTTTGTCGAATGCCGCAGCGGCATGGTCGTAGGCCGTTCGAGCTTCGGCGTAGGCGCTGCGTCCGGTAAAAGCCTTTGCCAGTGCGCTGTATATAGACGCTGCAACAAGAGGCTCTCCAGAGAATCGGTCGGCTATGTGTGGCTCCGCCCTCTTGGCCGCTTCCATCAGTGTTTCGTTTGCGCTGCCAGAACTGGCGGGATTGCCACGACCGAGTAAGTCGTCAGTAAGAAAGCTGTTAACTTGTCTAGGGTCAGGACTCATTGTTTGAGCCAAAAGATGACGGTAGCGGCGAACGTGA
>CAXUGD010000151.1:0-7405 GCA_964250355.1 uncultured Acetobacteraceae bacterium | reverse complement strand
CCAGGATGCCGTGCGCGCGCAGCCGGGCCGCGAGATCCAGCGCCGCTGCCTCACCGCCCACGATCGCCGGCACGATCTGCGTGGTGGACGGGCCGTGGTCGATGCCCAGCCGGCACAGCGCCGCCCGCACCCGGTCCGCATGGGCGAGCAGGCGGGCGCGCTCGGCGTCCATCTGCGGCACCAGCTCCAGCGCCGCGTCGATGGCGCCCAGCACGGGCGGCGGCAGGGCAGTGGTGTGGATGAAACCGGAGGCGCGGTTGACCAGCCAGTCGCACAGCACGCGGCTGCCCGCCACGTAGGCGCCGAACCCGCCAAGCGCCTTGCTGAACGTGCCCATGGCGAGGTCGACGCCGCCGGGCACGGTGCCGGACAGCCCCATGCCGCGCGGGCCGAGCACGCCGGTGGCATGCGCCTCGTCGAGGTAGAGGAATGCGTGGTGCCGGTCGGCCAGGGCGCGCAGGGCAGGCAGGTTTGCCTGGTCGCCATCCATGGAAAACACGCTCTCGGTGACGATGAAGCGGCGGCCCGGCACGTCCGCGCGCGCCTCCAGGAGTTCGGCCAGGTGGCCCATGTCGTTGTGGCGGAACTTTATCCGCGCCACGCCGGCGGCATGGCAGCCGTGGTTGAGGCTGGCATGGTTCAGCGTGTCGCAGAACGCGAGCGCCGGCGAGCCGGGCAGGCGGAGGAGGGCAGCGAGGACGGAGGCGTTGGCCTGCCAGCCGGAGGCGAACAGCAGGGCGGCTTGGGTGCCTTTGAGCGCCGCTAATTTGGTCTCTACACGCTCGTGCAGATCGAGCGTGCCGGTTACGAGACGGGACGCGCTGGCGCCGGTGCCATGCGACGCGGTCCACTCGGCGGCGCGCTGCACGAGGTAGGGGTGCAGTGCAAGGCCGAGATAGTCGTTGCTGGAAAAGCTCAGGAGCGGAGGATGTGCGCTGGCCGAACGCAGACGGCCTGCTGATGCAAGAACGGCAAGGGCGTTGGCGAAGTCAGCGTCGAACCTGGACATCGATCAAACTACTCTGGAGGTTGCCGGCCGTCATATTCGTGGCTGCGAAGAAGCATGAAATCATATGAGCTAGCGAAAATCCGCACGTAACTGCTCGCGTACCCGATTGAAGTTTATAACGGGTCGCCTTGCATGTTCAGCCGCGAGATAGAGGTCAAGATCGATCGTAAGCAAGGTAGTGCCTGGCTCCAGAAGCTCGAGCAGCACCGCATCGGTCAGTCCAAGCCGGATGTATTCGGCTCGAAGGCTGGCCACTCGGCTTGCTACATATCTCTCCTCGCTGCAGGCAATGATGCGCTGCAAGACCACGGCCACTTCAGTTCTTCCAGGCTCCTTGATATAACGAGCTAAGTTCGACGTCTCGCTCAACACGTTTGGTGTGAAGACGACAGCATCTGCGGACGATATTAACTGAAGAAGCAGATCGAAATCCCGCTCGTCGAAAGCCGTCAAACGCTTATGAGATCTGATGTAATTTCGGTTTGCCGATCCTACGGCGAGCAGAACCGCAAGATTCGAGTCAACAAGCATACGCTCGGGCACTCAGACGGCAACTTCCCGGTTGCGAATCGAGAGAACTTGGGCGCTTTGGCCGTTTATGCGCACAGTCTTGTATGACCGCTGTGCGATCTCGCCACCTGACGCGATCGTTGCTACAAACGGGTTTGATTGTTTGTTCCAGGGTCGGGAGAACCCTACCGTCACCCGCCAGGTATTGTCGTCATCGTCAAACTCGAGCTCCTCGAGACCAAGATTGCTCACGCCTTCTTCTGCGAACATCTCGAGAACGTAGCTTTTTGCGGCTCGGACGGCTTCTTGCGCAGTCATCAAGACCTCGTCAGTACTTCGCTTGATCTCAGGTTAATCAAAACAGACACTGGTGGTCTAGGCGGCCCCGATCGCCGCGTCCATTGCGCGCACGCCGGCGGCGGGGCCGTCGGGGTGGCTCCATACCGCGCCGATCACGGCCAGGAAGTTGGCGCCTGCCTGCACCAGGGGCGCGCAGTTTCCGGCGGTGATGCCGCCCACGGCCACCACGGGCAGCTCCATCAGCTCGGCCCACCAGGCAAGCAGTTCGGTGTCGGCGCGTCGCGTGGCCTGGATGCTGGTGCTGGAAAAAAAGGCGCCGAACGAGACGTAGTCGGCCTCCGCCTCGCCGGCGCGCAGGGCCGCGTCGCGGCTGTCGCCGCAGGCCACGCCCAGTTGCAGCGTCTTGCCGAGCAGGCGGCGGGCGTCGGCGGGCGCTAGGTCGCCCTCGCCCACATGGGCACCGTCGCAGCCGGTCTGGGCGGCCAGGTCCGGGCGGCGGTCCAGGATCAGCGCCACGCCGCGGGCGTGGGCCACGGGGCGGACCAGGTCGATGGCACGCAGGATCGCGTCCTCGTCCGCATTCGGCAGGCGCAGTTGCAGGGCCGCCACGTCGCCGGCATCCAGCGTCTCGCCCAGCAGCGAGGCGAAATTGTTTGGCAGCACCGGCGGGGTGATCAGGTACAGCCGGCAATCATAGGTCATCATCGCGGGCCGTGCCGCTTCCTAGCTGCTCGCGGGCTTGGCGTAGATGTCGATCACCTTGGCCAGCAGGTCCATGGCCTCCGCGCGCGGGCGCTGGAAGGTGTTGCGGCCGATGATGGCGCCGTTGGCGCCGCCGTCGCGTATGCCCTGGATCGTCTTCAGCAAATCGGGCGCGCTCTTCACGTTCTCGCCGCCGGAGAACACCACGATGCGGCGGCCGGCGAAGCAGGCCTGCACCACGTGGCGCACGCGCTCGGCCATGGTGGCGCGCGGTATCTTCTCGTCCTCGTACACCTTCACGGCCGCCGGCAGGCTGAGGTGGTCGGTGGGCGGCTTCACCTTGATGATGTGGGCACCCATGAGGGCGGCCATGTGGGCGGCATAGGCGCAGATGTCGAGCGCGGTCTCGCCCGCCTTGTCCAGCATCGGGCCGCGCGGGTAGCTCCACACCACCACGGCGAGGCCGGCGGACTTCGCCTCCTCGGCCAGTTCGCGCAGCTCGTTCATCTGCTTGAAGGCGTATTCGCTGCCCGGGTAGATGGTGAAGCCGATGGCCGAGCAGCCCAGCCGCAGCGCGTCCGACACCGAGCCGGTGACGGCCTGGTCCTTCTCGGTGGCCAGCGAGTTGCTCGAGTTCAGCTTCAGGATCAGCGGGATCTGGCCGGCGAAGGTGCCCGCACCCGCCTCGATCATGCCGAGCGGGGCGGCGTAGGCCGAAAGTCCGGCATCAATGGCGAGCTGGAAGTGGTAGTGCGGGTCATAGGCCGGCGGGTTGGGCGCGAAGCTGCGCGCCGGACCGTGCTCGAACCCCTGATCCACTGGCAGGATGACCAGCTTGCCCGTGCCGGCTAGGCGGCCGTGGTTCAGCATGCGCACCAGGCTGGCCTTGCTGCCGGGGTTGTCGCTTTCGTAGCAGTCGATGATCTTGCGGATTTCTGGCGTCAGGGTCATCGGTCTGGGTCTCCGGCAGGCGGTGCGCGCGGCTTAGCCGAACGCGCAGCACCTGTCACCCGGCGGTCAGGCCGGCGGAAACGTGCCCTCGAAAGCGAAGCTCGCCACCGGGTTGCGCCCGTTCGGCATCTCCATGCCCTGGTACTGCTCCGGCAGCATCGCCTTGTCGCCGCGCTTGCCGATCGCGATGGCCGATTCCACCCGGTAGCCTTCGGGGATGTGAAGCTCGGCGGCGGCGCGCACCATGTCGAACCCGACCATGCCGTGGGTGTGCCAGCCCAGTGCCGTGGCCTGCAACGCCAGGTTCTGCCAGCCGGCGCCGGCATCGTAGCTGTGGCTGTGGCTGTGCATCTCTTCGCCGCGCGGGGACATGGTCGATTTGGAAACGGCCACGATCAGCACGGCGGCGTTCTTCGCCCAGGCCTGGTTGCCCTCCACCAGCAAGGCCAGGAAACGCGCCCAGTCCGGCGTGTCGCGCAAGGCGTAGATGTAGCGCCAGGGTTGCGAGTTGTAGCTGCTGGGCGCCCAGCGCGCGGCCTCGAAGATCGTCATCAGCGTCTCCCGGTCGATCGCCGCGCCGGTAAAGGCGCGGGGCGACCAGCGCTCCAGGAACAGTCTCTCGATGGGGTGGTCGGCGGTGCGGCCTTCGAAGCTGGTCATCGTGGGTCCTAGCGGTGGAGCGGTGCGGGCGGTGGTGTTAGCATGGCGGTTCGCGCCGGCAAACCAAGGGGATCATCGCAGATGTTGTGGTAGGTGGGCCAGATTGGTCTATATTTAGGGGTGGCCGGATCGGCTGCGAGTCGCCAACCAGACGGGGAAATCGATGAACGGCATCACGAATCGCGACCTGGACGTGGCCATGCTGGACGACGTCGTCCAGATGACCGGCCGCCACCAGGTTCGGGTGGACCGCACCCGCGACGCGTTGCTGACCGATTTCGGCCGCGCCACGCTAGACGACCGCTACCTGCTGCCGGGCGAGAGCTACCAGGACCTGTTCGCCCGGGTGGCCAGCTTCTACGGCGACGATGCGGCACATGCCCAGCGCCTGTACGACTATATCAGCCGCCTGTGGCTGATGCCGGCCACGCCCGTGCTGTCCAACGGCGGCACGCAGCGCGGCCTGCCGATCTCCTGCTTCCTCAACGAGGCGTCCGACAGCCTGGACGGCATCGTGGGGCTGTGGAACGAGAACGTGTGGCTGGCCAGCAAGGGCGGCGGCATCGGCAGCTACTGGGGCAACCTGCGCTCCATCGGCGAGAAGGTGGGGCAGAACGGCAAGACCAGCGGCGTGATCCCGTTCATCCGGGTGATGGATTCGCTGACGCTCGCCATCAGCCAGGGCTCGCTGCGCCGCGGCTCGGCGGCGGTTTACCTGCCGGTGCAGCACCCCGAGATCGAGGAATTCATCGAGATACGGCGCCCCACGGGCGGCGACCCCAACCGCAAGGCGCCCAACCTGCACCACGGGATCCTGGTGCCCGACGAGTTCATGCGCGCGGTGGAGGCCGACGCCCTGTGGTCGCTGCGTTCACCCAAGGACCAGAGCATCGTGCGCCAGATCCCGGCGCGCGCGCTGTGGATCCGCATCCTGATCGCGCGCGTGGAGACGGGCGAGCCTTACCTGGTGTTCTCCGACCACGTGAACAACGCACGGCCCGACTTCCAGAAGCTGGCCGGGCTGGAGGTGAAGACGTCCAACCTGTGCAGCGAGATCACCTTGCCGACCGGGCTCGACCAGTACGGCCGCCAGCGCACGGCCGTTTGCTGCCTGTCGTCGCTGAACCTGGAGACGTGGCTCGACTGGAAGGACCACCCGCTGTTCATCGAGGACACGATGCGGTTCCTCGACAACGTCCTGCAGGACTTCATCGACCGTGCGCCGGACGAGATGGAGCGCGCGAAATACGCGGCGTCCCGCGAGCGTTCGGTGGGGCTGGGCGTAATGGGGTTCCACTCCTTCCTGCAGTCGCAGAACGTGCCCTTCGAGAGCGTGATCGCCAAAGTGTGGAACAAGCGGATGCACAAGCACATCCGCGAGCAGGCCGACGCCGCATCCCGCCTGCTGGCCGAGGAGCGCGGGCCCTGCCCGGACGCCGCCGATTACGGCGTGACCGAGCGGTTTTCCAACAAGATGGCGATAGCGCCCACGGCGAGCATCTCGATCATTGCCGGCAATGCCAGCCCGGGGATCGAGCCGATCGCCGCCAACGTCTTCCTGCAGAAGACGCTGTCGGGCAGCTTCACCGTGCGCAACCGGCACCTGCAGCAGCTGCTGGAGCGGCGCGGCATGGACACCGATGCGGTGTGGTCGTCTATCACGCTGCGTGCGGGCAGCGTGCAGCACCTCGACTTCCTGACCGAGCAGGAGCGTGCCGTCTACAAGACCGCGTTTGAGCTGGATCAGCGCTGGGTAATCGAGCACGCGGCGGACCGCACGCCCTATGTCTGCCAGAGCCAGTCGGTGAACGTGTTCCTGCCGGCCAACGTGCACAAGCGCGACCTGCACGAGATCCATATGCTGGCGTGGAAGCGGGGCATGAAGTCGCTGTACTACTGCCGCTCGCTGTCGATCCAGCGGGCGGAGGGCGTGAGCGACATGCCCGTATCGTCGCTGATCGACCTGGCGCCGGCCACCGATGCGAAAGTGCTGCCGCTGGTGGCTGCGGCGGCGAAATACGAGGAGTGCCTGGCGTGCCAGTAAGGGAAGGCCTGCCCGTGTAAGGGCGGCGGACCGATCTTGCGCCCGCTGCACCGGACTCGTTGCGTATCCCAGAGCTGGACGTTGCTCCACTCGAACTAGGATTTTCTCATGGACATGAACGTTGACGCCTTCAGCTCCGCCATGGACGACGCGTCGCCGATCTCCCGCCAGATCTGGGACGCGAAGTACCGGCTGAAAGCCGCCGACGGCACCCCCATCGATCGCACGATAGAGGACAGCTGGCGCCGCGTGGCGCGCGCCCTGGCCGCGGCCGAAGCGGAACCGGCGCGGTGGGAGCCGGTGTTCTACGAGGCGTTGCAGGATTTCCGGTTCCTGCCGGCCGGCCGCATCCTGTCCGGTGCGGGCAGTGCACGGCGTGTGACGCTGTTTAACTGCTTCGTGATGGGCGACATCGAGGACGACCTGTCCAGCATATTCGCGCATCTGCGCGAGGCGGCGTTGACCATGCAGCAGGGCGGCGGCATCGGCTACGATTTCTCGTCGCTGCGGCCAAAGGGTGCGGCCGTGCGCGGCGTGGGGGCGGACGCATCCGGTCCGCTCTCGTTTATGGACGTGTGGGACAGCATGTGCCGCACCATCATGTCGGCCGGCGCGCGGCGGGGCGCGATGATGGCCACCATGCGGTGCGACCACCCGGACATCGAGGCGTTCATCGCGGCCAAGCGCCAGCCTGGGCGCCTGCGCAATTTCAACCTCTCCGTGCTGGCGACCGATCCGTTCATGCAGGCGGTGCAGGACGACACGGCCTGGCCGCTGGTGTTCGGCGGTGAGGTCTACAAGACCGTGCGTGCCCGCGACCTGTTCGACAGCATCACGCGCGCCACCTACGACTATGCCGAGCCGGGCGTGCTGTTCATCGACCGCATCAACGCGCGCAACAACCTTGCCTATTGCGAAACCATCCGCTCCACCAACCCGTGTGCCGAGCAGCCGCTGCCCCCCTATGGCGCATGCCTGCTGGGCTCGATCAACCTCGCGCGCGTGGTGCAGCAGCCCTTCACGCCGGAGGCGCAACTCGACCCGGCGGCGCTGGCGCGGCTGGTGGCGACTGCGGTCCGTATGATGGACGACACGATCGACGTCTCCGGTTTCCCGCTCGAGGCGCAGCGGCAGGAGGCCTTTGCCAAACGCCGGATCGGGCTGGGGATGACCGGGCTGGCCGACGCGCTGATGATGTGCGGCGTGCGCTACGGCCGCGAGCAGGCGGC
>CAXUGD010000150.1:0-7454 GCA_964250355.1 uncultured Acetobacteraceae bacterium | reverse complement strand
GTGAATCACGTCGCGCAGCCGTTTCGCTAGCCCTAATTGAGTTTGGACCCTAGCTGTCCGGACGCTCTGCATCATCCCGTTCGTCACCGGAGGCATCGACATCGTCAACGGCGTGGGTCTGCTCGTCTTCGGCGGGGCGCACCTTGAGGGCGTTGCGCGCGATCCGGTCCTCAACAGCTAAGTCGGCTTCTGGGGCGCGATCTGGTTCGGCTTCGGCATCAGTCTGTGGCGGGTGAGCTCGCAACTGCGGGACGAGGCGGCCCTGTTCCGCGTGTTATGCGGCACACTCGCGCTCAGCGGTTTGGCCCGGCTCGGCGCCGCGTTCGCCTATGGCTTGCCTGGCCCGGTGCTCACGGCTGCTATGGTGGTCGAGCTCACCACAGGGATAGGCTTCATTCTTTGGCATGCATCTACCTCGCGCGATGCCAATCCAGTGATTGGGCCGAGCTCTTCCTCGGTGTAGATTGGATGGCGATTGCCGGCTGCAGCGTTGATACTTCCGGCGTTTATGCTTGTGGATGCCGTAGTCTTTCACATACTACCTGTTCTCGTCGCTCGCATCTTCTCGCCCGGATTGTTCACGATCATAGTGCTCGCCGGGACCCTGGGCGACGGCGAGGACGAGGACGTTCAAGCGCCGTGGATTGTCGGTCGCGCTTGGTTGGTCCCCCTTCACGGTTCGGACGCCGGAAATGCGGTCTGCCACGGTATCGGCACGAAGCGATAGGAGCGGGCTTCGGTGCTGGCCTGGACGTGGCCGAAGCCGGGAAAGTCGAGATGCATGCCGGCGATCAAAACGCGGTCGGCGGCAGCCATGTCCATCGTGCGCAGGCGCGTTGCGATGGCGGCGTCCATGTCCACGTCGAAGGCGATGCTCCAGTCCGGGCGCGCGAATTGCAGCGCGGGCGCATGCACGATGTCGCCCCAGATCAGCAGGTCGCGACCGTTGCTGGTGACGCGGTAGCCGGTGTGCCCGGGAGTGTGGCCCGGCAAGGGCAGAGCCGTTAGTCCAGGAACGACCATCTCACCGGCGCGGCTGAGGAGGCGGGTGCGCGTGGCGTACGGTGCGATACCGGCGCGGGCGGCGTCGAAGAAGGGCTGAAAATCGGCCGGCGTTCGGGCGCGGGCGCCATCGTCGGTCCAGAAGGCGTGCTCGGCCGCGTGCAACACTAGCTCGGCGTTCGGAAAGGCAGCCAAGCCACTTGGCGTCAACAGCCCGTTCACGTGGTCAGGGTGCAGGTGCGTCATGGCGACCATGTCGATGCTGGCCACGTCGATGCCGGCTGCGGCAAGAGCGGCGGGAAGGCGCCCCAAGCTCGGTCCCAGGCCGGTCGAGGCGCCGGTATCGATGAGGACCGTCCGACCGGCCTGCTGCACCAGGAACGCGTTGAGCGCGGCGCGGACCGGCATCTGAGCAAACTCCCGCTCGAGCACGGCGGCCGCCTCAGGTTGATCCGTTCGAGGGAACACGGCGAGCGGTAGGTCGATGCTGCCGTCGAGTAGCGCCGTGACGATGGCATCGCCAAGTTTGAGGCGTAGCACGCCTGGAGCCGGGTCGGTGGGCAGAGCCGATACTCCGGCAAGGGGCATCGTATCCACCGCATTACGGGCAACAGTCTGGATGTTCACGGCAAGCTCCTGATACCTGTTGGGCCGGATGGCTAAAGGCTGGCGTCCATGACTCGCGCACAGGTGGTGGCGAGCTCGTGCCCGAAGGCGGTCAGCGCCGTGTTGCCGTACCGAGCAAGAGGACTTGCCGGGTTGGCCATCCGCAGCGACACGGCGCCGTCCGGACGTTCCATCAAAGCGAGCTTCAGCGGGGCTTCGACGATGGCGGTCCAATCCGTCTCGAGCAGGCGGAGCAGCAGGTCTGGGTGGAAGAAAAACACGAGGTGGGCTGACCCGATAGTATGGCCAAAACCGCGCAGGGCAGCCTGCGGATCGATCTCGTGCAGCACCATCATGCCGGCCGCGTCGATCTCGTTGCGGACCGAGTCCAACACCTGCTGGAACGGACGACGCGTCGTCCGCACCAACTGAAAGATCTCGGTCTCATTGCCGGGTTGGCCGAATTGGACGTTCATGACAAGGCTCCTTGTTCGTCGCGGGGGCATCTGCGGCGGGCTTCGAAGCGCTTCAACGAAGATGGCAGGATTGGTGGGTACAATGTCGTTGCTGCCACCGCTCGGTTGCGGATAATCGCAACATGGCTGTATCGACTCAGTCCGATTCCCTCCCGCCGCGGCACCGCCGTGTCCTGCTTCTGGCGATGTCGCCGGCGCAACTCCTGGACATTGCGGGGCCGGCGGAAGTGCTGGCGCAGGCCAGGCGGCTGCACGCGATCGAGCGTGGCGCCGCCTCGTTTTGTCGCTCTCCCGTGCTCTACGACGTTGCCTTCCACATCGTCGGTGGGACCGCCACGTCGGCCGGGTTGGCGCTGACTTCGACCATCTCGGAACGGGCGCTGCTCACCGGTTCGCCCATCGACACGCTCATCGTGGTGGGGGGCGAAGGCGCCCTGCGGCATGCGACCGAGCCGACGCTACTGCGGCTCGTGCGGCATCTGGCGCCGCGGGCACGCCGAGTCGTCGGCGTTTGCACCGGCGCCTTTATCCTGGCGGCGGCCGGGCTGCTGAAGGGCCGCTCGGTCACAACCCACTGGCGTTGGTGCGCCGAGCTCGCCCGCCGCCATCCCGACCTGATGGTTAAGCCCGATCCTATCTACGTCCGTGACGGTCGCGTTTGGACGTCGGCCGGCATCACTGCGGGCATGGACTTGGCGTTAGCGCTTGTCGAGGAGGACCACGGTCACACGCTTGCATTGGCGGTTGCGCGCGAACTCGTGTTGTTCCTGCGCCGGCCCGGCAACCAGAAACAGTTCAGCGCCGTGCTGTCTGCCCAGACCGGACCGGCGGCTCGGCTCGGCGATTTAGTGGCCTGGATCGAGGAAAACCTGAACCAATCCCTTCCGATCGGTGTGTTGGCCGCCCGCGCCTGCCTGAGCCCGCGGCAATTCGCCCGCGTGGTCCAGGAGGAGACTGGGACCACGCCCGCTCGGCTGGTGGAGCGCATGCGGGTCGAGGCTGCGCGGCGACGGCTGGAGCAGGGCCGGACGAGGCTTGCCGCCGTTGCCGCGTCATGTGGCTTCCGAACCGAGGAAACCATGCGCCGGTCGTTTCTGCGGCAGGTCGGCGTCGCCCCGGGCGAGTATCGAGACCGGTTCCGCCGAGCCGGAGCATATTATACTTCCAGTCAAGCGCACACATGATCGACACAGACCGTGCCGTCGGCAGGTCCACCACGCTCTTTTACGGGCGCTCATGGTTTATGCGGAACCGGCAGTTGGGTGACATGCAGCTTCCATTCACTGATCGACCTGCAGACCGCCATCAAGCGCTACCTCACCGAGCACAACGAAAGCCCCAAGCCGTTCAAGTGGACCGCATCCGCCGCATCTATCCTCGCCAAGCTCGACCGACTGCCTGCATCATGCGTCTGAATCAGAACACTAGTGGCAGCCGCTTGTTGCTTGCCTCACCGGTAATGCAGCCTCTGACGCCCAAGCGAGTTCCGTTGCGGCTCCGGCAAAGGGGCGGGGACGCCTGAACGAGGAGAGCTGCACCGCAGGCCTGCTCAACGCGTCGTCGACTGCACGGAACAGCCCATCCAGAGCCGCACTCGTCTGACATTGCCCGGCGCCGATACGGACAACGTCGTCGCGCTGGGGGTTGGCGGCCCACCAGCGGGCGGAGCGCTCCACCTCGTACCAGTTCACCAGGGCGTCCTCTATCGTTGCGTTCATGATAGCCTCCATGCCCGCACGTTAGAGACGTTCATAATTATCACGCAACTGTGATCTTGCTCCCACGTGCAGACTCTTGATCGACAACACGGCGCGTCCCAGCCCGCAGTGTTTGCATCAACTCATCTTGTTACGAAGAACGCTCAATTTTTGTGGTTTAAGTCCCGTTCCGTATGTATAATGAGACAGGCCTAGGATGACAGCGGGCTGTCAGGCAATGGTGACGGGAGGTCCTAACATGGCGCGCGACGTGATGATCCTTCGGGGCTACGAGCTCACGCTCTATCCGCCAGCAACGAGGGGACAATGGAGGGTGCTTGTGGGCCGCCCGAAGGACGATCTGCCCCACATTTCGTTCTTCGGCGCGGGATGGACACGTGACGCGGTCGTTCTCAAGGCATGGTACGCAATAGACGCGGTGTTGGAAGGTCTAAAAGAGAACGCCGCACCGGCTTATGCCAGGGCGGCGTGATTGGGCGCGATCAGAAGCGCACGCCGGGCCCGCGGCTTGTCTCCCTTTGGTTTCGGCCGTCTTACAGCTGTCGACGTGTCTCGACGGAGGCCTAGCTCGGCTCGACCGCATCGGAGGGCTCGCTCAGGGTGCGTCCGGTTTGCTGGGCACGGAAACGCGCAGAACTCTCGTAGGCCCGGCGGCGCGCCCGCATGACGGACCCGAGCGGCCTGTGGGCAGCCAGACCTCGCCAGGGACTGAAGGTGAGGCCCTCATCGACAGCCTCGACCATGTCCGGCCGCCAACTGTCCTGCGGCTTGACGACGATCCGGGCGACCGGCCGGTAAGGGCTGTTGTCCTGCGGCCACTCCACGGCCGCATCCTCGATCGGCATCTTCTCCAAGTCCGTGCACAGCTGTATCCGTACTTCCCAGGCCGCTTCCTGGGACGCGAAGAATTCTCGCACCAACATGCGTAGCCCGTCCGGCTTGCCGTGCAGGTTCACAGCCTGCTCGTTGAGGGCAAGGAGGTTGTCCGACACCGGCGAGACGCACAGCTTGGCCATGTAGTCGCCATACAGAAGCGGCGCCTGCGAATAGAAGCTGTCGCCCAGGATGTGTGTCATCGCCTGGCCGGCGTAGGTGGTTAGCGTGGTGCTCTGCAGGCCGACGGTCTCGATCAGCTGCTCGGCATTGCGGGACACGGCGGAAAGCGCCTTTTTCAGCATCGGCGCCTTGGTTGCGGTCGCACCCAGCTTCGAGATGTTGGGCAGGAAGTCCTTGGCGGTGCGCACGTTGAAGGAAGGCGCGTTGCCCAGGACGAAGTTCTGGGTGGTGTCGCCCTCGCTGCCGGGTAGCCGCGGCCCGTGAACGCCCAGCACCTTGAGCGCCAGCCCGCGCGGCGTGGAGACCGTGTCGTCCAGGATGTCGCCGGGCGTGGTGGACAGGCGCAAGATGACGGCGTGCCGGCCCGGGGTGGCGAACAGGCCCTGGGCAAGCTCCGGCGGCAAGTCCGCCAGCACCTCGAGTGCGCCGCTCAGCACGCCGTGGCTCTTGGCGTGCACCGAACGGCGTACGTGGCCAGTCTCGCGCAGCACCGTGCGGCTGATGTCGAGCATGGCCTCCGTCAGCTTCTCGTCGTAGCCGCTCTCGTCCTCGATGACCTGCTCGACGTCGGGGCTGTATCTGATCGGCGGCGAGATGCTCGGCATAGGTCCACTCCGAAGCGCAATGCGGTGTGGTCGCAATTTCAGGTTCAGGGGCGGAGTTTCAATGATCGCATGCACGACCCTGCGCAGGGCTAGGGCCTATCTGGAGAGCCATCGGCAGCAACGGTGTCAAACCCGTCGCTGCCGACAGCTGGTCTGCCAGGTTTGTTTGCTGGTTCGTCGATGCCAGGTCACTGCCGTTCAGACGGCGACGAACACCCAGGCCAGCGTAAGGAACGGCACCAGGGCCAAGGTGCCGCAGGCCACGACGCCGAGCAATGCTGCCTGATTCACGGCCTGCTCGTGGCGGGCCTGCAGGGCGGCCAGACGGGCGGCGAAGGTGGCGCGCGGGGCACGGGCGTTCTGGAAGCAGGTGCCGGCGTTGTTGAAGGTCATGGTCGTCATGGCGGTCTCTCCGGTGAATGTCTGGGCCAATCTCAGCTTGCCGGAGTGATTGCATCAGCCGTGCCAGACGAGTAACTTATTGATATACAATAAGGTTATCTTCGCCGCTTGCTGGCTTCAAATGGCAGTGTACCATGAAATGCCAAACAATTGCCAGATACGCCCAATCTTAGTGATCGTGGCAACAACGATGTCAACATAGAGGCGTCTGACGTTCTTGTTGGGCGGCGTAATTGCTTCGCCACGAGATCAACGTTGTCTGCCTACGCCAGCGCCAGCTGTGGAACAGGTCTCATTACCAGCGTCTTCAGGGGTGAACGCGGGAGCATAGGGCGTATCGTGGCCTACGAACCACGACGCCCTCTGATCGCGTCACGCAGGATCGAGGCGATCGTTTGTGAGGCCATGGTGTCGCTGATGCGAAGGCATGGGTCCCCACGTCTGCCGCCGCAAAACTGGTCTGTGCACCGGTATGGGCTGTCGACCAACCTCGAAGGAGATGGGCGCGGCAAGCGTAGGCTGCCTTGCTCAGAAGGGCGAAGGCGGTGCCGGCCGCATGGCGAAGACGAGCAGCATGTAGGCGACGGCGCCGATTGCCGCGGCCGAGAAGCCGTCGGCATAGGCCAGCACGTCGGCCTGCACGGTGACGGCGTTGGCCAGCAGCCGGGCGGCCTGGGCGGAGGCCTGGCCGGCATCGGCCATGTGGGCTTCGAGCCGGCCCATGGTGCCGGCCAGCCGGCTGGCGGTCATGCCGGTCTCTTGCGCCACATGCAGACCCACCAAGTAGGAGTGCAGCTGCTCGCGCCTGCGAATGAACGTCTGCATGAACGCGGTGCCCAGCTCACCGCCGAACAGGCGGCTGACCTGCAGCAGGCAGCCGATGGTCAGCGCCTCTGCGGGCACGATGGAACGCACGATCAGCATCACCAGCGCGGTCAGTGCAAAGGACTGGCCCACCGCCTGCAGGATCTGCGAGGGCAGGAAGTCCGCCGTCGCCCACACGCTGGTGAGCCGCGACGCCATCAGGCAAGCGACCCCGATCAGCAGCGTGCCCGCCATCAGGAATAGCCGCCCGTCCATGTGCCGCAGCAGCGCCGCCAGCGGCAGCGCCAGCACCAGTTGCGGCAGCGCGATCCACAGTAGCACCTGCCCCACCTGAAGCTCGCGGAAATTCTGCACCGCCTGCAGGTAAGTCGGGATGACGTAGGCGGTGGACAGGATGATGAAGCGGAAGCCGGCCAAAGCGAGCATCAGCAGCAGCATGTTGCCACCCAGCAGCACGCGCAGGTTCAGAAAGGGGTGTAGGTCTGGTTGGCCGACAGCCATTCGTGGAACGGCAAGTGCCCGCCGAAGACGTGCTTCAGCGTGCCCTCGGCCGTCGGCCGTCGCCAATCCCATTGCAGCATGGCGGCGATTACGGCCCAGTTGCAGACGATGGCACCCGCCTGCTGCAACCGCATGCACGAGGTGAGCTCGCTCATCATGTTCCAGCAGCCTGAGGCATCGTACACCGCGTAAACGTCATAGCCCTCGGCTAGGTGTATGGTCCTGGGGTAAGGTGGTGCGGGTTGACCTTAAATGTCGACGGA
>CAXUGD010000149.1:0-7459 GCA_964250355.1 uncultured Acetobacteraceae bacterium | reverse complement strand
GGCCCGGCCTGGACGGCATGGACCTGGCGCGCGAGGTCAGCTGCACCCAGAGCTACACGTGGGACGAGACCCTGTGGACCTGGCCCGACGGCTTTGGCCGCCAGACGGCACCCCGGCACCACGTGGTGGCCGTCGATTACGGCGCCAAGCGCAACATCTTCCGGTCGCTGGCCGCCGCCGGCTGCCGCATCACCGTGGTGCCCGCAGCCAGCACGGCCGACGACATCCTGCGTCACCGGCCGGCCGGTGTGTTCCTCTCCAACGGCCCCGGCGACCCGGCGGCCACCGGCGCCTACGCCGTGCCGGCGATCCGGGGCGTGCTGGCGGCGCGCGTGCCGGTGTTTGGCATCTGCCTGGGCCACCAGCTGCTGGCACTCGCCCTGGGCGCCCGCACCTACAAGCTGGACCGCGGCCATCGGGGCGCCAACCAGCCGGTGCGCGACCTGGCCACCGGGCGGGTGGAGATCACCTCGCAGAACCACGGCTTCGCGGTGGAGGACGCCTCGCTGCCGGAGGGTGTGCGGATCACCCATGTCAGCCTGTTCGACGGCAGCAACGAGGGGATCGCCTGCGAGGACAAGCGGGCGTTCTCGGTCCAATATCATCCGGAAGCGAGCCCTGGGCCGAACGACAGCAATCATCTGTTCGGGCGGTTCTGCGAGATGATGGAGAGTGCGGGCGCGACCTCCTAGCCTCCGATTACCCGTGACACATCCATGGGATGTGCCACGGCGCGCTGATCATAGTCCCCTCGCTAGGTGTTCGAACAAGAGGCCAAACAGGCATAGATTCGCGTGAGCCAGACGCCGCACTCCGCCCGGTTCCGTACAGAAACCGCCGGTTGGATGGCAGGTTAGCGTGGGCGACAACAACAGCAACAGACTGGAGCGGCATTCACTTCATCGACACGGCGCCATAGTTTTACCGTTCCGAAGCCAAGAGAGGCATTTCTCCATGACCGACGCCCCCGTGCGCTACCGTTCCGATATCGAGCAGGTCCAGGCGGACGAGCCGGAGACGGTGCAGCAGCTGAATGCCACCTTCGACACCATCTTGGAGCGCACCGCCCAGGATTACGGCCACGCCGTGCGCTCGGTCCATGCCAAATCCCACGGCGTGCTCGAGGGCACGCTGACGATCGAGGCCGGTCTGCCGCCCGAGCTGGCGCAGGGCCTGTTCGCAAGTCCGGGAGTACACAACGTCCTGATACGCCTTTCGACCAACGCGGGCGATATCTTGCCTGACGTCATCAGCCTGCCGCGTGGACTGGCCATGAAGGTGTTCGACGCGCCAGGCGAACGGCTTCCGGGCTCGGAGGGCAGTGCGCAGGACTTCATCATGATCAATGGGAAGGTCTTCACCGCGCCGACGGCGCAGAAGTTCGCCGGCAATCTCAAGCTGCTTGCCAAGACGACCGACCGGCTCGAGGGAACGAAGAAGGTTGTGTCGGCGGCGCTGCGCGGTGTCCGCGCGACCCTCGAGGCGGTCGGCGTGGAGTCCCCCGCCATCAACGCGCTGGGCGGCGCGCCCAATGTCGAGCCGCTCGGCGAGACCTATTACAGCGTCACGCCGTTCCGCTACGGCGACTACATAGCAAAGTTCAGCCTCAAGCCGAGTGCGCCCGCCATGACCGCGCTGACCGGCCAAGTCATTAAGATCGGTGGCCGTGAGGATGCCATCCGGGAGGAGGTGCGCAAGGAGATGCGCGGCATCGACGCGGAATGGGAGTTCCGCGTGCAGCTCTGCCGCAACCTCGAGAAGCAGCCGGTGGAGGATCCGACCGTCGAGTGGGACGAGGCGGAGGCGCCGTTCGTCACGGTCGGCACCGTTCGCGCCGCGGCGCAGGATAGTTGGGATGCTGCGCGCGTGGAGCGCATCAACGAGCAGACACGCTTCAGCATCTGGACCGGCATCGCCGCGCATCAGCCGCTGGGCAACGTCAACCGCGCGCGCCGAGACACCTATCGCCACTCCGCCGATTTCCGCGCCCGCGTGAACGGCTGCCCCTACCACGAGCCGGCTTCGGCCGCGTCCGGCTCCGCCCCGGGATAGACGTGGCGAGCCTGAAGCACGCGATGGAAGATACGTGACATACGGACAGCGCCGTTTCCACCCGCTGAACTGCGGCCGCTGCACGACGAGATGGCGGCGTATCAAGGAGCACCTGAAGGGCTTCGTGTCGAAGCGTGACGACGGCGCGCTTACCGGTCCCTTCGCGCCGATGCTGCGCTACCCGGATTTCTGCGATGGCGCCTGGGCCTATACCAAGGCGCTTATCGACTACGCAAAGCCTCCCAAGCCCGCGCACGAGACAGCAATCCTGGCGACCGGCGCGGCCTTAAACGCGCGTTACAAGCTGAGGGCGCGGCCTGGTAGGGTTGAGAAGCGCAGCGCTTTCCACCGCGCTACGGTTCAATAGCGCCTTATGTCGTGAGGGTTCACTGTGCGCTGACGGCGGAAAAGGTAAAGGCGCTCCGCTTTTCCACCCTGCAGTCTGCTAACTCACTGGACCGGGCCGCCTCAATCCGCTACATGTAACGCATGGCAGGGTCAGGCACGGGCGCACAGCGGGTTCAAAGGCGGCGTGACAAGCTGCGCGCTGCAGGCCTACGGCCCGTTCAGATCTGGGTGCCTGATACTCGCGGCAGTGGCTTTGCCGAGGAGTGCACCCGGCAAGCTCGTCTTGTGCGGGACAGCGAGAACGACCCCGGCCAAGCCGACAATGCCGCTTGGTTTGCCGCCTCCGACACGAGCGGCTGGACGGGATGACACGCGGAGATCTGGTTACGGTCGCCCTGCACGGCGATCAGGGCAAGCCGCGCCCTGCTCTCGTGGTTCAGTCGGACCATTTCGGCGAACTCGGTTCCGTGACGGTGCTGCCGATCACCGGGACACTGATTGACGCGCCGCTGCTGCGGGTGCCGGTCGAGCCGAGCGGACAGAACGGATTGGCCAAGCGATCGGAGATCATGGTGGACAAGCCGCAAACGCCGCCACGTAGTCGGCTCGGGCCGGTCTTCGGCCGCTTGGACGACGCGACCATGGTGACGGTCAACCGCGTGCTGGCCGTCTTTCTCGGTCTTGCCTGACACCGATTAATCCAGGTGCTATCAAACGGATGGCAAGAACAACGGCTATACCAGGGCTGGATGCCCAGCCGTGGTAGTTTTCATTGAAGGTTACTCTGCGGGGTGGGACCATGCTTTCAAACAGACAGGCTAGCCGCGCCGCACTCGCGTTGGCCTTTTCCGTCCTGGCATGCAGGGCGGCGCTGGCCGGCACCGCGGCTCCTGTCCTGATCGGTCCCACCGCCGCCGCCAAGCCGGTCGGGCTTGCGTTCTTCCTGCCGTCCCGCGATCCGCAGGGCGCGCACGACTTCGCCGTCCACGTCACCAGGCCCCGCGACCCACTGTTCCGTCACTTCCTCACCCCGGCGCAGTTCGCCGCCCGTTTCGGGGCCAACCCGGCCGACGTCGCAGCCCTGGCTGCCTGGGCCAGCCGGCAAGGCCTGACCGTGGGGGAGCGCTCGGCCGCCGGCAACATCCTGCCCGTCACCGGTCCGGCCAGTGCGATGCAAGCAGCCCTGGGCCTCGCCTTCAACGATTACCGCGATGCGGAAGGCAGGCTGTTCAGCGCCGCCGTCGGCACCCCGCATCTGCCGGCCGACCTGCAAGCCAGGCTCGGCGGCGTGGTGGGCCTGTCGGGTGCTGCCGGCTACCGGCCCTACGTGCGCACGCTGCCGGCCGGCGCCCATACCCTCTCGCAGGGCACGGGACCGGGGGGCGCGTTCTCGGCCTCCGACCTGCGCACCATCTACGACGTGCCGCCGCAGACCTTCGGCCCGAAGCAGACCCTGGCGGTGTTCGAACAGGGCGGCTTTGCGCCATCCGATGTCACAACCTACCTGATGCGTAACAAGCTGCCGAACGTGCGCGTGCGCGACCGCAACGTTGACGGCTATGGCGGCGGAATCGACGATGCGGGCGTGGAGCTCGAAGCGGTGCTCGACATCGACATGCAGGTGGCGATGAACCCCGCCGCCGGCCAGATCATCGTCTATGAAGACGGCACCGACCCCTTCGCGGTCGCCTTGCTCGACAGCCTGTCCGCGATGGCGGACGACGACCTGGCACGCTCCATCAGCATCTCCTACGGCCTGGACGAGACGCTGCAGGGACCCACCGCCATCGCTGCCGAGAACACCGTGTTTACGCAGATGGCAGCCCAGGGTCAGGCGGTGTTCGCCTCTTCCGGCGACAACGGCGCCTATGGCGACGGCTCGCTGCCGCAGAACGTGTCCGATCCCGCGTCCCAGCCCTTCGTCACCGGCGTGGGCGGCACCACGCTGCTGACCGGCCGGCACGAGTCCTACCTCACCGAAAGCGTGTGGAACTCGCTGGCCAACCCGCCGCCGCTGGATGGCGGCACCGGTGGCGGCATCAGCGTGGTCTGGCCGATCCCCGATTACCAGACCACGTTCGGCATCACCCTGGGCAATGGCGGCTCGGGCACGATGCGCAACGTACCGGACGTGGCAGCCGTGGCCGACCCGGCAACCGGTGTCGCCGTCTATTCGGCGCTGAACGGCGGTTGGGTGCAGGTGGGCGGCACCAGTGTCGGCGCGCCGATGTGGGCCGGCATCTACAGCCTGGTGAACGCCGCCTCCGAAGGGCTGGGCATCGGCCCCGCCGGCTACGCCAACCCCGAGCTCTACGCGCTGGGCGTCTTCGGCGGGCCGGTCGGCAGCGCCTTCAACTATGTCCAGGTGGGCACCAACGGCGACCCGAACTACTTCAACGGTTTCACGCCCGGCTTCACCGCCGGACCCGGCTACGACAACTGCACGGGCCTAGGCACCATCCGCGGCCAGTACCTGATCGCCGACTTCGTGACCGGACCGACGATCAACAGCCCAACACCGCCGCCGGCGCCGAACGGCCTGAAACCCACCGCCACGCCCGACTCAATTACCCTGACCTGGACTGGCGCCAAGGCCGATACCGGCTACCTGGTCCTGGGCTTCAACTACGCAACGGGCGTGCCCGTGGCCACTACGCTCCTGAAAAAGCGGGTCATCACCGTCGCCGGGCTCGCGCCCAAGACCGTCTATGTCATCTACGTCGTTGCAATCACACCGACGGGGTCCGCCGAATCCACGCCGGTGATCGTCACAACACCGGCCAGGACGTAAGCCGATATCCGGAGCGTCTCTCCTAGAGCCTAGACACTAGCATCCCCCCCCGGCGGCAGCAGGGGTCGTGCCCGCCATCCGTGTGTCACTGGAGAGAAAGGCGGAAAATGACGCCCCCACCGGTGGCGCCGCCTTGATCGGTCGTGCCGTAGAGCGCGCCATCGCTTCCCGACGTGATGGCTTCCGGCCCGGCGCCGTTCGTGCCGTCGAAGGTTGCGACGACGCTGAACGTGCCTGCCGGCGTCAGCCGGAATATGCCGCCGGCGTGCTTCACGTCGCCAATGAGCGTTCCGTAGTAGTTCCCGTCCCCACCCAACGTCAGGCCGCGTGGGCCGCCCAGGGGGAATGCGTAGCTGCCGACCAAGCGCACGGTGTGCGGAGGCCGAAAGCTGAAGAAGGTCTGCCGGCCGGCCTGAAAGTCGTTGGTCAGGCCGACGATGGTGTTGTTCGGGCCGGGCAGCAGGCCGATCGGGGTATTTGCCCGTGTGCGGTTGAAACTGAACGCGGTGTGGAAGCTGGGCGTCGCCTGGAAGATCTGGCCATGGTTCTTGTAGCCGGACGTGTCGCCCTCGGCAGTGCCGTAGATCGTCCCCTCCGCAGCCCTGAACACGGACGTGGGCAGATAGCAGTCGTGCACGCCGCACGATGCAAGAACGGAGAGCCGGTTGTCTGGTGCGAGGCGAAAGACGGTGCCGCCGTTATTGGCACCACCGTTGACCGCCACCCCGATCAACCCGCCATCCGGTGCCTGCACGAGGCTGGCGGGGTTGAGGCCGGTCGTGCCGTCGAAGGCGTATTGTGTCGTGATCGCACCCGACGGATCGATCCGATAGACGGTTCCGCCACCGCCCGGCCCACCGTCGAACGCCACGCCGTGCAAGGACCCGTCATGCCCCACGAAGGGCGCGCCGAACGGGCCGCCCTCGCGCGCATAGTTGAAAATTGCCACCGTCGAGAAAACGCCGCCTGACGAGAAGCGGAACACCGTGCCACGACTTCCCTGCGTGGCGCTCGTTGACCCATAGAGATTGCCGTCAGATGCGAGCGCCAAGCCTTTCGGCGTTTGCGCGTAGCTCGCGGGAAACTCATGGACGACCGACAGGCTGTAGGCTTGTGCGGCCGACGCCGGCAAAGCGACCGTCGTGCCAGGAACCGCGGATGCGGCCAGCAGCACGCGCAGCGAGAGCACAGACACCACGGAGCGAACTCCTTACTCACGCGCGCATCCGGACGCTGCCAAGACACACGGCGGACCTTCGGCCGGCCCGCCGCAGCCTAGCCGCCAAAGGTCCTGACGGCAAAACCGCCGCAGCGGCCGTGCCGGCCCGGACGCCGGGTGCAGCGCGTTACCGAACCGACCAACACGGAATCTTTATTGGTGTAATCGGGGTGGCTTCTGCCTTTCAGGCAGATGCGCGCTGCAGAGGAGATCGTATTGGTCAACCAGGTGTACGGGCTTGTGATCGTGGGCGGCGGGCCTGCCGGGTTGGCACCGCTGCTGGCCGCCCACCGAACGGCCTCCTGTGCCAGGTGCTCTCGCGTGGCGTGGCGATCGTCGAGGCGTCCGACGAGGTGGGCAACGGCAGCATAGGCCGCTACGCGATAAACTCGGACAGCACGGGCACCACCTTCGTCGATGGCCTGCGCGGCCCGGAGGCGTCCCAACTCACCGCGCTGTAATCGCACCCATTGACGCGGGAGGTCGCCGCCGCAGGCGACGGCCCCGTGCCGCTGCATCTGGCCTGGCGCTTCCTCCGGCTCGTCGGGCACACCCTGGCGGCGATGGTGGCCGGGCATCCGCGGTGCGCGGTGTTCGCCCGCCATCGCGCGCAGCACACGCAGCGGCAGCGGTACGGCTGGGCCACGGTGCTGGAGGATCGCGCCGGCAGGCTGCGGACGGTGTCCTCGCGGCTGGTCGTGATCGCGACGGGTGCCAGCCAGCCGGTCGAGAGGCTGGCGAACGAGCGCGTGGGCCTTGTGGAACGCTGCGGGCACAAGCTGCTCCAGTCCGGGGACGTGTTCGTCGCGGGCGGGCTCGACGCGTGCAGCCGCAAAATCGTCGGCTGGGCCGCGGATGACTCGATGCCCACCGCGCTGGTCGCCCGCGCCTTCGAGCGTGCCGTCGCCACGCAGCGACCCTCGCATGGGTTGCTCCGCCACTCGGACCGCGGCAGCCGGTACGCGAGTGATGCCTACCGTGCGTTGCTCTTTGCTCCCACGGCGTGGTCCCGAGCATGAGCCAGGCAGCCAACTGCCACGACAACGCCA
>CAXUGD010000148.1:0-7466 GCA_964250355.1 uncultured Acetobacteraceae bacterium | reverse complement strand
GCCGTACCCGACGCGCCGCCGGTGGCCGCACCCGCCGAGGGATACCAGGACCCCGCTGCGCCGCCCCAGCAGATGTCGCCGCCGCCCGGCTACCTGCAGCCGCCGCCGGGTGCCACGCCCTTGCCGCCATCCAGCGGGACGTGAGGTAGCGACCCTACTGGGCGGCGAAACTGCCGTCGGGCTGCAGCACGCTGAGCACGCCGGTGCGGATGGCGAACCAGGCGCCGTGCAGGGTCAGCGTTCCGGCCGCCTCGGCCGCGGCGATCCAGGGGAAGCTGCGCAGGTTCGCCAGCGACACCTTGACCAGCTCCAGCTCGCAGCACCGCTCCCGCTCCTCTGGCCTGTCGCACTGCATGGCCACGCGCCGGGCCGGCTCGCCCAGCGACATCCAGTTTGCCACAAAGTCGCTGGCCACGGCCGGTGCGCCGCGCAGCAGGGCCTGCACGCCGCCGCATTGCCCGTGGCCCAGCACCACCAGATGCGGGATCTCCAGCACCCGCACGCCGAACTCCAGCGCGGCGCTGGTGCCGTGATAGGCGGCGTCCGGCGCGTAGGGCGGCACCAGGTTGGCCACGTTGCGCACCGTCAGCAACTGGCCGGGTGCGGTATCGAAGATCACCGCCGGATCGACCCGGCTGTCCACGCAGGCGACCACCAGCGTATGCGGCCGCTGGCCGTGTTCGGAAAGCGCCTCGAAACTGGCGCGGCGCTCCGGCCAGCCGATCGAGCGGAAACGGCGGTAGCCGGAAAGAAGCTGTTCCATGCCGCCCCATACCGCAGACAAACCGGGTTCGTCGCTAGCCGTTTGGGGGGAAAAGGAGATCCAGATGACCGAAACGATCCGCCTGGCGCCGCACGACCCGGTGCCCGATTACGGCAATCACGCGCTGGTGCTGCGCCGCATGGGCGAGGACGATCCGGGCGCGGTGGTGACGGAGGTGGTGTTCTACGGCGCCAACCCCAGCACCACGCCGGTCGGCAACGCCAGCCTGGAGGAGACCGTGCAGGCCGCCCTGGCCGAGGCCGGGAAGCGCGGCTTGCAGACGCTCTACGTCGTGGACCGGACGGCTGGACGGCTGGAGCGCGAGGCCCTGGCCGACCACGGCGAGCGCAGTTTCGCCGGCGACAGCCTGCAAGACACCGACCCCGACGACGGCGAGACCGGACCCGACATCCGCGACCGGCCGCACGACGCCGGCTACATGCGCTGACGCGGCCTGGCACTGGCGTTTCATGCGCTCCTTGTCCGTCTCAGACCAGCCTGGCCAGCCGTTCGAACTCGCCTACCTCCAGCGTCTCGGCGCGGCGTTCGGGCGCGATGCCGGCCTGGGCGAGCAGGGCTTCGCCGCCCAGCCTCCGCAGCGCGCCGCGCAGCATCTTGCGGCGCTGCCCAAAGGCGGCCGCGGTCAGCCGTTCCATGGCGGCGAACAGGGCCGCGTCGGGCTGCACGGGTTTCGGCACGAAGCCGACCACGGCGGAAAACACCTTTGGCGGCGGCGTGAAGGCGGCAGGCGGGATGCGCAGCAGCAGCGCGGTGCTGCACGTCCACTGCGCCAGTACCGCCAGCCGGCCATAGGCCTCCGTATCGGGCGGCGCGGCGATGCGCTCGGCCACTTCCTGCTGGAACATCAGCGTCATGCGCTCCCAGCACGCGGCCTGGCGCAGCCAGCCGACCAGCAGCGGGGTGGCCACGTTGTAGGGCAGGTTGGCCACGATCTGGCGCGGCGCCGGCACCAGTGCGGCGAGGTCGGTGGCCAGCGCATCGGCCTCCACTACCCGCAGCCGGCCCGCGTGGTGGGCGGCCAGCGCGCGCATGGCATCGGCCGCGCGCGGGTCGATCTCCACGGCCGTGACGCTCGCGGCGGGGGTAGCCAGCAGCGCGCGTGTCAAGCCGCCCGGGCCGGGGCCTACCTCGATCACGTGCCGGCCGGAGAGGTCGCCGGCCTGGCGTGCGATCTTCCCCGTCAGGTTCTCATCGAGCAGGAAGTGCTGGCCGAGCTTGCGGCGCGCGTCCAGGCGGAACTGCGCGATCGTCTCGCGCAGGGGCGGCAGGGGTGCCGCGGTCACAAGATGAACCGGCTGAGGTCCCCGCGGGCGGCCAGCGGGGCCACCTTCTCGTTCACATAGGCCGCGTCCACCCGCACCGTCTCGCCCCCGCGGTCCGACGCCGAGAAGCTGACCTCTTCCAGCAGCTTCTCCAGCACGGTGGCCAGGCGGCGGGCGCCGATGTTCTCCACGCGCTCGTTGATGTCGGCGGCGAGCGCGGCCAGCGCGTCCACCGCGTCGTCGGCGAACTCCAGCGCCACCCCTTCGGTCCGCATCAGGGCCGCATACTGGGCCAGAAGGTTGTGCTCCGGCTCCGTCAGGATGCGGCGCAAATCGGCGCGGCTGAGCGGCGCCAGCTCCACGCGGATCGGCAGGCGGCCCTGCAGCTCGGGCAGCAGGTCGGCGGGTTTGGCCAGGTGAAAGGCGCCGGACGCGATGAACAGGATGTGGTCGGTCTTCACCGGGCCGTATTTTGTGGAGACTGTGGTGCCCTCGATCAGCGGCAGCAGGTCGCGCTGCACGCCCTCGCGCGAGACGTCGCCCCCGCGGAACCCGCCCTCGCTGCTGCGTGCGCAGACCTTGTCGATCTCGTCGAGGAAGACGATGCCGTTGTTCTCGGCATGCGCCACCGCGTCCTGCGTCAGCCGCTCGCTATCGACCAGGCGGTCGGCTTCCTCGCGCGCCAGCACCGGGCGGGCGTCGGCCACCTTCATGCGCTTCTGCACCGTGCGGTTGCCCATCATGCCGCGCATCATCTCGCCCAAATTGATCATCTGGCCGGGCGGCACGCCGGGCAGGTCGATCTGGCCGATGGCGGGGTTGGCGGTGTCGGGGACGCTGACCTCCACCTCCTTGTCCTCCATCTCGCCGGCGCGCAGCATGCGGCGGAACTTGGCCTTGGTGTCGCTGCTGGCGGTGGCGCCCACCAGGCCATCGACGATCCGGTCCTCGGCCGCCTGGTCGGCGCGGGCGGCGACCTCGCGCCGGCTGGTCTCGCGCCGCATGTTCAGGCTGATCTCGACCAGGTCGCGCACGATGCTGTCCACGTCGCGGCCGACATAGCCGACCTCGGTGAACTTGGTCGCCTCCACCTTCAGGAAGGGCGCCTGGGCCAGCCGGGCCAGGCGGCGGGCGATCTCCGTCTTGCCGCAGCCGGTGGGGCCGATCATCAGGATGTTCTTGGGCACCACCTCGTCACGCATCTCGTCCGGCAGTTGCGCGCGGCGCCAGCGGTTGCGCAGCGCGATGGCGACGGCGCGCTTGGCGTCGCCCTGGCTCACGATGAAGCGGTCCAGCTCGCCCACGATCTCGCGGGGGGTGAAGTGGGTCATGGTCAGATGCCAGCTTTCAGGACGTCCACCGGTACATGGCTAGGCGCCGGCGACCGTCATCCCGTCCACGCGGATCGTCGGCGCGTCGGTGCCGCGGCGGAAGCGCAGGTCGTTGGCCGGCACCAGCACGGCAAACATGTCGAGCAGGTTGCCGGCAACCGTGATCTCGGCCACCGGCTCGGCCAGCGCGCCGTTCCGGATCATGAAGCCTGCGGCGCCGCGGCTGTAGTCGCCGGTCATGCCGTTGATGCCCATGCCGATCAGCTCGGTGACGTAGATGCCCTCTTCGATGTCGGCCATCAGCTCGGCGGGCGTGGGTTCGCCCGCGGCCATGTAGAGGTTGGTGGCAGACGGGCCCGGCGGGCCGCCGGTGCCGCGGCTGGCGTGGCCGGTGGTGCGCAGGCCCAGCTGGCGGGCGCTGCGGCTGTCCAGCACCCAGCTGGTCAGCACGCCACCCTCGACGAAGCTGCGCGGCCGGGTCGGCACGCCCTCGGCATCGAAGGTGCCGGACCGGCTGCCGCGCACCCGGCGCGGGTCGTCGTGGATGTGGACGTGCGGCCGGAACAGGCGCTGGCCCATGCGGTCTTTCAGGAAGCTGGACCCGCGCGCCACGCTGGCGCCGTTGATCGCAGCCGACAGGTGGCCGACCAGGCCGCCGGAGACGCGGGGGTCGTACACCACTGGCATCCTGGCGGTCTTCGGCCGGGTCGGGTTCAGGCGGGAGACGGCGCGCTCGCCGGCGCTGTGGCCGATGGCGGCGGGGTCGTCCAAATCGGCCAGGTGCGTGGCACCATGGTAGTCGTAGTCGCGCTGCATGGCGGTGCCGGCGCCGGCGATCACGCTGGCGGAGTGCGCGTGGTAGCTTCGCGCGTACTGGCCCGCGAACCCTGCCGAGGTCGCCAGGAACATCTCCGTGCGGCCGAAGCTGGCGCTGCCGCCCTCGGAGTTGGTGACGCCGTGCACGGCCAGCGCGGCACCCTCGGCCGCCTCCGCGCGTGCGATCAGCGCTTCCACGGCGGGTTCGGCCGGGTCGAGCAGATCGAGGCCGGACGCGTCTTCCGGCGGAGCCGCTTCGGCGCACAGATCGGCAAGCGGGTCGTCCGGCACCACGCGTGCCATGGCGACGGCGCGTTCGGCCAGTGCGGCGAAGCGCGCGGGGTCGGCGCTGGTGGCCGAGACGATCGCGCTCTTGGCACCGGTGAACACGCGCAGGCCCAGATCCCTGGATTCCGAGCGTTCCAGCGTTTCCGTGGTGCCCTTGCGGCGTTCCACGCTCAGCGACGTGCGGCCGACCAGGATCGCGTCCGCCCGGTCAGCCCCGGCCGCCTTGGCGCTGGCCAGCAGGCTCGCGAGAAGGTCCAGGCTCATATGTTGTCACATCCCATTCACGGTTTGCTTAACGACTGGCGCGCGTTTCTTCGAGACCGCGCAAGCAAAGCAATCACCAAGGACGGCAAGCCCACCAAAAACATCAAGAGACAAGCAGGAGGCGCATCAACCACACGCACCCCTCTTACTTCTTGTTGCTCTTGGTGGCTTCGCCTTCCTTGGTGTCCAATTCCTTAGAGTCCACAGATGCTTTCGCAGCATTTTCAACTGGAAGCAACGTCGTACGGAGCCATGACATTCAGGTTGCAGTCTTTGCAGGCTGCAATCTTTTCGCCCGCAGTGATAGCTTTGGCGACGGTGCAGAGGCGAGACGCTGCGTCTGCGTTAGGCAAGTTGCTGACGCACAGCATTCAATGCGGAGTGTCGGACTATCCCTCAACCGACACTTCGCACTGACGCTAATTGGCCAGCGTATAGGTATATTGCATGAGCGGCACAGAACTGTCACCACTGCCGTTCGTGAAATTGACCACGGTCAAAGTATTACCCGTTTGCGCAAATCCAAGCAAAAAGCCACTAGCGAAGCCGTTATTGCCGCCGCCACTTAGACCAAAGCTATAGGCAGTGGTGTTGGTTATCTTTGCGTCGACAATTCGATTGTAGAGCGGGTTGGATGCTACCGGGCCAACGTAGAAGGTACCGCTTGTAAGGTGCGAGCCGCTGTCGTTTGATGCACCCGGTGTTAACGCGACGCTCCACTCGGTTGCGCCCCCGCTGGTTACACCCGGGCCTGAAACCGTGATTTGATTGTCCGCGGCTCCTCCCGAGCCCTGGTAAGCTCCGGCCACGAAGTTGCCCACGTCAGGCGTGGGGGACAGTATCGCGGTAGTCTTGCTGACTTTTAGGTTGCCATTCGAACCGACGGCGAGACTGATTGTCAGATCTTGATAAACGATACCGGAACTGGTGACGATGGGCACTCGAGTTGCCGTAAGTGTCGAATTCGTGCCGATTATCGTGCTGTCTTGAAGATAAACCGACTGCGCGTAGGCCGATGAGGACATTGCCACGACCGTTACAGCCAGAATAGCATTTTTTAAACTATGATACACTGATTGCCTCCCGGTGAATACCCAAGCAAAGTCTAATTGAAACGGTTCAATTTAGGTAATTACATGTTTGTGATACAGCCTTTGGCGTAAGGTCGCAGTTTGGTAGTGTCGAGTGCGTCTAGGAACATCACGTCTTGGGAGCGCTCCACAAAGCACACTTCTGCCAACAAACTCATGCCGCCAACCGCTCCGTGATGTGGGACAGGCTGGGCACGCTTTGCGCCGGGCCGAGCGCTGCCAGGGTGGGCGTGCCGCGGAAGATGCGGGCCGCGGCGCGTCGCACGTCGTCCACGGTCACGGCCTCCAGCTTGGCGACGGTCTCGGCCGTGGGGATGATGCGGCCGAACACCTGCATCTGGCGGGAAAGCTGTTCGCAGCGGCTGCCGGTGCTCTCCATGCTCATCAGCAGGCTGGCCTTCACCTGGGCGCGGGCGCGGTTCAGCTCGGCTTGGCCGGCGTCGATCTGCACGCGGTGCAGCTCCTCCAGCGTGGCCGGCACCAGCTCGGCGGCCTCCGTCTCGCCGGTGCCGGCATAGATGCCGAACAGGCCGGTCTCGATGTAGGGGGCGGCGAAGGAATAGACGGAATAGACCAGGCCGCGCTTCTCCCGGATCTCCTGGAACAGGCGGGACGACATGCCGCCGCCCAGCAGGCCGGACAGCAGCAGCACCGGGTAGTAGTCGGGGTCGGAGTAGCCGACCGACGGAAAGCCCAGCACCACGTGGACCTGGTCCAGGTCGCGCTCCTCGCGGAACTCGCCGCCGGCGTAGCGGCCGGGCTGCACCGGGCGCGGCATCTCGGCCGGCAGGTCGGCGAAGTGGCGCTGCACCAGGTCCACGACGCGGTCGTGCTCTAGTGCGCCGGCTGCGGCCACCACCACATTGCTGGCGGCGTAGTGGGCACGCATGTAGGCCTGGATGTCGCTGCCCTGCATGCCGCGGATGATGGCCTCGGTGCCCAGCACCGGGCGGCCCATCGGCTGGTGCGGGTAGGCCGCCTCCTGGAAATGGTCGAAGATAATGTCGTCCGGCGTGTCGTTCGCCTGGCCGATCTCCTGCAGGATCACGCCGCGCTCGCGCTCCACCTCCTCCGGCGCGAAAGTGGAGTGGGTCAGGATGTCGCCGATGATGTCGGCGCCCAGCTCCAGGTCCTCCTTCAGCATCTTCACATAGTAGGCGGTCTGCTCGCGCGCGGTGTAGGCGTTGATGTGGCCGCCCACGTTCTCCACCGCCTCGGCGATCTCGGCCGCAGTGCGGCGCTCGGTGCCCTTGAAGGCCATGTGTTCCAGGAAGTGGCTGACGCCGTTCTGCGACGCCTCCTCGTTGCGGGTGCCGCTGGCCACGTAGGCGCCCAGCGAGACGGTCTCCACCCGGTCCATCGTTTCGGTGACGACGGTAAGGCCGCTGGGCAGCTTGGTGACGCAAATGACGTCAGGTGTCATGGGTGATTCCTTGAGGCAAAGGCGCGTATGGCCGCCTGGACCTGAACGAGGTTGTTGGGCGCGTGCGTGAGCTTTTCCGGCCTTTCATATAGGTCGGCAAGATGCGGCGGCAGAGGGGGCAGGCTGCCGGTGGCGTGCTGGACGGCGGCCGGGAACTTGGCCGGGTGCGCGGTGGCGGCTGCGATGGTGGGCAGGTGGGCGCAGGGG
>CAXUGD010000147.1:0-7469 GCA_964250355.1 uncultured Acetobacteraceae bacterium | reverse complement strand
GCCCATGCCGCAGGCGGCCCTTCAACCGGTGGCCCGTGCGGCGGAGGCGGCCACCGAACCCGCGGCGGCCCTGGCCGCGGCAGCCCCTCATGCCGACGGCGCGGCACTGCTGGCGGCCTTTCTCGACGGCGCCGGCGTGCCGGCGCTCACCTTTCCGGGCCAGGACCCGCAGGCCACCCTGCATGCGGCCGGCTCGGTGCTGCGCGCGTTGGTGGAGGGGCTGCGCGAGGTGCTGATGTCGCGCGCCGCCATCAAACACGAGCTGCGGGTGGAGCAGACGATGATCCGGCAGCGCGACAACAACGCGCTGAAGTTCTCCATCACGCCGGAGGAGGCGGTGGCCGCCCTGCTGCTGCCGCCCCGCAGCGGTTACCAGGCGCCGGTGGCCGCCGCGCGCGAGGCCTGCCGCGACATACAAAGCCACGAGATGGCGGTGATGGCGGGCGTGCAGAGCGCGCTGACCGGCCTGTTGAAGCGGTTCGACCCGGCGGCGCTGGAAACGCGGCTGGCGCCCGGCCGGCTGGACAGCATCCTGCCCTCGGCCCGCAAGGCCCGCATCTGGGAGCTGTTCTGCGCCACCTACGCCGACATCGCGCGCGAGGCGGAGGACGATTTCCAATCGGTGTTCGGCCGCGAGTTCGCCCGCGCCTACGATGCCCAGATACGCAAGCTGTGACCGCCTCGCCTTGACAGGGCCGGGCCGGTGACGCTATCGGCCCGGTCCAAACATATCCACCCGACCCGCCGCGCGGGCCGGGCCATCAAGGTCGTGCCATGAAGATCCGCAACAGCCTGCGCGCCGCCAAGACCCGCGACAAGAACTGCCGCGTGGTGCGCCGCCACGGGCGGGTTTACGTGATCAACAAGAAGAACCCGCGCATGAAGGCCCGCCAGGGCTAGGGACGCAGGGACCGACCCGGTTGGGCGGCGACAGCATCACAAAAGTCTTTTGCTTCTTTTCTACAGAAAAGAAGGTTTCTCTTAACTTCGCAGCACCGCATGGATCGTGCCGGTCCGGTTCAGCACGTTCATCGCCACCTCCGAGCCCATGCGCCGCAGCACGACGGAGATGCGGGCGTCGCCCAGGGCCAGGTTGTGCAGCCGCACCTCGCCCAGGAACGCGGGCAGGCGCGGGCTGTCGAACACCACGCTGCGCTCGGCGGGGTTGAAGCTGATGCCCAGGTTGGCGGCCAGCGCCGCGTGCAGGGCGGTGGCCGCCCAGGCCTGCGGGGAGCAGGCGACCGGGTAGAAGGTGGGCCCCTGGCCACGCCGGCGGGCAAAGCCGCAGAACAGCTCGGGCAGCCGGCGCAGATCGACGTAGAGCGCCGCGTCGAACAGGCCGCCGAACAGCCGCTCGGCCTGCGGCTTCAGGCCGTAGCGCGCGAGCCCCTGCGCGATCACCGCGTTGTCGTGCGGCCAGACCGAGCCGTTATGGTAGCTCATCGGGTTGTAGCGCACCTCGTTGGATGCCAGCGTGCGGATGCCCCAGCCGTTGAAAAAGCGGGTGTCCATCAGCCCGTGCGCCACGCGTAGCGCGCGGTCGGGCGCACAGATGCCGGCCATGAGCAGGTGCCCGGCGTTGGACGCGCGCACCCGGCAGGGCCGCCGCTCGCCGTCCAGGGCGAGCGCGTAGGTGCCCAGGTCCTCGCACCAGAACTTCAGCTCGAAGGCAGCCTGCAGCCGTGTCGCACGCGCATCCTGCTCGTGGGCGTACTCGGCCTGGCCCAGACGCAGCGCGATCCAGGTCGCCGCCCGGCGCGCGGCATAGACGTAGCCCTGCACCTCGCACAGCGCGATCGGCCCCACGGCCAGCGCGCCGTCGGCATGGCTGATCGAATCGAAGCTGTCCTTCCAGCCCTGGTTGGCCAGACCCTCGTCGGTCTGGCGGAAGTAGCTGACGAAGCCGTCCGGGTCGCGGCCGGCCTCCCCGTCTATCCAGCCGATGGCGGCCGCAATGCTGGGCCATAGCGCCTCGATCGTGGGGAGGTCGCCGGTGCGCTGGAGGTAGGCGCCGGCCAGCACCACAAACAGCGGCGTAGCGTCCACGCTGCCGTAGTAGCGGCGGAACGGCACCTCGCCCAGCTCGGCCATCTCGCCGCCGCGCACCTCGTGCAGGATCTTGCCGGGTTCCGCATCCGAAGCCGCATCGGCCGCCGTGGCCTGGTTGGCGGCCAGGTAGCGCAGCACGCCCGCGGCGATGTCCGGGTCCATCCACAGCACGTTCAGCGCCGTCAGGATCGCGTCGCGGCCGAAGGCGGTGCTGAACCAGGGGATGCCGGCATAGGGGTAGGGGCCGGTGGGCTTGGCCGTGGTCAGCATGGTGAGGTCGCTGATGGCGCGGCGCATCGCCTCGTTGAACAGCTCGTTGGAGCTTTCGATGCCGGCGGCGCTGGCCGAGCGCTGCCGTGTCCAGCGGCGCTGCTCGATCATGCGTGCCACAAAGGTCTGGGAAGGCGGCCGGATGGCGGGCGGCCCGTCGCAGGCGACCTCCACGAAGATCAGCGAGCGGCCATGCGGCGGCAGCATCACGCGGAACAATGCGCGGCCCTCGTCGATGCGCTCCGGCTGCGGGTCGAAGCGCAGGTCGGTGGTGCGCCGGCGGCCGTCCAGCCCCGCATAGGCCAGCGACACCGCCTGCAGCGTGACGGCGGCCGGTTCGTGCCGGCCGTGGCGGGTGCGGGTCATGCCGCGCACCTCGAACAGGTCGGCAAAATCGGCGCCGTAGCGGATCTCCAACGGCAGGGTGCGGGCGACCACGTCGAAATTGCGGATGGAGATGCGCTCGTAACACACGCCGTCCCACAGGAAGCGCGAGCGGCGGATGTGGACCAGGTTGTTCAGCAGCCCGCCACCATCGAGATGCGGCAGGTCGGGGTTGCTGAGGTCGCAGGTGAGCGTCGCGTTGTCGTCGCGCAGCGTGGAGCTGAGCAGAACGAGCTGGTGCCCGCCCACCACGAGCTCGAATTCGGACAGGTAGCGCGTGTCGTTGAAGTAGAGGCCCTCCGTGCCGCCGGGGCCAGGGCGTATGTCGCCCCGCTGGTCGAACACGCCGAACATGTCGTTGTGCTTGAGCGTGCGGAAGCGTTGTTCGACGAGGGAGATCTGCGCGGTGATGGCGAAATCGTCCGGCTCCTGGGCTGTGGGGTCTTGCAGCTGGTCCATTCAGTCTCCGCTCGGGCCGCCGGCAGTCAGGCTTGGCCATCCCACTCTAGCCCAGCTACGCCGCTCCGGTTCCGCCAATCGTGCGGAACCTGCAATGTCGAAACAACGTTGCTTCACGATGGCCGCGCGCGACACCACCATCGGCACCTACCGCGAGAAACGCGACTTTGCGCGAACGCCGGAGCCTGCGCCCTCAGCGGCGAAGGCGGGACGTGCACCGATCTTTGTTGTCCAGAAGCACGCCGCCCGCCGGTTGCATTGGGATTTCCGGCTGGAGCATGGCGGCGTGCTGTGGAGCTGGGCGGTGCCGAAGGGCCCCAGCATGGACACCGCCGACAAGCGCCTGGCGATGCATGTGGAAGACCACCCCGTGGAGTATGCAAGTTTCGAGGGCACGATCCCCGAGGGCAATTACGGCGCCGGCACGGTGGAGATCTGGGACCGTGGCACCTGGGCGCCGGTGGGCGACGCCCAGGCCGACCTGACCCGCGGCGAGATGAAGTTCACCCTGGACGGCGCGCGTCTGCACGGCCGTTTCGTGCTGATCCGCCTGAAACCGCGGCCGGGCGAACGCGGCGAGAGCTGGCTGCTGATCAAGGAGCACGACGCGCAGGAGCAGCCGGGCGTGGACGCGGCCGCGCTGGAGCGCGTGCCCCTGCCGCCTGCCTCCGCGCCGGCCAAGAAGGCCGGACCCAAGCCGCGGACCAGGGCGGCAGCCAAGGCGCCAATTGCCGGCAAAGGCTGGCAGCCGCCCGCGGATGCGGTGCGCGGCCCGTTGCCCGACGGTCAGGCTCCCATGCTGGCCAGCAACGCCGATGCGCCACCGGTGGGCGCCGAATGGCTGAGCGAGATTAAGTTCGACGGTTACCGGCTGATCGTACGCAAGGATGGCGATGCGGTTGCCGCCCTTACGCGCAACGGGCTGGACTGGACGCAGCGCTTGCCCTCGGTGGCGGCCGCGGTGCGCGCGCTGCCGGCCGGCGCGCTGATGCTGGACGGCGAGCTGGTGGCGCTGCGCAACAATGGCCTGTCCAGCTTTCCCGATCTGCAGGCGGCACTGGCCGAAAGCCGCGACGACACGCTGCACTTCTACGTGTTCGACGTGCTGCACCGCGACGGCTGGGACTTGCGCGGCCTGCCGCTGAGCCTGCGCAAGGAGGTGCTGGCGGCCCTGGTGCCCCCGGGCCAGGACCTGCTGCGGATTAGCGATCACCTGGAAGGCATCACCGACCAGGTGCGCCGCACGGCGTGCTCGATGGGACTGGAGGGCATCATCTGCAAGCGCGCGGACGGGCCGTACCGGGCCGGGCGCAGCCGGGACTGGCTGAAGGTGAAGTGCCACGGGCGCGAGGAGTTCGTGGTGGTGGGCTGGACCAATCCGCAGGGCAGCCGGGCAGGGCTCGGTTCGCTGCAGATGGCGTTCTACGACGAGGGCGGAACCCTGCACTACGTGGGCGGCTGCGGCAGCGGGTTCACCGACCCGATCCTGCGCGACCTGTCGGACCGCCTGGCCAAGCTGGCGGCCGGCCCGCCGGCCCGTATGAGGCTGACCGAGGAGAAGTTGCCCTCCGGCGTGCACTGGGTACGGCCGGAGCTGGTGGCGGAGGTGCAGTACACCGGCTGGTCGGGTGCCGGCCGTCTGCGTCATGCCGTCTATCTGGGCTTGCGTGAGGACAAGGCGGCGCGCGACGTCGTCCGCGACGTGCCCAACCCCGAGGTGCGCCGGATCGAACTTGGCGGCGCGGCCGCCCCGCATTCCGGCCGGGTAGTGCGGGCCGAGAAACCAGGTCCCCGGTCGGCGGCGGTTGGCGGGGTGAAGCTGACCCACCCCGACCGCGAGCTGTGGCCCGCCGACGGCCCGTTCGCGGCCGTCACCAAGCAGGACCTGGCCGCCTACTGGCAGGCGGTGGGCGAGAGCGGGCTTGCCGCCATTGCCAACCGTCCGCTGGCGCTGGTGCGCTGTCCGGACGGGGTGGAGGGCGAGCACTTTTTCCAGAAACACGCCAACCGCGGCATGAACCCGAACCTGCACGAGGGCGAGTGCGACGGCGCGCCCTATCTCTGCCTGCATTCGCTCGACGGGCTGGTCGCGACGGCGCAGATGGCGGCACTCGAGCTGCATAGCTGGGGCAGCACGCTGGACGACGCGGCGCATGCCGACCGGCTGGTCTTCGACCTGGACCCGGGCGAGGGGGTAGCGTGGCCGCAGATCGTGCGCGCCGCCCACGACGTGAGGGCCAGGCTGGAGCGCGCGGGATACGAAAGCTACTGCCGCACCTCCGGCGGCAAGGGCCTGCACATCGTGGTGCCGCTGGTCCCCGGCGCCGGCTGGGATTTTGTGCGCGCCTGGTGCCGCGGCATGGCCGAGCAGTGGGAGCGCGAGGCGCCCGAGCTCTACGTGGCCAGCGTTCCCAAGGCGCGGCGGCGGGGTCGTATCCTGATCGACTGGCTGCGCAACGGGCTGGGATCGACGGCCATCGCGTCGTTCTCGCCACGCGCCCGGCCGCACGCGACGGTTGCCACCCCGGTTACCTGGCGCGAGGTGACCGACAAGCTCGATCCGCAGGGCTTCACGATACGCACCGTGCCGGCGCGGCTGACCAGGTTGAAAGCCGACCCCTGGGACGGCTTCGACCGCGCGAAACAGAGCCTGGCCGAGCCCGAGACGGGCAGGGCAGAGCCTAGGAGGAGACGCTCGCATGGCTGAACGGCCGATCTGGCGCGGGCATCTGCGCCTGGCCCTCGTGTCCTGTCCGGTGGCGCTCTACACGGCGCACCGCGAGACGGGAAACCTCCACTTCAACTTCATCAACCCGGCCACCGGCAACCGGGTGCGCATGGTGACGCTGGATGCCGGCACCGACGAGGAGCTGCAGCGCCGCGACCTGGCCCGCGGCTACGAGTTCGAGAAGGGGCACTACGTCCTGCTCGACAACGAGGATTTCGAGCGTGCGCGGATCGAAAGCTCCGCCACGCTGAACGTGGACAAGTTCGTCACCGCCGACAGCATCGACCCCGTCTACTACGACACTAGCTACTACATGGCGCCTGATGGGGACTCGGCGCAGGACGTGTACGTCGTGCTGCGCGAGGCGATCCGGCAGTCGGGCTCGGTGGCGCTGTCCCGCCTGGTGATCTCGCGCCGCGAGCGCGCCGTGGCGCTCATGCCGATGGGCCGCGGGCTGATCCTGCACACCTTATATGAAACGCGCGACATCGCCGACCCGGCGCGGTTGTTCGAGGGCGTGCCGGCCGAGGAGCCGGCGGCCGACATGGTGAAGCTCGCGACCCAGCTGATCGACCGGCAGGCTGCCCGCTTCGAGCCGACCGACCTGGACGACCGCTACGAGGCGCGCCTGCGCGAGGTGATCGACGCCAAAATAAAGGGTAGCGGCTTCGAGCCGGAGGCGGAGCCGGAAGACCGCGGCAACGTGATCGACCTGATGGCCGCGCTGAAGCGGAGCCTGGGCCAGGTGGACGGCAAGGAGCCGGCCAAGCCCGCCCGGGCTGCGTCGGCCAAACCGGCGCCCAAGGCGGCCGGAGCGAAGCCGGCCGCCAAGGGGGCGGCGCCCGCCAAGGCAGCCACCAAGCCAGCCGCCAAACCGGCGCCTCGCAAACGCGCGGGCTAACCGGCCTTCTTCAACCCCTATCGGAGACATCCATGCCCACATTCGGCCGCGACTCGGTCTGGTTCATTACCGGCTGCTCCACGGGCTTCGGCCGCGAGCTGGCCCAGCACATCCTGGGGCGCGGCGGCCGCGCCGTGGTGACCGCGCGCGACGCCGCGCGCGTGGAGGACCTGGTGGGTGAGGCTCCGGACCGCGGACTAGCCCTGTCGCTGGACGTGACGGAACCGTCCCAAGTCAACGCCGCCGTGCAAGCCGCGGAACAGAAGTTCGGCGCCATCGACGTGCTGGTGAACAATGCCGGCTACGGCTACATGGCCGCCATCGAGGAGGGCGAGGACGACGAGATCCGCGCCCAGTTCGAGGCCAACGTGTTCGGCCTGATCGCGGTGACCCAGGCCGTGCTGCCCGGCATGCGCGCCCGCAAGCGGGGCCACATCGTCAACATTTCGTCGCAGGGCGGGCTGGTGGGCTTCCCCGGCGTGGGCTTCTACAATGCCAGCAAGTTCGCCGTCGAAGGCCTGTCGGAAGCGCTGGCCGGCGAAATCAGGCCGTTGGGCCTGGGCGTGACCATCGTGGAACCGGGGCCGTTCCGCACCGACTGGGCCGGGCGCTCGCTGAAGGCACCGAAACACGAGATCGAGGCCTATGCCGAGACGGCCGGCGCGCGCCGGCGCGGCC
>CAXUGD010000146.1:370-7488 GCA_964250355.1 uncultured Acetobacteraceae bacterium | reverse complement strand
GTCCGCCCCCGCTCTTCGTCGCCCCCGGCAGGTCGCGAGAGGCGCGGCCCCGCACCGGAGGCGACCATGACGACCGACCACGACGAGCCCGCCGACCTCAGCCCTACCGGCGAAATCCTCCACGAACTCCAGCTCTACGGCTTCCGCCCTTTCCAGGACGAGCCCGACCCGCGCCCGCTGCCCGAGGGCCGCCTCGTCACCGGCGCAATGGCCGACATCTTCGACGCCCTGGTCGTCACGCTCCAGGACACCCGGCTCGAACCCGACCTCGAAGAGCTGCTCTGGGGCCAGGTCAACCTCTTCCACCGCGCCTGCGACCGGGTCGAACGCGAACTCGACGACAACGAGCGCAAGCAGAAGCAGAGCCAGCGGGACCAGGACGGCTCGGAAATCGCCTCGGTGGAGCTGGAGGACCTGATCCGGCAGGGCCAGACGCTGCTGGAACGCCGCGACGCCTACGAGCTGATGCGCGACACCGCCGGCGACCTCTACCGCCGCCACACCGGCAAACTCTGGCAGCCCCGCCACGGATCGCTGGTGAGCCGCAGGACCATGACCGCGACGATGCTCGACAGCCGGGACTTCATCTCCACCCGCCGACGGGCCGAGACCGAGCTGCACGTGCCAGCCGGGCCGAAGGTGGCCTTCACCGGCGGCAACGACTGCAACAACGTGACCGCGATCTGGGCCGCGCTCGACCGGGTGCGCGCCAAGCACCCCGGCATGGTGCTGCTCCACGGCGGGTCGCCGAAGGGCGCCGAGCTGATCGCGCAGAAGTGGGCCGAGAGCCGGGGCGTCACGCCGATCGCGTTCAAGCCCGACTGGACCAAGCACCGCAAGGCGGCGCCGTTCAAGCGCAACGACGCGATGCTCGACGTCCTGCCGATCGGGGTCGTGGTGTTCCCCGGCACTGGCATCCAGGACAACCTCGCCGACAAGGCCAAGAAGCTCGGCATCCCGGTGTTCGACTTCCGAAGCAGCGGCGCGTGAGCGCCGCAATCGTACTTACGCCGACCCGCGCGTCCGGGTCGGCAACTTTCCCCTTTAGGGCAGCTGTGAACTTTGACACGAAAACCGGACCGCTCGTCCCAGAACAGATCGTGGTTTGTTAGACCCGAGTGACAGGGATCCGCCCGATGGAGCTGATCCTTCCATCCTTGCCACCCGAGCCGCACGGAAAAGTCTAGGTTCGCTGCTACTGGCGACTGTCCACAGACGATGTGGTTACGAGAAAAACAGCGGTCTTCTGACAAAATCAGATCGTCCGCGTCGAGATCGCCTTCACACGCTCGGGGTCGCGATGGTCGAAGAAGCTGCTCGTCTTCTGGTCGAGCGTGCCGATCGCCGCGACGTCGGCATCGTCGAGCGTGAAGCCGAAGATGTCGAAGTTCTCGGCCATGCGCTCCTTGCGGGTCGATTTCGGGATGGCGACGATCCCGCGCTCGGTCAGCCAGCGCAGCACGACTTGCGCGATGCTCTTGCCGTGCTTGTCGGCGATCCCCTGCAGCACGTCGTTGGAGAACAGGCCGTTCTTGCCTTCCGCAAATGGTCCCCACGCTTCCGGCTGCACGCCGTACTCGGCCATGAGCTTCTCCGCGTCGTCCTGCTGGTGGAAGGGGTGGGTCTCTACCTGGTTGACCGCCGGCGTGATCCGGTTGTGCAGCACGAAGTCCACCAGCCGATCGGGATAGAAGTTGCTGACGCCGATCGCGCGGATGCGCCCGGCCTCGTGCAGCTCCTCCATCGCCCGCCAGGCGCCGTACACGTCGCCATAGGGCTGGTGGATGAGCCACAGGTCGAGATAGTCGAGGCCGAGCTTGTTCATCGACCGCTCGAACGCGGCCTTGGCGCCGTCGTAGCTCGCATCCGAGGCCCAGAGCTTGGTGGTGACGAACAGCTCGCCGCGGTCGATGCCGTGACCGCGGATCGCAGCGCCGACCGCTTGTTCGTTGCCGTAAGAGGCCGCGGTGTCGAGTAGGCGGTAGCCGACGTCGATCGCGTCGCGCACGCTGCGCTCGCACTCGGCCGGATCGGGCACTTGGAACACGCCGAAGCCGAGGAGGGGCATCTGGACGCCGTTGTTGAGCGTCACGGTAGGCACGTCGCTGGACATGATCTTGTCTCCGTTGATCGTTGATTTCGCGAGCGGTGGAGGTGCCGCGATGGGCGGGAAGGAACCGCCTCGTGCGGCTCCTTCCCGATCCCGCCAGAAGGTCAGGCCGGCAGCGGCGACATCCCGTGGCTGTCGACCGAGCTGGTGCCCGCCTTCGCGCCGTCGTCGATGTTGGCGAGCTGCGACGGGCCGCTGCTCGCGCCCTGGACGTTCGCGGCCGCGAACCTCGTCTCCAACCGCGCCAGGTCGTCCGCATCCAGCTCGAGGTTCAGCGAGCCGAGATTGTCGTCGACGTGTGCGATCTTGGTCGTGCCGAAGATCGGCACGATCCAGGGCTTCCGGTCGAGCAGCCACGCCAGCGCCACCTGCGCTGGCGTCGCCCCCTTGGCCGAGCCGATGTCGCGCAGCGTCTCGATCACCGGCCAGTTGTGGCGCCGCGCCTCCGGCGTGAAGCGCGGGAACTGCGCGCGCAGATCGCCTTCCTTCAGCTCGGTCTCCGCCGATACGGTCCCGGTCAGGTAGTCCATGCCGAGCGGGCTGTAGGCGACGAAGCCGATGCCGAGCTCCTCGCACACCGGCAGCACCTCCGGCTCCTGCTCGCGGTTCCAGAAGGAATATTGGTTCTCGACCGCCGCGACCGGCTGCACGGCATGGGCGCGCCGGATGGTGGCCGCACCCGCGCCCGACAGACCCATCTGCCCGACCTTGCCCTCGCGGATCAGCTCGCCGATCGTGCCGGCCACGTCCTCGATCGGCACCTCGGGGTCGATCCGGTGCTGGTAGAGGAGGTCGATATGGTCGGTCTTCAGCCGGCGCAGGCACCCTTCCACCGCCTTGCGGATATGCGCCGGCTTGCTGTTCAGCCCCGCGGGCTTCCCGTCCTCGAACGCGAAGCCGATCTTGGTGCAGAGCACATACTGGTCGCGCTTGTCGGCCAGCGCCTCCGCGAAGATCTCCTCCGCGACGAACGGGCCATAGACCTCCGCGGTATCGAAGAAGCGGACACCGCGGTCGAAGGCGTGGCGGACGAGCGCCACGGACTCGGCCCGGTCGGTCGGCGGGCCGTAGGCGTGGACGATGTTCATCACGCCCATGCCGATCGCGGTCACATCGAGCTTGCCAAGCTGGCGCTCGGGCAGCGGCGTATCGAGATGCTGGCTCATTTGTCTTCGCCTTTCTGTGGGGGGACTATGCGGAGAGATCGCCGGCGAACACATTGGCGAACACGATGTCCACCTTCCCCTTCTCGGCCCTGATCCGCTCGGCCACCGCCTCCATCTCGGCCTTGCTGGTCACGTCCGCCGCGAGCCCGCTGGCGCGGCCGTCGAGCTTCGCCGCCGCCTGGTCGAGTTGGGCGGCATCGAGGCCGGTCAGGTAGGCGAAGGCGCCGCGGGCGACGAGCGATTGCGCGGTGGCCAAGCCGATGCCGGTCCCGCCTCCGGTGATGATCGCGACCTTGCCTTGCAACGTCTGATCCATGGGTCAGTCCTTTCCGGCCGCGCCGGCGTCGAGTGCGGTCCGCAGCGCGTCGTTCAACAGGTTGCCCTCGAAAGGGAGGATGTCGGCCACCGCGAGATTGCGCGCCTGGAAAGGGTCGCCGCGCAGGCGTTCCTCCAGCTCGGCCTGGCTCGCCGCGGTGGCGATGATGATGCCGCCGTTGCGCGGGACGCGACGCCCGCTCGCCAGGAACGCGCCCGCGGCGTAGCCTTCCTGGAGCCAGGCGACGTGATCCACCCCTGCCGCGTCGATCGCCTCGATCGGTGCGACGTAGGTCAGGACGACGACGAACAGGTGCGGTGCATCGGCCATGTCAGCGCCCCGTCGGCGGCAGCGCCGTGTCGCCGATCCAGCCGCGCACCAGGTTCATGGTGCAACGCTCCTGGTCGGCCTCCATCACCAGCGCCGGTTCGATCCGGGCACCGGGCGCGTGGGAAGCGAGGACATCGAGGCTGCTGCCAACGCCGTAGCCGCCGTGGGTGATGAAAGGCCGGATAGTCCGCCCGCGCAGATCATGCGCCTTGAGGAAGGTGCGGACGATCGGGGGCGTCGTCTCGCCCCAGATCGGGAAGCCCAGGAACACCGTGTCGTAGCGCCCGATCGTCGGCAGCGTGGCGGCCAGCGCCGGGGTGGCGCCGCGGTCGCGCTCCTGGCGCGCGCGCTCCACCGTCGCTTCGTAATCCGCCGGGTAGGGCTGCGCGGCCTCGATCTCGAACAGGTCGGCCCCGAGGTCGCGTTGCAGCGTGCCGGCGATGACCCGCGTGTTGCCCGACCGGCTGACGAACGCCACCAGCGGCTTGTTGCCCATCCGCGCCGTCGGCACGTCGGCCGCCGTTCCCGCCGAGCTGTCGCCGGCCATGGCCAACGCCGCCGGCGCCGCCAGGACCGAGCGTCGCGACAGATGATCGGCAGCGAGCATGAGCAGGTTTCCCATCCGCTGGACGGACCGCCGACCAGCTACGGATGGGAGATAGCGAAGCCCAACTTATTGGATTAGGGGCGTATATCCGCATTGGCTTAGAAGAACGGCTTATCAATGCTAGGGAACAACCTCGATGCCTTGGCGTCGTTCGCGGTGGTCGCCCGCGAGCGGAGCTTCACCCGGGCCGCTGCGCAGCTCGGCGTCTCGCAGTCAGCGTTGAGCCAGTTGGTCAAGGCGCTGGAGGCCGATCTCGGCTTGCGCCTGCTGACCCGCACCACCCGGAGCGTGCTGCCGACCGAGGTGGGCGAGCGGGTGCTACGCACCGTCGCGCCGAGGTTCCAGGAGATAGCGCAGGAGCTGGCGGCGTTGAGCGCCATGCGCGAGAAGCCGGCCGGCACCATCCGCATCACCGCGGGCGAACATCCCGCGACGACGCTGCTCCAACCGGCCCTCGCCCGCTTCCTGCCGGATCACCCCGACATCAAGGTGGAGATCGTCGCCGACTACGGCCTGGTCGACATCGTGGCCGAAGGGTTCGACGCGGGCGTGCGGTTGGGCGAACAGGTCGCGGCCGACATGATCGCGGTGAAGATCAGTCGCGACATGCGGATGGCCGTGGTTGGATCGCCCGCCTATTTCGAACGGCACCCTCGCCCCGCGACGCCGCAGGACCTAACCGCGCACAACTGTATAAACACCCGTTTGCCGACCTACGGCGGCCTGTTCCCATGGGAGTTCGAGCAGGGCGACCGGGAGGTCCGCGTGCGCGTGGACGGCCAGCTCACCTTCAATGCCGGCGCGTTGCGGCTCGCATCAGCTCTTGACGGGCTCGGGCTGGCCTACCTGCCCGAGGACCAGGCCGCCGCCCATCTGGCCGCCGGCCGACTGGTGCGGGTACTGGAAGAGTGGTGCCGGCCTTTTCCCGGCTACCACCTCTACTATCCCAGCAGGCGACATGCTTCCCCGGCGTTTGGTGTCCTACTCGCTGCTTTGCAGGCACAGCGTGCGTTTAGCCAAACTAATAAGCTGGACGAGTAGCTCCCAGTCGGGACGACTAATCCCCGTGACGTCGGCTTTAAGCGCTCGCCAGCCCCCCGGCGCACAGATCCGGTTTTCGGGTCAGCGGAGAAGCCGATTAGGGTGCTCAGTCCGGCTTGCCCGTGACGGCGATCCGCGCACTACGGGCGTAGTGCGCCAGCTCCGTGTACGACTCGATCATCTGGTCGAGCAGCCCCTTCATATCGGCCATGTCGGAGTCCGATCGAAACGGCCCTTCAGGCATCCGCTGTATCGAGGCGACCGCGATGGCCAGCGCCTTCTTGAGCAAGTGCAGCTTGCGTCCGCTCAGCTCGGGCCTGCGCGAGATCTCCTTCGCGACAACGGCTCCTACATACGCGAAGAACTCTCCGCTCTCATAGTCGCTGATCCTTGGTCCAGCGCGAGACCTTGTTCGATCAACCCTCAAGGGGTCCGCTAAGCGGAGCTTGCGGCCTGCGGCTTCGCCTCCGGTGATCGCGGTCCCGCGCCGGACACGTCGGGCGCCTGTCGAGCGGGGGCGGTCCCCGCTCCCAAGACAGGAGCCGGAACGATGTCGCTTCACACCGCGCAACAGCTCGCCTGGAACCTCGCGACCACGCTGATGGCGTGCATCACCCTCTTCAAGGCCGGCGACGGCTTCGGCGTCGTGCCAAGCGCCGAGTTCGACGGCGATCCCGTGACGGTGGTCCATGAATACGACCCCTACACGCACTGATCGCGCCGCCTCTGAGGCGAAGCGTAGGCCCGCCTCGGCGGGTCTACATCTTTGCTGTTCTACGGCCAGCCTCAATCTGCTACCCTTTGCCCGTAGCGCCATGGTGGTGGTGGAGGCGCTCCAGACATCCTTTTGTCCTGGAGCCCTGCCATGATCCTCGGCGTCATCTTCAGCCTAACCGGCATCTGCCTGCTGGTCGCTCTCATGTTCCAGATGGCGGTGTTCGCGCTGCCGCTGTTCGCCGGCGTGACGGCCGGCCGCCTCGCGTTCGGAGCGGGCGCGGGTTGGCTCGGGGCTATCCTTGTCGGGCTTCTTGCAGCGCTGCTGACCTTCGGGGCGGGCCAGCTCGTGCTGGCGATCACAAAGTCGACCGCGATACGTCTCACGATCATGGCGGTGTTCGCCGCCCCCGCGGCCGTCGCCGGCTACCATGTCGTGCTCGGTCTGACCCACATCGGCGGAGCACATGGCGCTTGGCAGGTCGTGTTCGCCAGCATCGGCGCGCTGTTCGTGGCGGGCGCGGCATTGACCCGACTCGCGACGCCGATGTTGCCGATCGCGCCGGAGATATCGCACTCGTAAGCACCCTTCAGAAAACGAGCTCCGACCTTGAAGAAAGGCTTGGGCGTCGCCCTGTGGGCCGGGCTCATCGGCTCCGCTCGAACCGGCTACGCCGTTTCGCCCCTGCGGGCTTGATCCCTGACGCAGCGGCGCGCGAGCGCCCCCCCCCGTCGGGGCCCGGCGGGGGGGCCTACCCGTGGGGTGGCGGGGGGGCCCCCGGGGCCCCGGGCGGGATCGATTTGCCGAAGCTTCCCCGATCGGCGGGGGAGTGA
>CAXUGD010000146.1:0-360 GCA_964250355.1 uncultured Acetobacteraceae bacterium | reverse complement strand
GTCCTGGACCGGACAACGTCCTCTGCGTCCGCCGAGGCTCCACAGTCACCCAGAAGAGACAGTGGCATCGGACCTCCCCGTCGAGGTTGCAGCGGAGCGATGTGATAGGTCGACTGCTTGGGCGAGGTTGTGTTGGCTTCCCCGTCGAACCGCTTGGGGCAGACGTCGGTTCACCCCGTGGCCGTAGCCCAGGTCGGCGCTTCAGGAGCGAGCGGATCCCGCCTGATCCGCCGTTTTGCTCGCCTGGACCGCCGATGACTCTCCAGCAGCCGTAGCTCCCTTGAACGTCTTGGGATGGTTCGCCAGCCCTACGTTCCTGGCCAGCGCCCGAGCACGCGGCCCACGCCGCCTCTGTGATGG
>CAXUGD010000145.1:0-7627 GCA_964250355.1 uncultured Acetobacteraceae bacterium | reverse complement strand
GAACGCGCAGAAATCCGGATGCGCCGCGTGGCGGGCGGCATAGGCGCGCGGCAGCCCCAGCGGGCAATCGAGGCCCAGCGCCACCGCCGCTCCTCCTGCGCGGGCGCGCAACCGGGCGAGCAGCGTGGCCGGGTCGCCCACCGGCTCGGGTGCCGCCACACGCCACCGCGCGCCGCCCCGGCTGCCCGGGCGGATCACCGTCATCCATCGCTTGGCCGCATGCTTGCTCCAATCGGCGTGGACAACCAGCACTCAGAGCGGCTTGTGCGCACGCTCCAGCAGCCGCCTCAGGAAGCCGGGCGGCTTGGCGGGCTTGGCCTCGGCCTTTTTCGCTCGCGCCTCCGCACGCGCGGCCTGCTCGGCCTCGCGCTCCTTCAGCGCCAGCCATTTCTCCAGCGACAATCCGGCCTTGGCGGCCCGCTTGGTCTCGTAGGCGCGCTGACCGTCGGTAAGGGTGCGTGTGGGTTTGGCCATGGTGTCGATTTAGGATGTCCGCCGCCCGTATGAAAGCTATCGGTAGCGGCGCAGCAGGCGGCGGCTGATTCCGCCGAGTGATCCGTTGATCGCCAGGCCCGCCGCCGAGAGCAGGGCCAGGGCCGCGAACATGCGCGCGGTCTGCAACCGGTAGCCGGCTTCGAGTATCCGAAAAGCCAGCCCGGATGCGACACCCCCTGCCCCGGTCACGAACTCGGCCACTACCGCACCCACCAGCGCCAGCCCGCCCGAAATACGCAGCCCCGCCAGGAAATACGGGAGTGCGGCCGGCAGTCGCAGCAGGAAGACCTCCTGCAGGCGGGTGGCGCCGTTCAGCCGGAACAGGTCCAGCAGTTCCGGCGGCGTTGCAGCCAGCCCGGTGGCCGTGTTGGAGAACACCGGAAAGAAAGCCACGACGGTCGCGCACACCACCATGGCCGCAAACGGGTCGCCCACCCACACGATGATCAGCGGCGCCACCGCCACCACCGGGGTGACCTGCAGGATGACCGTCCACGGCGCCAAGGCCGCTCGCGCCCACAGGCTAGCCGACATGATGGCAGCCAGGGCCACGCCGCACAGCACTGCCAGCAGCAGCGCCGCGAAGGTCACGGACAGCGTGGCCAGCAGGGCGCGCAGCAGGCCGGGCGCGTCGGCGGCGAACGCGGCCAGCACGGCGCCTGGCCCCGGCACCAAATAGGGCCGCACGTGGCCCAGCGTCACGGCGGCCTGCCACACGGCCAGCGCCAGGCAGAACGACAGCAGCGAGGGTAGCCACCCGATGCGCAGGTGCTTCATGCGTGCCCCCGCGTCAGGCAGACGCGCGCGTCACGCCTGCACATGCAGGTCCTGCACCGCGGCCGAGAGCGCGCCCACGCGTGCCGTAAACGCCCGTCCGGTGCGGGCGCGCAAGCCGGGCGAGGTGCCGGCCAGCTCGTTTGCGATGCGCCCCGGCCGCGCGCTCATCAGCAGCACGCGGCTGGCAAGATAGGCCGCCTCGTACAGGGAGTGGGTCACCAGCAGCGTGGTGCAGCCAAGGCTCTCGGTCAGCGCCAGGCACTCGTCCTGCAGGCGGTGGCGTGTAAATTCGTCCAGTGCGGCGAATGGCTCGTCCATCAGCAGCAGCCGGGGCCGGGTCACCAGTGCGCGGGCGATGGAGACGCGCATGCGCATCCCGCCCGACAGCGTGCGCGGATAGGCCCGGGCGAAGTCGGCCAGTCCCACCTGAGCCAGCGCCAGGGCGGCCTGCGCCTCCGCGTCGCGCGCCCCGCGCAGGCGCAGCGGCAGGGCCACGGTGCCGAGCGCCGTGGCCCAGGGCATCAAAGTGGGATCCTGGAACACGTAGCCCACCTCGCCGGCGGCGGGCGGCGGGCCGTTCCAGCGCAGCCGTCCCGCCGTGGGCTGCTCCAGCCCGGCGATCAGCCGCAGCAGGGTGGATTTGCCGCAGCCGGATGGGCCCAGCAGCACGGTGAAGTCGCGCGCCTTGAGCGTGAAGCCCACATCGTCCAGCGCCACCGTCCCGTCGGCGAAGCGCTTGGTGACGCCGCGCAGTTCGATCACCAGCCCGGCCCTACTGGGGTGCGGGTGCCGCCGCCGGATGCACGAACTGCAGCGTGTAGGCGCGCTTGTAGTCCAGGCTGGCCCCATACAGCCCGGCCTGCGCCATGGAGTCGAAGAAGTCCTTCCAGCGCAGGTCGGTCATGGCGCCGATGCCCCCTGTCAGGGCGTCGCCGGATTCCACGATGCCGTGCGAGCGCAGGGCTTCGCGCCCGTAATCCAGCAGCGCGTCGGTCATGTCCGGGTTGGCCTGCTTGATCAGCGCGTTGCCCGGCTTGGGGTCGCTCTCCAGGTAGCTGCGCCAGCCCTCGGCGGTCGCATCCACGAAGCGCTGCACCAGAGACGGGTTGCGTTGCACCAGCTCCTGGCTGGTGGCGATCAGGCTGGCATAGCCGGCAAAGCCGGCGTCGGACAGCAGCAGCACCACCGGATCGAACCCGCCCTCCTGGCGCACTAGGAAAGGTTCGGATCCCAGGTAGCCCTGCTGCACGGCCTTCTTGTCGGCCAGGAACGGCGCCAGGCTGAACGTGTAGGGCCGTATCTGATCGTCGGTGTAGCCGAATTTCTGCTTGACGAAGTTCCACCAGCCGATGCGGGTGTCGGCACCGATCATGATGGGCGTGCCCTTCAGCGACACGAAGCTGTCGTTGCCCATGCCGGGATGGGCCAGGATGATGGAGGGGTCTTTCTGGAACATCGCGGCGACAGCCACGAAGGGCAGGTCCTCGCGGACGAAGTTCAGCGCCAGGAAGCTGTTTCCTGCGATCACGAAGTCCAGCCGGCCGCCCAGCAGAAGCTGCGCCTGGTTCACCTGCGGCCCGCCCTGGCGGATGGTCACGTCCAGGCCGTGTTTGGCGTAGATGCCCTGGGCCACCGCCTGGTAGTAGCCGCCGTACTCCGCCTCGGCCAGCCAGTCGATGCCGAAGGTGACATGGTCGGCCGGCTTTGTGCCATCGGCAGCCTGGGCCGGGGCGGCCGCGATCCACAGGGCCGCAAGGACGGTGAGCAGGCGGAATATCGGCAAGGACCGGGCCTCGTGTCGGTGGAAACGCCCATGTGGCACGGGCAGTCAGGCAAGTCGCCGCGAAATTCATGAAGGATGGGTTAGTGTCCGAAGCGAGGGTGAAATCCGGGCTGTGGGTCTCCGCTTCCCTCAGGCTGGCGTTTGCGGACGGCCGCGGCGGTGCCGTGCTGCGGCGCGGCGACCCCGATGCGGGCGGCATACTGACGGTGCTGCGCGGCAGGCAGGGGCTGGTTGTGCTGAGCCAGGTCAGCGCCGGCGGCGGGGCGCATGCCTGGTTGCGGGCCACCGGCGCCGAACCGGTCACGCAGGATGCGGCCGACGCCTATGTCGAGCGCCAGGTCAGGCGCGACCCCGACCTGTGGGTGGTGGAGTTCGACGCGCCGGACTACCTGCCGCCCTTCGACGGCACGGTCCTCTGACCGCCGCCCAGGAGACCCCGATTTGCCCATCCGCTCCGTTGCCGTGTTCTGCGGCTCACGCCCCGGCCACAACCCCGCTTGGCACGCCGCCGCCTACCAGCTGGGGCAGGGCCTGGCGCAAGCCGGCATCCGTCTCGTCTATGGCGGCGGCCGGGTGGGGCTGATGGGGGTGGTGGCAAACGCGGTGCTGGCCGGCGGCGGCCAGGTACTGGGCATCATCCCGGAGTTCCTTTCCGCAATGGAAGTGGCCCATGGCGGACTGACCGAGCTGGTCGTGACCGACAGCATGCACACCCGCAAGCGCATGATGTTCGACAGGGCCGACGCCTTCCTTACCCTGCCGGGCGGCCTGGGCACGCTGGACGAGACGGTGGAGGTTGTCACCTGGCGCCAGCTGGGGCTGCACAACAAGCCGGTGCTGATCTGCAACCTGGCCGGCTGGGCCCGCGGCCTGCTCAGCGCCTTCGAACAGTCGGTCGAGGACGGGTTCGCCTCAAAGGGTGCGCGCGGGCTGTTCGAGGTGGTTCCCGACGTCGCGGCAGCGCTGCAAAGGCTAGGTGCGCTGTCCGCAGAGGGTGGCGGCGATGCCGGGCGGCTATAACGACGAAGGCTCCAGGACGACTGACGCCCCGGAGCCTTCGCATTGTGTGACGGCCAGACGCCAGGCCGACGAATGCTGGATCAACCCGCGAGAAGGGCTCCTGCAGTGTTCATCCAGGTCGCGACGGCGCTAGGCTGCATCAGACAATGAGACACTGGATCACCTCCTTTCGGTTGTTGAGAAGGCCAGGGTGACGGATGGTGGCCCGCGCCGTCAAGTGTGTTATTGGCCGGGGTGCCGGCACGTCTTGCGCGGTGCATCCGGCGCCGGTATATGCCGCGGCTCGGTCGGAGCGTAGCTCAGCCTGGTAGAGCGCTTGCTTCGGGAGCCAGAGGCCGGAGGTTCGAATCCTCTCGCTCCGACCAAACTCCCGTCAGTGCAGAAACGGGTTGCGGATGGTGAGCCGCCCCTCGATAACGCGGCCGTGCTGCAAGTCCTCCGACAGGAAAACGCGGCAACCCGCCTCGAGCGCCGAGGCGAGGAGCAGGCTGTCGAATAGGCCCGTCCCGTCGCGGGCAGCGATCTGCACGGCGCGGTCGTGCGTGTCCACGTCGATGGCTACCGGATGCAGAAACAAGCGCCGGAAGCGCGCCAGCGCCGCCTCTATCGCCGGCCAGGTGAAACGGAACTTTCGCCGGGCGACGGCAGCAAACTCGTTCAGCACTTGAACGCTGATGACGCCGCCTTGGGAAACCGTCCGCGTCGCGGGCAGGCAACGACTGTCATCTTTGTCGATCGCGTAGAGCAGGATGTTCGTATCGAGAAAAGTGTCAGTCCTCATAGGCGTGCGAACGCTTGAACGTGTAGCCGGGCGGCAGGCGCAGGTTCAGCTCACGCAATTCCTTGAGGATGTCCTCGCGGCTTTGCCCCCGCGACACCTCGAAACTGCGTTTGCCGGCGATGGCGATGTCGATCTCGTCGCCTTCGCTCAAGCCAAGCGCCTCCACCACCGATGCAGGCAGCCGCACCGCCAAACTGTTTCCCCACTTGCCGACCTGCACCGGACTCTCCTCTCCATATACAAATCGATATGTATATCAGCCAGCCTCAGTCAAGCAAGCGGTCTCCGTCACGCCAGCGCGCGAGGGACTCTCGCTGTTTGACGGACCCGAATTATCGGCGGCGCAACGGTCGCGACAGCAGGCGCCGCCCTGGGCGTTCGACAAGGCGGTAGCTCACGTCCGACGCTGCAAGCAGGAAAGCCACCACAACGGCGGCGGTCAGGGCATCGGCGGGGCCGGGTGGCAGAAACAGCTGCGCCGCCCCCCGCAGCTGGTCCAGCGGGTGCAGCAGGAAGATGTGCAGCAAGTAGAGGGAGTAGGACATCTCGCCGAGCCACAGGATTGGCTGCCACGCGAAGGCCGCCGCCGGCATCCCGGTGCTGCAGGCCAGGCACAGCACCAGGGCCGGGAATAGCGGGTAGATCGCCAGGTCAGACGCTTGCGCCACGAGCAGCACGACCAACGCCAGCAGCACGAAGCAGCTCGCCGCCGGGTGGCCCGCCAACCGCCGCGCCGGCGGCCAGGCGGCCAGGCGGGAGACGGCCAGGCCCAGGGTGAAGCCGCCCAGGCAGCGCATCAGTGGCCCGGCTGTCTGCCCGTCCCAGGCGTCCAGCAGCCTGGCCGAACCTTGGGCCCAGAGTATCGTCGCGGTAGCGGCCAGAAGCAGCAGGGCAGACGCCACACCGGCCGCCGCAGCCCGCCAGCTGCGGTGCAGCATCCAGGCCGCCAGCAGCGGGAACACCCAGTACGCCGCCCATTCGGTGCTGATCGACCAGGCCGGCCCGATCGAGCTGGGCGCCAGGCCCCAGGACTGCACCAGCAGCAGGTTGGCCGGTATGTCGGTCTCCGGATGCGGCAAAGGTGCGGCGATCCACGGCCGAGGCAGGCCGAACCGCCCGTAGCGCAAGCCGGTGTAGGCGAGGCGGCCTATCAGGACGGCACCATAAAGCGGGTAGAGCCGTGCCACGCGGCGCCACAGAAACGTCGCGAACACGCGCACGCTAAACCGTGCGCCGAAAGCCGGCCCGTAGCGCAGCGCCAACACGAATCCGCTGAGCACGAAGAACAGATCGACCGCCAGGTAGCCGCGGTCCAGGATGACCGCCGCCCAGCCAGGGGCCAGGTGGCCCGGCAACAGCAGGTGATAGGCCACCACCCACATCGCGGCCGCCCCGCGCAGGCCGGTCAGCGGCGGAATCTCCGCCCGCGCGTCGCCTCTACCGCCTATGCGCGCCCCACAGCATCAGCCAGCGCACCGGCACCACCCACAGGAACCCGGCCACCGGGTAATAGACGGCCTGGATCGCCCAGTGCAGCGGGCGTATCTGGTCGGCCAGCACGGCCGCCGCCGCGATCCAGGCGATCACCACGGCGCAGATAGCCAGGACGGCAATGGGCGTGCGCGACATCGCCGCCGCGTAAGAGAAACGCTGCCTGTGGGCAAGGCTGGCCCGCCGCCCCTATACGCTGCTTCACGCCCTCATGCGACGGACACCCAAGCACCATGGACCTCAAGGACCACATCCGGTCGATCCCGGACTTTCCCAAGCCCGGCATCCTGTTCTACGACATCGGCACCCTGCTGGCGCATCCGGATGCCTGGCAGGTCGCCATGGGGCGCATGGCCAACCGCGTCGGCCGCCACCGGCCCGACCTGCTGGCCGGCATCGAATCGCGCGGCTTCCTGCTCGCCGCGCCGCTGGCGCTGAAGCTCGGCTGCGGCTTCATCATGATACGCAAGCGCGGCAAGCTGCCCGGCGCCACGGTTGGCCTGGACTACGCGCTGGAATACGGCACCGACCGGGTGGAGATCCAGCAGGATGCGGTCACCCCGGGCCAGCGCGTGGTGGTGGTGGACGACCTTCTGGCCACCGGCGGCACCATGGCCGCCGGGATCGCCCTGCTACGCGGCGCGGGTGCCCACGTCCCCGCGGCCGCTGCCCTGATCGAACTCACCTTCCTGGGCGGCCGCGCGCGGCTGGACGTACCGGCCGAGACGCTGATCGCCTACGACGCCTGACGGGTCACGGCCGTGCCGTCCGGCGTGGGCGCGGCAGCAGAGCGGAGCAGGACCAGGCCCAACGCCGCCGAGGCCGCGAACAGCGCCGCGCCGACCAGCAGCTGCACCGAACGGTCCACGTGCACGCCGCTGCCAGCCAGCGCGAAGATGGCCGTCTGCGGCACGTAGCCCACCAGGCTGGCGGCCAGGAACGGCCCGGCCCGCAGCCCGGAGACCCCGGCGGCTAGGTTCAGCGCCAGGTTGTTGCCCACCGGCAGCAGCCGCAAGGTCAGGGTGGCGGCAAACGGACGGGCCGCCAGGAAGCGGTCGGCGCGCGCCATCCGGCCGCGCAGGCGACGCCGCGCCCAGTCGCGGGCCACCATGCGCGCCCACCAGAAATCGATACCGCAGCCGAGCATCTGTGCGGCCAGCCCAAGCACGCCCCCGCGCCACGGGCCGAAGGCGTAGCCGCCGGCAAACGCCACCGCCTGCCGCGGCACGCCCACGGCCACCAGCAGCGCGCCGCCCACCATCAGCGTAGCCGCTCCAGGC
>CAXUGD010000144.1:0-7649 GCA_964250355.1 uncultured Acetobacteraceae bacterium | reverse complement strand
GGCGGAACGGCCGGTGGCCACGCCGCGCCAGGCACCCTCGCCCTGCGGCAGACGGGCGATCAGCACGCCCAGGAAACTGCCCACGAACGGGGCAGCCAGCACCGGCCACAGCCATCCGTTGTTTAACTCGACCGTATCCACGCATACCCTATGCTCACGACAGACCCCAGGCTTACCAGGCGGAGACAATGATGACGGCAGTGGGCACGCGGATGCCAGCCCAGGACGCGGGGGCCACCACCCAGCCGGAGGCGGAGCGGCAGGTCGATCTGCTGGCCAGCATCCTGCTGCGCCAGGGCCAGTGCGAAGCCCCCACCATCGAGCGCGGCCGGCGCGTGGCCGCTCTCGGCGGCCAGCGTATGGACCAGGTGCTGCTCCAGCTGGGCTTGGTGACCGAGCGCGGGCTGGCCGAAGCCTACGCCACCCTGCTCGGCGTGCCGCTCGCCGGCCCCGCCCGCTTCCCCGAGGCGCCGCTCTACCCCGAACGCCTCACCCCACGCTTCCTGCGCACCGCCCGCGCCTGCCCGCTGGCGGTGGAGGACAACACACTGGTGCTTGGCGTGGCCGACGCGCTGGACGCCTTCACCCCGGCCGCCGTGCAGGCCGCCACCGGCCTGCCGGTGCGCCTCGAGATCGCCGTGCCGATCGAGCTGGAGGCGGCGTTCGGCCGGCTCTACCCGGAGGGCGACGCCGCCGATGCCGGCACCGACACCGAGGGCGGTGCCGGGCTGGAAGAGGACGCCGAGCGGCTGAAGGACCTGGCCAGCGAGGCGCCGGTGATCCGGCTGGTGAACCAGATCATCGGCCGCGCGGTGGAAACCCACGCCAGCGACATCCACGTGGAACCCTTCGAGGACCGGCTGCGTGTGCGCTACCGCTACGACGGCGTGCTGCACGAGGCGGACAGCCCCGCCGCGCGCCTGGCACCCGCCATCATCAGCCGCATCAAGATCATGGCCAAGCTGGACATCGCCGAGCGCCGCCTGCCGCAGGACGGCCGCATCAAGCTGGCCGTGCGCGGCACGGAGATCGACTTCCGCGTTTCCACCATCCCGTCGCTCTACGGCGAGAAGGTGGTGCTGCGCGTGCTGGACCGCAGCTCCGTGTCGTTCGACTACGTCAAGCTCGGCCTGCCGCCGGGCGTGGTGCGCGCCTGGTCCCGTGCGCTGGAACTGCCCAACGGCATCCTGCTGGTGACCGGCCCTACCGGCTCGGGCAAGACCACCACGCTCTACACGGGGCTGACGGCGATCAACGCGGTGTCGCGCAACATCGTCACAGTGGAAGACCCGATCGAGTACCAGCTGAACGGCATCAACCAGATACAGACCAAACCGCAGATCGGGCTGACGTTCGCGGCCCTGCTGCGCTCCATCCTGCGCCAGGACCCGGACGTGATCATGGTAGGCGAGGTGCGCGACCTCGAGACCGCGCAGATCGCGGTCCAGGCGGCGCTCACCGGCCACCTCGTGCTGTCCACCCTGCACACCAACTCGGCCGCCGCCTCCATCACCCGCCTGCGCGACATGGGGCTGGAGGACTACCTGCTGACCGCCGTGCTGCGCGGCGTGCTGGCCCAACGCCTGGTCCGGCGCCTGTGCGACAGCTGCAAGCGGGAGGCGGACGCGCCGCCCGAACTGGTGACGCGCTTCGGCCTGGAGCGCCGTGCCGCCGGCGAAAAGCTGCGCTTGTGGCACCCGGTCGGGTGCGCGCAATGCCGCAGCACCGGCTATCGCGGCCGCCAGGCGATTGCCGAGTTCCTGCAGCCGAACCCCGAGATCGAGCACCTGATCTTCAGCAAGGCCGATCAGAGCGAGGTGGAGCGGGCCGCCGTCAACGCCGGCATGGTCACCATGTTCAACGCCGGCCTGGACGCGGCCTTGGCCGGCACCACCACCATCGAGGAAGTCGTCCGCAGCATCAGGGCCGAAGCGTGATTCAGTTGTCAGTTGTCAGAGGCTGTGACTGGCTGCTCTTTTCTGATGATTGACGACTGACAATGCCCTCGTTTCGTTACACCGCGATCACACCGGGCGGCGAGACCGCGACCGGGCTGATGGAGGCACCCACCGAGCAGGCGGTGATCGAGATCCTGCGCCGGCAGGGCAGCCTGCCGATGCGCGCGGAGCCGGCTGACGGAGCACCGGGGGGCCTTGCCTCGCTGCTGGGCGCCGAGTTCGGCCGCGGCCGGCGCCTTTCCGGCCAGGACCTGGCCGAAGTGACGCGGGAACTGGCGGTGATGCTGGGCGCCGGCCAGGACCTGGACCGGGCGCTGCGCTTCCTGGTCGATACCGCGCAGAAGAAGCACGTGCGCGCCATCCTGAACCAGATACGCGAGGCGGTGCGCGACGGCAGTCCGTTTGCCGCGGCATTGCAGCAGCACCCGGCCAGCTTCCCCAACCTTTATATCGGCCTGGTGCGCGCCGGCGAGGCGGGCGGCATGTTGGCCGGCACGCTGGAACGGCTGGCCGACCTGCTGGAACGACAGCGTGCGCTGCGCGCCAGCGTGGTCTCCTCGCTGATCTATCCGGTCATCCTGCTGGTGGCCGGCATCGGCTCCATCGTGCTGCTACTGACGCAGGTACTGCCGCAATTCGTCCCCATGTTCGAACAGGCCGGCGCCGCCCTGCCGCGCCCGACGCAGATCGTGATCGCGCTGGGCAACGCGGTCTCCAATTACGGGGTGTACGCCGCGGTGCTGGGCGTGGTGCTGTTCGTGGCCGGCCGCCAGGCGCTGGCCCGCCCCGGCCCCCGCCTGTGGTGGGACCGCACGCTGCTGCGCCTGCCGGTGTTCGGCGCGCTGGCGCGCGAGGTGCTGGCCGCCCGCTTCGCCCGCACGCTGGGCACGCTGCTGCAGAACGGCGTGCCGCTGGTGTCTGCCCTGGGCATCGTGGCCGACGTCATCGGCAACACGGCTGCCACCGCCGCGGTGCGCAGCGCCACCGAGAGTGCGAAGGGCGGTGCCGGCCTGGCCCGCCCGTTGCAGCAGGCGCGCCTCTTTCCGGTGCGCACCGTCTATCTGCTGCGCCTGGGCGAAGAGACGGCACAACTCGGCGGCATGTCGCTGCGCGCGGCCGAGATCCACGAGGAGCAGTCCCGCATCGGCATCCAGCGCATGACCGCGCTGCTGTTGCCGGTGCTGATCCTGACGATGGGCGTGGCCGTGGCAGGCATCGTCAGTTCGCTGCTGCTGGCCATGCTGAGCCTGAACGACCTGGCCCAGTAACCCGCCGTGGCCCGCACGCCGGTGCGGGACCGCGCGGCGCCGCAGGCTATTGTCTAGAAGCGCATCTGCTGAAGGTCGGCGATCAGCCCCGGGCCGCTCGGGTGCCAGCCCAGGCGTTCCCGCGTTTGCGCGCTGGACGCCGGAAGGTCCAGGCCGGCAAACGCCGCAAGCCACCCGAAATGCCCCGGCGCCGCCTCGACAGACAGGGAGACCACCGGCACCTTCAAGCCTTGGCCGATGACCGTTGCGATGTCGCGGACCGGAATGCCTTCCTCGGCCACCGCATGGTAGCGCGCACCGGCCTCCCGCCGCTCCAGGGCCAGCCTGTACAGCCGTGCAACGTCGAGCACATGGGCCGCCGGCCAGCGGTTGAGCCCGTCGCCCACATAGGCCGAGACGCCTTTCTCGCGCGCTACGGCCACGGCGGGGGTTATCAGGCCCTGTTTGACCGGGTCGTGCACCTGCGGCAGGCGCACCACTGCCACGTTGACGCCGGAGGCCAGCACGGCCTGCCCGGCCAGCTCCGAGGCGACACGGGGGTTGGGATGGCTGGGGTTGAACACGTCCTCGGTCGCCGGGCGCCCCGGCGCGGCGTTGCCCATTCCGGTGCCGGACGTGATGACGAGCGGCCGGTCGGTTCCCGCCAGCGCGCTGCCGAGGGCCTCGATGGCCCGCCTGTCCTTCTCGCAGTTGGCCAGGAAGTTCGAGAAATCATGGTCGAAGGCGGTGTGGATCACGCCGTCGCATTGGGCCGCGCCGGCCCGAAGGCTTTGGGGGTCCTCTAGGCTGCCGCGATGCACGGCGGCGCCGGCTTCGTCCAGCGACCGTGCTCCGGCGTCCGACCGTGTCAGCCCCAGCACCTGGTGGCCGGCGCCGATGAGTTCGGGCACCAGGGCGGAACCGATGAAGCCTGTGGCGCCGGTCAAGAATACACGCATGCGTTCACCCTCATGATCTCCCGCCGTTGTAGGCCCGGCGTCCAGGCTGTTAAAGTCGTGAGGTTATCGGGGGATAACGTTTAACAGGGTGGGTGGTCTTGGCTGACGGCAACGCGCTCGGCGCCTACCTGCGGAACCGGCGCATCAAGCTCGACCCCGCGTCGTTCGGCGTGTCCGGCGGCCGGCGGCGGACGCCCGGGCTACGCCGGGAGGAGGTTGCCCAGCGTGCCAACATCAGCACCGCCTGGTACACCTGGCTGGAGCAGGGGCGTGGCGGACATCCCTCGGCCGACGTGCTGGACCGGATCGCGCAGGCGCTGATGCTGACGGAGAGGGAGCGCGAGCACCTGTTCCTGATCGGCCTCGGACGGCCGCCCGGGATACGCTACCGCGGCAGCGATCCGATCACCCCGCGGCTGCAACGCCTGCTCGACACGCTGACGGGCAGCCCCGCCATCGTCCGCACGGCGACGTGGGATGTCGTGGCCTGGAACCGCGCCGCGGCCTGCGTGCTGACCGATTACGGCGCCCTGCCGCCCGACCGGCGCAACATCCTGCGCCTGATCTTCTGCGACTCGCATGTCCGCGCCGCGCAACCCGAATGGGAGGCGGTGGCGCGCATGGTCGTGGCCGCCTTTCGCGTCGATGCCGCACGCGCCGGCGCCGATGCCGAGGTGGCGCCGCTGGTTGAAGAACTCTGCCGGTCCAGCCCCGAGTTCGCGTCGATGTGGCGCGAGCACGATGTGCAAGCGCATGGCGACGGGGTCAAACACCTGCGGCATCCCCAGCTGGGGACACTCGCCCTGGAATACTCCGCCTTTGCCGTGGACTCGCGGCCGGATCTCAGCCTGATCGTCTATAACCCGGCGACGCCCGCCGATCGGATGCTTATCGAATCGCTGGTGGCGGCAAGGCCGGCGCTGGCTGCGGCGTAAACGCGGCGCCGGGCAGCGGCGGCCCTGACGTGGTGCCCGGTTCAGAACGACGATTGCAGATCGAGTTGCACCACCTGGTTTCCGTCCGGCGGGCCGGAGATGACTTCCGAACTGAAATACCGCAGCGACAGGAACGTGTCGTGCGCCACGCCCAGGCTGCCCGTTAGGATGTAGCCCTTGGCATTCGTGCCGCCCAGGTGGAAATCCGTATCGTTGATGGAGTCCAGCGTGGAATCGGTTTCCAGGTATTTGTAGGCGGCGGTAAAGTTCCATTCCCAGGGCTTGTGGATGGTCAGCTGGCCCACCGTCGCCTTGAGCAGGTAGGCGGTGTCGCCACCCTGGTAAGGGCCGGTATTGAGCCCGTTGCCGGAGCTGCCGAAATTGTTCTGCGGCCCTACGAAATTGGCCGGTCCGTGCGCGATGATGGCGTTGCGGTTGTAGGCCAGGTTCTTCAGGTACTCGCCTTCCAGCATCACGTCGAACGGATGGTAGCTCGTGATCTCGACACGGGGATGCACGTCGAGCACGGCGAAGCGGGAAGCCAGGCCGAAATACTCCGGCTGCTGCGGGTTGGTGCCCTGGTTGGCCGTCACGATGTCCCGGATGGCGTACACCGTGTTGCCGAACTGCTGGAACGGAAACCGGGTGGCGTCCGTGCTGCAATAGAATTGCGATCCCGCCTGTATGCTGCACGGCCTGGAGACGGCGCCCTGTATGCCGTCGAAGTCAAAGAACCCGACGCCGACCTTGGCGACGACGTCGGGCCGCGCCTGCCATTCGACGCCGCCCTGGAGAGCCAGCAGGTATGCGTTCGCGCTGCCGAATTTGGTGGACGAATTCGTGGAAAAGTCGAAGGCGGTGTTCAGGATGGGGAACGCGCCGCCCACCGCGAAGGCGCCCAGGGTGTCGGAGATCTTGGGCGTGTACTGCACCGCCAGGCCGTCGAAGCCCAGTTCGCTGTAGAAGATCAGGTCGGTCGTGAAGAACGGGTTGTTCTCGCGGCCGATATACGCCTTGAAGTCGGAGAACGGCTGGTAGGCGAAATTGGCCCGGTCGATGAAGATGTTGTATTTCGAGAACTCGCCGGGGCTGCCTTGCGTCTGGTTGGGGGTGACGGGGCCGTTATCGGCGCCCGTGGTCACGCGGAAATCCGCCGTAAGCCCGGTGTCGATGGTCGCCTGCACGCCCAGCCTGGCCCGCACACGGGCCCTGTCACGATCCTGGGTTGTATTCAGGAAAGGCGGGTTGCCCACGGTGTCGGCGCCGCCGCCATAGTTGGAAAAGTCGAAGGCCGTGCCGTTGTTGATGGCGGCGAAGTTGATGAACTGGTTGTAGTTGTTGCGGTCGAACGAGTCGCGCTCGTAGCGCACCCGCAGGTCGCCATACAGCTTGAACCGCCTCGTCCAGTCCGGGATGATGCCCGGCGCGGCCCAGCCTTCCTGCTGCGATTCGGTCAGCACCTGGGCGCGCACCTCGTCGGCGATCTGCTTGCGGACGAACTGGGGCACGTAGGTGACGCGTATCTCGCCCTGCCTGGCCGGCGGCGGCTCGTCCCCCCTCGGCGCGGCACGATCGTGGCGGGCGGGCGCGGCATCGGTCTGCCGCAGCAGCTCGCGCGCCTGTTTCGTGGTCACGATCTTCTTCTGGACGAGCAGGTCGAGCAGCCGTGCGATCTTCGCATCGGCATCGGCCCGCGCGGGGCCGCCTATGGCCGTCCCTGCAACGATCGCGGCACCCGCAAGGGCCGCCCTGCGCAGGAACGGAGACCGAGTACCGCTCATGCCGGCCATCCCGGCCGCCGGAATGCGGCCGGTTCCGCGCGTCGCCTCCGATCCAAACCCACGCTCCCTGGTCCGTTCAAGCCGCGGCGCCAATACCATCAAAACCTGGCGGGATATCTGCGGCCGCGTGACAGAACGATGAAGATTGCGGCGGGCGGCCGGGACGCTTGCAGGTTCCAGGCTCGATGAGACAGGGTGTTGCCGTCCGGTCACGCCCGGCAGTCGAAACCACATCGAAGACCGTATCCTATTTGACCTATAGGATAGCTTATGGTCCCTGGTTGTTGCGCACGCAACATCCGCGTAGCGGTCGATCAGGCGCAATTCGGTCGGTGGAGAAACAAGGTGTTGGCAGTGCCGGCGCAGATTGCCCTTTGGAAACCCGGGTCGTGCACGGGCGCGCGCGCTCTCGGCATCTTGGGCCGGCCTTCGCCGACTTGCCGTCTCAAATGACTGTTGCTTTCCGACAACAGCGGACAGGGACAATGACGGCGGCGCCCTACCTGTCATGATTCGGTCATCATGACCCCTGCGACTTCCCGTATCATCTGGCGCCGCCCGAAACCTGGCGCCCTGCGGACTCTGGAGACGTTCATGTTACTTGGTCAACCGCGCTCCACCCTGATGCTGGCGACCGCCTTGACGCTGAGCTGCATGGGCGGGGGGCAGGCGCGCGCGCAGGACGGCGCGGCGCAGCTTGGCAACATCGAGAAGCAGATACAGTCGTTGCAGGCCGAACTGCGCCGCATGAAGGCTGAGATGGCCACGC
>CAXUGD010000143.1:0-7694 GCA_964250355.1 uncultured Acetobacteraceae bacterium | reverse complement strand
GGCCAGCACGACCGGCGGGAACAGGCAGGCGGTGCCCAGCAACGGCCACCGCGGCAGGTCAAGCCCGATCAGGAAGGCGGACGCCGCGGCCAGCACCAGCGCGCCTCCTGTGGCAAACAGCAGGTCGCGGCACTCCGTGACGAACGGCACCCGCACGTCATAGTGGTCGTGCATGGAGACGTAGCCGACCACCCCGGCGACAACGCATAGGGCGAGCGAGGCCGCAGAGCCTGGCCGATGCGCCAGGTCAATGGCCGAGAGGCTGCCCAGCGCCAGGTCGGCCAGCCCGGCGATCGTGGCTGCCATCAGGAAGGCGGCCACGTCGGCCGCGAGCAGGACCAGGGCACAAACCAGTTCCGGCGTTGCACGGCTTTCCCCGGGCGCTCCCCGGCCCGCATACCCGGACGTGGCGGAACGGGAGGCGGACTTCAGCGCCGCAGACCGGGCCGAAGCCGGCCGGCCCGCTTCGGCAAGCAGCAGGTGGAGGCGTTGCATGCGTTGGATGACGGGCATAAGCCGGCTCCGAAAGATGGTCTCGGCAAAAAGGGAGGATTGTTTGGCGATCCGGATCCCACCGTTCTCTGGGCTGGTGTTGCTGGACAGTCGGCACGTAGGTAGGTTTCAGCATAAATTGCTGCACCGCAGCAGTCACGTTTTCTTCAACTTTGTGAATGCATCCGAAACAGGCATCGGCCGTACGCCTGTAACGATGAGGCAACACGCCCCACAAAACGCCCAATCGAGGCAGGATTGAGTAATGACTGTGGCAGAAACGCGGCTTGCAGTGGGTTTTGCAACCTGTGGACGTGCTGACATCCTGCGTTCTGCAATTTTTCAGCTTCGGCTCCAGACCGTACTGCCACAAATTGTCATCGTCAGTTACACGAAACCCGAGGATATTGTCGGGATTCCCGAAGATCTCCTTCCACAACGCCCAGTGACCTTCGTGCTGACGCCGGCAGGACTCCCCAGGCAGCGCAACGCCATTCTCGATTGCGCGCCCGATGCCGACATCCTGCTGTTCCTCGACGACGACTTCCTGGTGGCGCCCGGCTACATCGACGCCGTGCTGCACGCGATGGCGCACGACCCCACGGTCGTGGCCGCGACCGGAACGCCGATTGCCGACGACGTGAAAGGCCCCGGCTTGTCGGTGGCGCAGGGCCTGGCGCTGATCGAGGCGGCGGACGCGGCGCCCGATTACGGCACCGATCCCGCTCCGCATGCGTATGGTTGCAACATGGCCATCAACCTCGCTGCGACACGCAGGCACGACCTGCGTTTCGACGAACGCCTGCCGCTGTATGCCTGGTCGGAAGACATCGATTTCACGCATCGGATCGGCCGTTTCGGGCGCATCGTGAAGCTACGCGGGGCGCGGGGCGTGCATCTCGGCACCAAAGCCGGCCGCTCGCCGGGCCGGCGGCTCGGCTACTCCCAGGTGGCCAACCCGCTCTACCTGCGCGGCAAGGGCAGCTACTCCTGGCGGCGCGCGCTGGGCAGCGTCGGCCGCAACCTGGCCGCCAACGGCGTGCGCTCGCTGTGGTCTGAGCCGTATATCGACCGGCGGGGCCGCCTGCTGGGCAACTTCCTTGCCTTTGCCGACCTCCTGCGCGGCCGCCTGCGCCCCGAACGCGTGCTGGAGCTGTAGCGGGTGCGCGCCAGCATCCTGGTGCCGGCCTACAACAGCGCCCCCACCCTGGCGCGCTGCCTGCAGTCCGCGCTGGGCCAGACGGTAGCCGACCTCGAGATCCTGGTGGCCGACGACGCCTCCACCGACGACAGCGCGGCGGTGGCCGAATCGGTGGCCCAGATAGACGGGCGGATCCGGGTGATCCGCCTGCCGGCCAACCGCGGCAAGCCGCACGCGATGAACCTGATGGTGGCGCAGGCGCAGGGTGACTGGCTGGCCGTGCTGGACGCCGACGACGCCTACCACCCGGCCCGGCTGGAACGGCTGATCGCCCTGGCCGAGGCGCACGGCACGGACATGGCGGCCGACAACCTGCTCTACATCGATGCCGGCCTATCCGACCGGAACCACCCCGACGCCTTCGGCACCGTCCTGCGCACGGCCTTCGACGCTGCAGGGCCCCCACGCGTGTTCGGCCGGGCCGAGTTCGTGGCCGGCGCCGACAGTTTCGGCGAGTTCGACTACGGCATCCTCAAACCCGTGATCCGCCGCCGCTTCGTCGAGGCGCACGGCCTGGCCTATAGCGAGGCGAGCCGGCTGGCGGAGGACTTCACCTACCTTCTCGCCTACGTCCTGGCCGGCGGGCGCTGCGTGCTGTCGAGCGAGCCGCTCTACTCCTGGACCATGCCGTTCGGCACGCTCTCGCGCCGCTGGACCCAGACCGGGGCCGGTGCGTGGCGCTACGACTATCGAGAGGCGCTGGCGGCCAACACCGCGCTACTCGGCGCCATGCGCGCAGGGGGCCAGCCGGACGTGGCGGCCATGCTGCAACGCCGCGGACGCCAATACCGGGCGATGATCCACTACATCGACGCCCAGAAGCAGGCCGATGGCGGCGCGCTCCTGGGGGCGGCCGCCACCCTGTGCCTGCACCCGGCTACCTGGGGCTTGCTGGCCCGCCGCGTGCTAGGCCGCGCGCGGCGCGCCGTGGCCCGTGGCCCGCGGCCGGCCACGCCTTGATGGAGCCCCCGGCGGGTGCCGCGCCGCGCGTGGCCGTCGTGACGGCGAGCGACTCGCGCTTCATGCCGTTCCTGCGCGGCATGTTGGCCTCGCTCGCCGGCCAGACCGTGCAGGCCGCGCACATCGCCTGCTTCGACATCGGCCTGAACGCGGCGGACCGGGCCTGGCTCGCAAAACGGGGCGTGCAGGTGGCGAAGCCCGGCGCCCATCTCGGCGTGGACGCGGCGGCGGTCCGCCCCGCTTTGCTCTCGTTCCTGGCCCGCCCCTTCCTGCCCAGCTATTTTCCGGGTTTCGACGTCTATGTCTGGATCGACAGCGACGTCTGGCTGCAGGACGGGGCAGTGCTGGAAACCTATGTGGGCGGCGCGCTGGCCCAAGGCATCGCCGTCACCCACGAGCGCACGGGCGCCTACCGTTTCCAGGCTTGGCTGCTGGCATGGACCGGCAAGCACCTGCTGCGCGGCTACGGCGTGACCGACACGGCCTGGCTGCTGACCCACCGCCAGGTCAACGCAGGATTTTTTGCGCTGAGCGCCACGGCACCGCACTGGGATGCCTGGGCGCAGCGCTACCGGGCAGCGCTGCGGCGCACCGGCGACCTGGTGCCGCACGACCAGTTCGCTCTCAACCATGCGCTATACGGCGGCCTCCTCGACCGCCGGCGCCTGCCCGCCTGCCTGCTGCCCCCTCGCTTCAACTGGATCTGCGACCGCGGCGTGCCGATGTGGAGCGATGCGGCCCAGGCATTCTGCGAGCCGCGCACGCCCTACGCGGTGATCGGTGCACTGCACCTGGCAGGCCCGGCCAAGCGGCAGGTCTATGCGATCCGGCGTACCGGGGGCGGCCGCTTCTCCACCTGCCTTGTCCATGGGGCGAGCCCGGAGGCACCCCTGCCCAGCCCCCTGGCGGCAGGCTGAACCTGGGCGGGGGAATGACTGGCCTTTCATGAAATGTTAGGGTATTTGTCTGTAATCACGGGGGAGTGATCCCAAACAAGCGCGCCCAAGCCGCGCACGCCCGAGGTGGCCATGGCTGCACAGCCTGAACCGTTCGTCGTTTTGTCTCCGGACCTGCCGGGCGAGCTGGTGCCCGCCGGGCGGACCGCCGCCATCCTGCCGCTGCGGCGCGTCCACGCGGATGGCCGTCCGGTGATCAACGAGGCTGCGGGCGACCGGCTCGGCCCAGCCCGCGGGCTGCTGCTCGGGCTGCTGCTCGGGGCCGCGATGTGGCTGGCCCTGGGCGCGCTGGCCTGGCTGATGTTCGGCTAAGCTAGCCCCGCTCAGAAGTGCCGCTCGTAAATCTTCACCACGTCGCCCGGTGCCAGAAAGGTGTGCGGCGTGATCCTGCCCTCTACTGCCGCCCCGCCCGTGGTTCGCACGTCCGAGGCGTAGCCCTCCACGGCGCGGTAGGTGAACCCGCCGGCCACGGCGACCGCGGTCAGCATCGTCATTCCCGGCGAGTAGGCATACTGTCCCGGCTTGGCCACCTCGCCCAGCACGAAGATCGGACGGTAGCTGACCACCTCCACCGAGACGCTCGGGTCCTTGAGGAATTTTTCGGAGCGCAGCGTATCGGTGAGCTTGGCGGCAAAGGCGGCGGGCGTCTCGCCGCTGGCCTGGACGTTGCCCACCAGCGGCATGGCCACCTGGCCCTGGTCATCCACCCGGAACTGCCCGCTGAGCTGGTCCGCGCCGAAGGTGATCACCCGGATCTGGTCGCCGCCGCCCAGGCGATAGGCGCCCGGTGCGTAGTCGGGCAGCGCCGGCACGTCGGCACCCGGCGAACACGCGGCAACCCCGAGGGAGACGGCCGCACAGCAGCCCCACCTGACCCATGCCCGCTTCATCGCCTGCGCTCCGTTCCGGCCATGCCCCACTGCGCCCATGCTCACAGGGCCAGGCGCAACGTCAGGCGAATGGTGTTTTCCGAGTAGTTGCCGCCGAACACCTCGCCGGTCTGGATGATGCTGACCGGCGAGACGGCCACGACGGGCACGGGGTTGCCGCTGTCGCTGTGGCGGGTGGAATAGGTGTAGTCCGCACCGAGCCGGACGTGGCGGTTCAGCCGCCACGAGACGCCCACGCCGCCGGTGAAGTAGTCCTGGCTGCCCGCGCCGGTACCGGTCGGCCCGTTCGGGTAGTCGTCGAGGAAGTAGGAGGCGTGGGCGCTCAGCACGACGTTGCGCAGGTATTCGTGGTCCAGCGTCAGCTTCAGCGCGGTCTCGGTGAACCCGACGGTCGCCTCGGCCGCCGAGTCCTCGATGTAGCGGGCGGCGGTGCCGGTCACGGTGGTCAGGCCGGTAGGGGTCCAGGTGACGGCCGCCTCCAGGATGGGCGCCTGGATCGTGCGGTAATAGCCGCTCGAGAAACTGCGTTCCTCGTAGCCGCCCAGCAAGCGGAAGCCGATGATGCCATCCGCATCGTAGGCCAGCCCGGCCAGCGCGGACAGGTCGTTGAAGTTCTGCCGCGGCTGGCCCGGCGGGCTGCGGTCGAAATCGGATTGCGTGTCGCGCAGCACGACCACCACGCGGCGCCGCGTGGCGAACTCGTAGTTGCCGACCAAGCTGGGGGTGAAGACCAGCCGGTCGCGATAGGATTGCAGGTAGGTCACCCCATCCACGCGGCCGTTGTCGAAATTGTAGTACGACACGTCCACGCCCGGTTCGAGGGTCCACCGGCCAAGATCGGCCCTGTACTGTGCCCGCACGTCCTCCACCCGGTAGGCCGCCGTCCCGTCGAGCAAGGGCACGTCCAGGTCGCGCGGGGTCTGGACCAGGTTCAGGTGCGTGGCGCCGATGCTCAGCGTATCGCGCCCGAAATCGTGGCTGGCGCCTACGGCGGCACTCCAATCGGTCGTGCTCTGGGCCGATTGCTGCAGGTATTCGACATCATCGACCGTCAGCGCGCCGCCGAAGGTCGTATCCGACCAGCCGCCCGCCACGCCCAGGCTGGCGTCGGTCTCGATCAACGCGCTGCCGCGGGCATGGGCGCTGCCCAGCACGTTGTCGTCGTAGCCGGCGCTTTCCGTCAGCACCGGCGTCAGCACGAAGCTGCCGAGGCGCACGCCCTGCGCCTCGTACTCCGGATGCGCGCGCGAGGCGACGGTCACACCTGCCTCCGCGCCGTAACCCGGTATGTCGGTATTAAGATATTGGTCGATAACCTGTGCATGGGATCCCAGCGGCGCGCCGGCCAACGCCAGGCCCCACGCCACGCGGAACGAATGCCGCCCTGCCCTGTTTGGGGCATCGCGGCCGGCGGCGCGAAGGCGGCTATACCTGTCCGTCTTGGGCGCCACCTGCGAGGCTGAACGATTGAACACGCACTCCCTACCGGGCACGTCCGTTTCCTCGGGCGCGGTTCTATCTGACATCGGGCACCCAACGCAGGTGGCGTGTCTTCGTTTCACAACGCTGGTCCTGGGCGCATGCCTGTTCCTGCAGCGCTTCGGCCTGCCGCTCGGCGACCAGAGCCTCAGCGTCGTGGGCCCGATCGGACTGGGCCTGGCCGGCTACGAAGTGCTGCGCGGGACCCTGATACTGGACCGCACGCGCAGCGCGGTGTTCCTGGGCGTGGCCGGCCTGGCCCTGCTGGGCGCCGCCTGGCACGCGGTGGCGCCGGCCACCTTCGATGCCGGGCCGAGCACGAAGTCGATGGTCCAGTTCCTGCTGCTGACCGCCTTTGCCACGCTGTCCTTCGCCGCGCCGGTAGACGAGCGGGCGTTCTTCGCCCGCGTCAACCGCCTGCTCGGCGTGGTCGCGGTGGCCGGCCTGCTGCAGTTCGCCGCCCAGTTCACCGGGCTGCGCCTGTTCGCCTTCACCGGCTACCTGCCCGAGCAATGGCTGATCGAGTCCGGCTACAACCTCGCAATCCCCACCGGCATCGGCGACGTGCTCAAGTCGAACGGCTTTTTCCTGGTCGAGCCGTCGGTGTTCTCCCAGTTCATGGCGCTGGGGCTGATCATCGAGGTGCTGAATTTCCGCCGCCCGGTGCCGATGGCGGCCTTTGTGGCCGGGCTGCTGCTGTCGTTCTCCGGCACGGGCTGGATCGTGCTGGGCAGCTTCCTGGCTTTCGGCGTGCTGCGCCTGGGGCCGCGCGGCGTCCGCCTGATCGCCCTTTCCGTGGGCGTCCTGGGTGCGGCGGGCGTGCTGCTGCTACTGCTGGCGCCGGATTTCGCGGGCGCCTTCCAGTCGCGGCTGGGCGAAGTCTGGCAGCCGGGCACCAGCGGCCACATGCGTTTCGTGACGCCGTACTGGTTCCTGGGCGACGTGCTGGCGCGCGAGCCATCCGCACTGTTGGCCGGCATCGGCGCGGGGATCAGCGAGAAAACGAGCCTGCCCTTTGCCTTCACCGTGAACACACCGGTAAAGGTGTTCGCCGAATATGGCGCCCCGTTGTTGCTGGCCTACCTCGCTCTGTTCGCGCTGGCCCGCCGCACGCTGAACCAGGCGGCCCTGTTCGTCCCCTGCATGCTGCTGTTCCTGTTTACCGGCGGCTACCAGCAATTCCCGCCCATCCTGTTCGCGGTCCTGCTGCTGGTCGCGGTCGCCCGCCTCGCTCCTTCCGTGAACCGGCCGGTGCGTAATGCAGCGGCGCAGGAACCGGCTCTCGTGTAAGCTGGCCGTGTGACGACAACCCAAGCTGCGTCCAAGTTCGTGGCCGCTCCCGCCCAGGTATCGCTCAGCCGCGACGCCGCGCGGGCGATGATTGCCGCACGCCTGGCCCAGCTCGACCACCCGCCCGATTTCCTGGATGGCCAGGCAGTCGCCGCGTTGATCGACCACGCAGGAGGCTCGCCGCACCGCCTGCGCGCGGCGCTGGCGAGCACGCTGTTCCTGGCTTCGACCGAGGATGCGCCGCATGTCGGGCGGGCGCTGGTGGCGCGCGCGCTGCAGGATAGCGAGGCTCGGCCCGGCCGCCCGGCCGCTGCATCGCTGGCCATCCGTCTTTGGCCGAAGCTGGCCGGCGCGGTCGCAGCGTCGCTGGCCATCGCCGTGGGCCTGGCGGTGCTGCCGCACCACGCGCCACCGGCTGTCCACGCC
>CAXUGD010000142.1:0-7773 GCA_964250355.1 uncultured Acetobacteraceae bacterium | reverse complement strand
ACCCAGGGCAGCGGGCGGCCCGCGGCGCGCAGCCGGTCCGGACGGTCCGGGTCGTGGTCGGCAGCGGGCAGGGCCACGACCGTGCCGGTGGTCTCGGTCATGCCGTAGAACTGCACGAAGCGGGTGCGCAGCACCGCCATGCATTCGCGCAGCAGCGGTGCGGGCATCGGGCTGGCGCCGTACTGCATCTCGCTGAGGCAGGAAAAATCCGTGGCCGCCGCGCGCGGGTGGCGCACCAGCATCTGCAGGGCCGCGGGCACCAGGAATATCTTGGTGATGCGGTCCTGCGCTATTGCGTCCAGCGTGGCCTCCACGTCGAACTGGCGCTGGATGAAGCAGGTGGCGCCGTAATACAGCGCGCCGACGCCGATGCCCGTGCCGCTGATGTGGGAGACGGGCATGGCCTGCAGCACGCGGTCCTCCGCGGTCCAGCGGTTCCAGCCCAAATCGTGGTGCGCGCTGGCCAGCAGGTTGGCGCCGATATTGGCGTGGCTCAGCATCACGCCCTTGGGCTGGCCCGTGGTGCCGGAGGTGTAGAGCTGCACGGCGATGTCGGCCGCCGCCGGCGTGTAGGCCACAGCCGGCGCGGGCTGTGCGTCGCACCAATCGGCAAAGGCGGGCAGCGCAGGGTGGCCGCCCTCGGCCGCCAGCACCGTCTCCGCACCAGGCAGGGCACCGTAGGCAGGGTCGCCCGCATATTCCCGCCCCAGCATCACCAGCCGAGCACGCGCGTCGGCAACGATCCCTGCCACTTCGGGCGGAGCCAGGCGCCAATTGACCGGCACCATGACGATCCCGGCCTTCATCGCGCCGAACAGCGCCTCGAAGAACACGTCGGTGTTGCGGCCGACATAGGCGACGCGCTCGCCGGGCGCGATGCCGGCGGCTGCAAACGCGTGCGCGACCCGGTCGGTACGGCTCTCGAACGCGGCAAAGGAGGTGCGGCGGCCCTCGAAGACCAGGGCAGTCCGGTCGGGCTGCGCGCCCGCATGCGCGCGCAGGGCCGCAAGCAGGGCCACGGTTTCAGGCATCGGCGGAGCGATGCGGATCGCGGCTGTTGCCCCGTTTGCGACTCATGTCTTCTTTGCGATCACCTCTGCCAGGTCGCCCACGTTCTTCAGGCTGTCGATCTCGCGCGTGTTCAGCTTGATACCGAACCGTTCCTCGACCGAGACCATGATCTCGATCTGCTTGAAGCTGTCCCAGCCCGCCACGTCCTTGGCGGACAGCTCGGGCGTCAGCTTCATATCGTCGGCCATGAACACGTCGTTGAAGATTTCGGTGAGCGTCTCGTAGATCTTCGCCTGGTCGGTCATGCAGCGGCACCTTCGCTCACGTGGATGAAACTGGGGGAGGGTTCAAAGCCGGCCAGCTCCAGCACGGCAATGCTGCCGCCATCTTGGACCTGTGACGTCACCGTGAAACCGAGCTTGGCGTAGTGGTCGCGCACCATGCCGTTCTTCTTGGTGGGGATGTACTCGCCCACCAGGCGCGTGGCGCCCAGCGCGCGCGCCTGATCGGCCACCAGGTTCAGTGTCGTACGCTCCACCCCGCGGCCCAGCACGCGGCAGCTCATCAGCCAGGTGTCGATCGTCACCGTGCCAGGCTCCGTTACGCCGCCGATAACGATTCCGATGATGCCGTTGTCACCGAACCGGTCCAGCAGGCGTATCTGCAGGCCGAATTTCGTGGGGTCGGCCATGATGGCGGCGACGTCGGCATCGGTGTGGCGGCGGGTGGTGAGGTTGAACTGGTTGGTCTTGTTGATCAGCTGCACCACGCGGTTCTGGCCCACGCTGTCGAAGCGGTTCCACACCATGCGCATCTCCAGCGCGCGCAGGTAGCTCTCCATGTCGCCGGCGCTGGCCTGGAGTTCGGCGCGGGCGCGGTTCTCCTGGTACTGCGCGGTGCGCTCGCGGTCCTCGGCGGTGATGCCCAGGCTTTCGAAGTAGCCGGCATCGGCCAGCACGCCCGGCACCAGCGCCGGGTCGTCGTCCGGCACCTCCGGCACCGCCACCATGGGCAGCTGCTCGCGGACGAAGTTGCGCTCGAACGGGTTGTCGTCGAGGAAGACCAGCGAATCGAGGCCGATATTGAGGTCGGCGGCGATGGCGCGGATGTTGGCCGCCTTGTCGGTCCAGTTGGCCTGGAAGCTCGCGATGTCGGGGCGGCGCAGCACCATCTCGGGGTGGCGCTCGAACGGCTCCAGCGCGTTGGCCTCGTCGTTCTTGCTGCTCACGGCCAGGATCACGCCGCGGCGGGCCAGGTCTTTCGCGTATTCCTGCACGGCGGTGAACCCCTCGCCGAGGGGACTGCCCTGGCCCAGCACGATGCCGTCCAGCCCGTCATCGCCGATCACCCCGCCCCACAGCGTGTTGTCCAGGTCCAGCACCAGGCATTTGTAGGACCGGCCCTGGCGGGCGGCGACCAGCCGGGCCACCAGCTCGCCGTAGCTGGGTGCGCGCTGCGGCGTCACCTCCTGCTTGGAGCGGTGCCACAGGGCCGGATCGTGCCAGGCGGCCAGGCCGTCACGGCGCGCGGCGTCGTCCAGCGCCACCAGATCGACGCCGTGCCTGTCGGCCAGGCCGCGCAACGCCTCGTTCAGGCGCGCCACGAAGCGGCTGCGCGAGCCCGGCAGGCGGTGCTCGTTGCCGCCCAGCAACGTGGGAAAGCTGTCCAGCACGGTCTGCTGCATCACCGGGCAGGCAAACGCGGTCCGGGCCAGCGTCCAGCACCGCTCGATGCGCGCCACCACCTCGCCCAGAACGGCGTCGGCATCGTCCGCGGTGAGCGCCGCGTGGAGCCCCTGCGTCAGGTGGGCGGCATCCAGCGCGAACAGCACGGCGCTGGGGCGGAAGGCGTGCAGGGCGGAGCCGGCATCCAGCAGCTCCTGCATGTATTGGCCGTAGTCGTTCTCGTAGGTCGCGATGTGGATGTTGCGGCGCAGCCCGGCCACCCGGATGGCGGCGTGCAGGTGCGCCAGCGTGGACGATCCCAGTACGGCCAGCCGCACCGGCTTGGTGCCGGTGCCCGACGGCGGCTCCGGCACGTGGCGGCGCAGCATCTCGTCCAGCGCGTTGGTGCGCACGAAATCCAGCCGGGTGTTGGCCAGCGTCACGGCGGCGGCCCAGGGATCGGCCGCGCTGCCCAGCCCACGCAGCCGGACGCGCCAGTCGGCGGCCTCGGGAAGCCATCGGAGTTGTTCCACGGCGGCCGGATCGTCCCCCAAAGCAAACGACGGACACATGCCCCACCCGCTCCGGCCGCGCAAGCATCGGCCGGCTGCACCGGACCGGCCCGCGCGCGGCAAACCTTGCGCCCGACCCTGTCAGATCGCATCTTCCCGGTTCGGTTTTTCGGAGCGGTTCATGGACGGCGGGAGTGAGGCGCGGCGCATCGTCATCCACAGCCAGGCGGATTTCGCGGGCATGCGGGCGGCGGGCCGGCTGGCGGCCGAGACGCTGGACATGATCGCACCCCACGTCCGCCCCGGCGTAACCACCGGCACGCTGGACCAGCTGTGCCACGACTTCATCGCGGCCCACGGCGCCACGCCCGCGCCGCTGAACTACCGGGGCTTCCCCAAGTCGATCTGCACCAGCATCAACCACGTGGTCTGCCATGGCATACCGGGCGAGAAGAGGTTGCTGGACGGCGACATCCTCAACATCGACGTGACCGTGATCCTGGACGGCTGGCACGGCGACACCAGCCGCATGTACGTGGCCGGCACGGCGTCCACCCGGGCGCGCATGTTGCTGGACGTGACCTACAAGGCGCTGATGAAGGGGGTGGCGGCGGTGGTGCCGGGGGCCACGCTGGGCGATGTGGGCCACGCAATCCAGACCTACGTGGAAGCCAACCGCTTCAGCGTGGTGCGCGACTTCTGCGGGCACGGCATCGGCCGCACCTTCCATGCCGCTCCCAACGTGCTGCATTTCGGCCGCCCCGGCGAAGGCCCGCTGCTGCGGCCCGGCATGTTCTTCACCGTGGAACCTATGGTCAATGCCGGCCGGCCGGAGGTGAAGGTGCTGGACGACGGCTGGACCGCGGTGACGCGCGACCGCAGCCTGTCCGCCCAGTTCGAGCACATGGTGGGCGTGACGGAGGACGGCTGCGAGGTGTTCACGGTCTCCCCCACCGGATGGCACCACCCGCCCTACGCCGCCTGATGCCGCAGGCCGACCCTGCCGGGGCGGCACCGGACGACCTGCTGGGCGGGACGGAGCGGCCCCGGCCGGATGGCAAGCCCATGCCGGCCACGAGCATGGAGCAGCACCGCGCGCGCATGCGCCACAGGTTGCTGACCGGCGGGCCGGACGCGCTGGCCGACCACGAGCTGCTGGAGATGGCGCTGTTCCTGGCCCTGCCCCGGCGCGACACCAAGCCGGTCGCCTACCGCCTGCTGGCCCGCTTCGGCAGCTTTGCCAACGCCATCGCCGCCCCGGCGGGCGAGATCGCGGCGGTGGACGGCATGGGCGAGGCGAGTGCGGCCGCGCTGAAGCTGGTGCAGGCCGCGGCCCTGCGGCTGTCGCGCGCCGAAATCGTGGGCCGGCCGGTGCTGGCCAACTGGGAGGCGCTGACCGGTTATCTGACGGCCGTCATGGCGCGCGAACGTGTGGAGCAGGTGCGCGTACTCTACCTGGACGCCCGACTCCGGCTGCTGGCCGACGAGGCGCAGACGCGTGGCACGGTGAACCATACGCCGGTCTATCCGCGCGAGGTGGTGCGCCGTGCGCTGGAGCTGGGGGCGAGCGCGCTGATCCTGGCGCACAACCACCCGAGCGGCGACCCACGCCCTTCACCGGACGACATCGCGATGACGCGGCAGATCGTGGAGGCGGCCCGCACGCTTTCGGTCGCCGTGCACGACCACGTCGTCATCGGCGCTGGCGGCTGGTTCAGCTTCCGCCGCGAAGGGCTGCTATAGGGCGCCGGGGTCGAGCCGCTGCCGCAGCCCGGCCGGCAGGTGCCGCGCCACGTCGTGCCAGCCGTTCACCATCATGGTGGCGGCCACATAGACCACCACCGCCAGACCGACCCAGGCGATCCAGCGCTGGCGCGCCAGCAGCCGGGCCAGAAGGTTCGCCGCCACCGCCATCAGCACGACGGACAGGCCCAGCCCCGCCGCCATCACCCACAGATGCCCGCGCGCGGCGCCGGCCACGGCCAGCACGTTGTCCAGGCTCATGGACAGGTCGGCCACCATGATCTGGCGGATTGCCTGCCACAGCGTCTTCTGCCGCGCGCTGCCCCGGCCGCCGGCGCGGTGCGCCTGCAGCTCGCGGAACATCTTCCAGCACACCCATAGCAGCAGCACGCCACCGGCCAGCGTCAGCCCGACGATTTTCAGCAGGCTGACGGCCACCGCCGAGAGCGCCAGCCTGATAACGGTGGCCGCGCCGATTCCCGCCCAGATCGCCCGCTGCCGCAGGGCGGCCGGCAGCCCGGCCACCGCCAACCCCACCACCACGGCGTTGTCGCCGGCCAGGGTAATGTCGATCAGCACGACCTGCATCAGGGCGATCAGTTCGGCGCGCATGCCCTACCCTTCGGAACAGTCGTATGCGCATCCGGCATGTGCATACTGGAACTCCTGGTAGAGCGTGCTATGCCGGACGGCATGGTCAGAAAAGACAATCAAGTCTCACGCCGGCCAACGAGTGTCACCTTGCCGGCGCTTTTGGTAGCCGAAGCACGCCTGCTGAAGGTGAACGTTTCTCGGGCGTGTGATCACGGCCTGCAGCGTGAAGTCAAACGGTGCTGCTCCTTCCTGTCGAGCTTGCTCCACCGCCGATCCGATATCTGGATCCGACCTTTCAGATCGGCGATGAACTTCATGTGTTGCTGACGCAGTCAGTGACGAGCATTCCGATGAAGAAACTCCGCAGCCGCATGGGGTCGCTCGACGGCGAGCACGACAAGATCACCCGCGCCAAAGACGTTCCTCTCGTCGGCTTTTGACAGCCCTCTCGTCGGCTTTTGACAGCAGTCCTGGAAGCCAGCCCATGATCCCCCGCTACGCCCGCCCGGCCGCCGCCGCGATCTGGTCGCCGGAAAACCGCTACCGCATCTGGTTCCGCATCGAATCCCTGGCCGCCGACGCGATGGCGGAGCTGGGCCAGATCCCCGCGGAGGCCGCCCGCACCATACGCGAGCGCGGCACCCCCGCGCTGGCCGCGATGGACGGCGGCGATGTGGCGCGCATCGACGAGATCGAGCGGGAGACCCGGCACGACGTGATCGCCTTCCTGACCTGGCTGGCCGAGAAGATCGGGCCGGACAGCCGCTTCGTCCACCTGGGCATGACCAGCAGCGACGTGCTGGACACCTGCCTGGCCGTGCAGCTGACGGAGGCGGCCGACATCCTGCTGGCCGACCTCGACGACCTGCTGGCCGCCCTGAAGCGGCGCGCCTTCGAGCACAAGCACACCGTCACCATCGGCCGCAGCCACGGCATCCACGCCGAACCCACCACCTTCGGGCTCAAGCTGGCGGGGCACTACGCCGAGTTCGCCCGCAACCGCGCGCGCCTGGTGGCCGCCCGGGCCGAAATCGCCACCTGCGCCATCAGCGGCGCCGTGGGCACCTTCGCCCATACCGACCCGCGTGTCGAAGCCCATGTCGCCCGCGCGCTGGGCCTGGTGCCCGAGCCGGTCTCCACGCAGGTGATCCCGCGCGACCGCCACGCGGCGTTCTTCTGCACGCTCGCCGTGATCGCCAGCGGCGTCGAACGGCTGGCCACCGAGATCCGCCACCTGCAGCGCTCGGAGGTGCGGGAGGCGGAGGAGTTCTTTCATCCCGGCCAGAAGGGCAGCAGCGCCATGCCCCACAAGCGCAACCCGGTGCTGAGCGAGAACCTGACCGGCCTGGCCCGCCTGGTGCGCGCGGCCGCGATGCCGGCGCTAGAGAACGTGGCGCTGTGGCACGAGCGCGACATCAGCCATTCGAGCGTGGAGCGCGGCATCGCGCCGGACGCCACCGTCACGCTGGACTTTGCGCTGGCCCGCCTGACCGGCCTGACCGACAAGCTGCTGGTCTATCCCGACCGCATGGCGGCCAACTTGGAGTCGCTCGGCGGCGTCGTACATAGCGGCGAGGTGCTGTTGGCGCTGGCCCGCGCGGGCGTCTCGCGTGAGGACGCCTACCGGATCGTGCAGCGCAACGCGATGGCGACCTGGACCACACTGGGCCAGCCCGGCCACCGCAGCTTCCGCGACAACCTGGCCGCCGACCCGGAGGTGGCCGGCCGGATCGATGCGGCTCTGCTCGACGCCAGCATGGAGTCCGGGCTGCACCTGCACTCGCTCGACCACATCTTCGCGGCGGTCTTCGGCGAGGCGGGGCCGCGCGCGCCTTAGCTGCGGCGCACAATAGAGGCTGACACGTGGCGGTACTGCGCCCATAGTCGGCGCGTGTGCACCGTTGTCGTCACCATCGGCGCCAGTCCCGACTGGCCGTTGCTGCTCGCCGCGAACCGCGACGAGAAGCTGGACCGCCCGTGGCTGCCGGCCGCGTGCCACTGGCCGGACCAGCCGGACGTGCTGGCGGGCCGGGACGTGCTGGCCGGCGGCACCTGGCTGGCCATCAACCGCGCCGGGGTGGCCGCAGCCGTGCTGAACCGCCTGGGCAGCCTGGGTCCCGCGCCGGGCAAGCGCAGCCGCGGCGAGCTTCCGCTGCTGGCGCTGAAGCACGGCACTGTGGCCGAGGCTGCGGCGGCGATCACCCAGCTCAACGCCGGCCAAAGGCGCAGCATCAATTTGGTGCTGGCAC
>CAXUGD010000141.1:0-7808 GCA_964250355.1 uncultured Acetobacteraceae bacterium | reverse complement strand
GTGGCGGGCGAGCTCGCGCCCGGCCGCTACGGCCTGCTGGGCGCTGGCGGCACGCCGGCGGACCTGCACGCAGCCTCCGAAGCGCTGCAGGCGCAGTTGCGCGCGCAAGGCCTCGACGTGGCGGTGACCGCGCATCACCTGAACCTGTCGGCCGAGGGGCTGACGCCGACGCAGACGGCGCGTGCGCTCCGCCAGGCGCTGAACGCCTTTGCGCGCGAGGGTTCCGGCGGGTTGCAGCAGTCGGGGTTGGGCACCAGCCTGGCCGCCTATGTGCGCGATGCCGGCCGCAAGACGGACGCGCTGACGCGCGCCATCCGCGGCGGCCAGTTCAACCTGCTGTTCCAGCCGATCGTGTCATTGGCAACACGGGCCACCCATCATTTCGAGGCGCTGATCCGGCCACGCCCGATCCCCGAGCTGCCGCTGCCCACGCCGCAGGAATTTGTCATGCTGGTCGAGGCGCTGGGCTTGGCGCCCGAGCTGGACCTGCGCGTGGCCGGGCTGGCTTGCGAGCAGGCCAGCCGGACCGGCCGTTCGATCGCGTTCAACCTGTCCGGGCAATCGGTGCAGGACGCCCGGTTTTGCGAACAGCTGGTGGCGCTGCTGACGGCAAGCCCCGCCGGCCGCGAGGGCCGCCTGCTCGTCGAGATGACGGAAACGGCGGAGATCGAAGACCCGGCCGCCGCCGCCGCCACGGCGCAGGCGCTGCGCGCGGTGGGTGTGCCGTTCTGCCTGGACGATTTCGGCGCAGGCGTGGCCGACATGCGCCTGTTGCGCGCCCTGGCGCCCGACATCGTGAAGCTGGACGGCTCCTACGTCGCGGGCGTGACGGAGCCGGGGCGGGAGCGTGCTTTCGTCGCCGGCATGGTCGAGATTGCCAGGGCCGGTTCCGCCGAGGTCGTGGCCGAACGCATCGAGACCGAGGCGGAGGCCGGCGCGCTGGCGTCGCTGGGTGTCCAGTACGGCCAGGGATGGCTGTTCGGCCGCGCCGGTCCGCTGCCGAAAGCCGGCAGAGCCGCCTCTGCCGCGCGGTCGGGCGGGACGGAGAGCTGGGAGTAGGACCGACCGCGCCCGCGAGATTGCCGGAAGCGCCTTCCACGGATCGACACGTATTGCGTCGCCTCGGCGGCTTCGTAGTCCAGTTACGGTTGACGCTGGCCATAGCTATCAGCTATATCCTGCTTATTGAAGACGGTCTCTTACAGCACCAACGCCCTGAGAGCCCTGCGCAAGCACGGCAACATGACAGCACGTCTTCGCAAGGCCATCACGGAGTATGCGACCGATCAGAAGGCTCACGCGAACCAAGTCACCCAGCTCGTGGGCACGACAGGCAAGCGACTTCGGGTGAGCGGCTTTCGGGTGCTGTTTGAGGAAACCGCTACCGAGATCCTTGTAACCGACATCGGACCAAGAGGAGGCGTTTATGACGTTCGCTGATACCGTCACCATCAGCCGCGAGGAGTACAACCAACTGCTCGACGCTCAGCAGCAAATGGCGGACGCGGCACAGCACGCTCGCGTCATGGCCGAAATCGCCGCCGGTCTGCCCACGGTCAGCGAGGCCGAACTGGACGACTACCTGGCCGCACCGACCCCGCTCTCCTTCTGGCGGAAACGTGCAGGCAAGACGCAGGCAGCGCTGGCGGCCGAAGTAGATATCTCCCAGGCGTTCCTCGCTCAGCTTGAGGGCAACAATCGCGAAGCATCGCTAAGTGTTATGGTACGGTTGGCTAGGACGCTCGGCGTTAAGATAGAGGATTTGCTGGTCGAGTAAGCGACGGGCAGCGGGTCTTTGCCGATTCGATCGAGACAAGCGAGGGCATCCGTGACCAGGAAGCTCCCTCAATGTATGACCCCGAGAAAGTCGATGCACTGGTGGGCTGAAGAGGATCATGGAGACTCAACCGGCTTGACAGTATCCTGACTGAGACAATAGCGTCCTGCCCGTAGCTGGCGCAACCTGAACTGGAGGCCCGGCGATAGGGGGTTGTTATGCAAGGTCTTAGGCTGTCTTCGGGAATGGCGATCGCCTTGTCGGCCATCGCAACGCTTCCAGCCTCAGCCCAGACAGCGCCCCCACCAGCCGCCAGGCCCGCCGATGCGCTAGGCCAGGGCACGGGTTCGCCCACGAATCCTACAATCGGCAATCGCGGTGCGCAGACTGCGGTGGAACAGATCGTCGTTACGGCAAACAAGCGCCGCGAGCGGGCGCGTGACGTTGCGAACAGCGTGACGGCCATATCCGGCGCGCAGCTCGACAGGCGTCAGCAACTCAGCGTGCAGGACCTCGTCTCCCAGGTGCCCGGCCTGTCGGTAGAGGCGGACGACAAGACGACCGTGCGCATCATCATCCGCGGACTGAATGCAGGAAGCGCCGGCGCTACCGTTGCGTCCTTGCTGGATGAGGTGCCGACCAACGCCGTGGGCGCGCAGAACAACGCCTCCACCAACTCACCGAATTTCGACACTTTCGACCTCTCGCGGATAGAGGTGCTGCGCGGCCCGCAAGGCTCTCTCTACGGCGCCTCTGCCGAAGGCGGCATCATCAAATACGTGACCAACCCGCCGGACCTCACGAAGTATTCGGGCGAACTCGAGGGCGGCATCGACGGCACGACGGATGGCGGGATCGGCGGCACGCTGAAGGGATTTGCCAACTTCCCGTTGCTGAACGGCAAGGCGGCGCTCCGCATCACCGGCTGGAATGAGTGGATTCCCGGCTACATCGACGATCCGCTACGCGGCAAGACGGACGACAACAGTGGCCAGCGTTACGGCTGGCGCGCCTCGCTGCTCGTCCAGCCCACCACCGACCTGACGGTCCGTCTGACCGCCGAACGCCAAAGCCTGTTCAGCAACGGCGAGGATTTTCTCGAGGCGCGTGGTGCGGCGCTCACGCCCACGGCGCCGCCGGCCAACCAGCTCAGCCTCGTCAGCGGCCTGGTGAACAATCTCGACCTTCCTTCGCAGGGCCAGAACGAGTCCGGCGTGTTCTACGGCAACGTCAATTACGATCTCGGCTGGTCGAACATCACGTCGATCACCAGCTACACCGACAGCAGCTACCGTAACCTGGTCGATGCCACCAACATCCTCGCAGAGCCGGGAGTGACGGAGGGCACGCTGCTGTCGGCTGGCGTATATGGAGTGCCGACGCAGGTTCAACTTCCGCAAAGCTCCGTTGTCGATAAGTTCAATCAGGAAGTCCGGCTTACCTCCGATCCCGGCTTCGAACTGCTGGGTCACCGGTTCGAGTGGCTGGTAGGCGGATACTACACGCACGAGACATCGACACTTGCGCAGGACCTTGACGGCATAAATGCCAGCACGGGCAAGCTGGACGTGCCTTCCGTCGAACGGATACGGCAATACGGCCAACTTTCCGAATGGGCTTTTTTTGCCAACGTCGATTACTACATCACGCCGAACATCGACCTCGCACTTGGCGGTCGCCTCAGCGGCAATGCCCAGCACTCCCAGGAATCCCTTCCCCCAGGTGCGCTGACTGGCACGACGACGTTGTTCGAGCCCATCTTCAAATCCAACGATCACGACCAGCTGTTCTCGGTAGCGCCACGCTGGCGTATCAGTGACGACTCGCTGTTGTATGCGCGGATCGCCAGCGGCTATCGCCCCGGTGGCCCGAACCTTCCCGTGCCCGGCGCCGTCATCCCGCCCTCCTATAGCCCCGATCGGACGGTCAACTACGAGCTCGGATTCCGCCAGGACCTGTTCAACAAGGCCGTCGCCATCGACGTCACCGGCTTTTACATCACGTGGAAAGACATCCAGGTTCTCTCTACCGTGCAGACCAACGCCGGCCCGGAAAGCGTGAACGGCAACGCCGGAAGCGCGGTCAGCAAGGGCGTGGAGTGGAACCTGAACTGGGTGCCGCTGCAGGGCCTGACGTTGAACGCAACCGGAAGCTACCAGGACTCGCGGCTCACCCAGGATGCGCCCGGCCTGGGCGGTGCCAACGGTGATTACCTGCCCTACGTGCCAAGTGTCACCAGTGCCGTGAACGTGGATTACGGCTGGGCACTGACAGACCGGTTCCGTGCTTACGTTTCCGGCACCTGGAGCTACGTCGGTGAACGTTACACAGGTTTCTCGCCGGCGAGCCAGCCGCTGGTGTCCCACGCCCTTTTGCCGGGATACCACACCGGCGCGCTGCGCTCAGGCGTCGAGGACGGCCGCTACAGTGTCGAGCTGTTTATCAACAACATCAGCGACTCGCGCGGCATTTCGTTTTATGAAAGCGAGGGTGGGCAGAACTTCACCGGACAGGAGACGATCATTCAACCGCGTACGATCGGCGCGATCGCTCGGGTGAAGTTCTAGCGTGGATGCCCAAGGGTTTTGCCCCCGGCATCCGTCGTCGTAGGCCCTCTTCGAGCCGGTGGAGGCAGGCGGCCATCCTTGCACGCCGCGGCGCCTAAACAAGACGCCCGGCGACCCACTGAGGGCCGCTCGCGGTGATCTATCGACGCTGTCGTCGATCCCTGTATCTTGCCGTACGATATCCTCGTTGAGGCGCAGACACGATGGCAGCTCCGGCCAAACCGACCTTGGGCTCGTTGATGCGCGCCCTGCGTGCCCGATACGGGCTGACACTGAAGGAGATGAGCGCGCGCACCGGCGTGCCGTTCTCCACCCTGTCCAAGGTGGAGCACGACCGCCTCACCCTGACTTTCGACAAGCTGCAGCTCATCAGCGAACGGCTGAACATCCGCATGTCGGAGCTGTTCGCCGAGCCGCCGGGCGAGCCGGCCGCCGTGGCCAATAGCCGACGCAGCGTGGGCACGCTGGCTTCGGCCCTGTCGGTCACCACGCCTAACTACGATTACTTCTACCTGTCGCCGGAGCTCCGGCACAAGGACATGATCCCGATCTTCACCCGCGTGAAGGCCCGGACGCTGGAGGAGTTCGGCCCCATGGTGCGCCATGACGGCCAGGAGTTCCTCTACGTTCTGGAGGGCAGGGTGGAGGTCCACACCGAGTTCTACGGGCCGGTCACGCTGGGCGCCGGCGAGTCGGTGTATATCGACAGCAGGATGGGCCACGCCTACCTGGCGGCGGACGGTGTGGACCAAGCGCTTGTCGTCTGCGTGTGCTCCACCACGCAGGACGAACTGCTGGAGAACGCGGCCATCCAGGGCGCGCGCGAGGCGGTGCCGGCGCCCGCACGCCCCCGCCTGCGCAGGACGGCACCGGCTGGGCGTGCGCCGCGGCCGTAAAGCCTCCACCGCGTAGCCGGCGGGGCCCCGTTCCGCCTTGTTGCATTAATTTTCCAATCAGGACTATATTTTCCAAACAAGCCATAGCCGGTATCCGGCACATGGCGATGTAGGAGGCGATGCCGATGCCGTTCCGGTTCACAGCCACCATGCTCGCGGGCTTTGCGGCCTCGTGCCTCCTGCCCACCGCCGGTTCGGCCCAGCCCTCGCCCAGCCTTGTGCCGCCCGCTGCCAGCGCCGCAGTGCCCTCCACCATCAGCCCCGCACAACAGACCGGCCACGCGCTGACCCGCGACGACGCGGAAGCCTGGCTGGACGGCTACATGCCGTATGCCCTGTCGCGCGGCAACGTGGCCGGCGCGGTCGTGGTGGTGGTCAAGAACGGCCAGGTGCTGCTGCAGAAAGGCTACGGCTACGCCGACGTCGCCGCGCGCAAGCCGGTCGATCCTGAAAACACGCTGTTCAGGCCGGGATCGGTGTCGAAGCTGTTCACCTGGACCGCGGTGATGCAACAGGTCGAGCAGGGCAAGATCGACCTGGACCGCGACATCAACACCTATCTCGACTTCGCCATCCCGCCGTTCGCAGGCCGTCCGGTGACGATGCGCAACCTGATGACCCATACCGGCGGCTTTGAGGAAACCAGCAAGGACCTCATCTATGCCGAGCCGTCGCCGGAGCCGCCGCTGGACCGTTATCTAAAGCAGAACATTCCGGCGCGGATTTTCGCGCCCGGCACCACGCCCGCCTACTCCAACTACGGTGCCACGCTCGCGGGCTACATCGTGCAGCGCGTCTCTGGCCAGATGTTCAACGACTATATCGACCAGCATATTCTGGTCCCGCTCCACATGCAGCACGCCACGTTCCGTCAGCCGCTGCCTGCGGCACTGCAGCCGCTGATGAGCCGCGGCTACCAGAGCGCCACTATCCCGCCCAAGGCGCAGGAGGTGGTCGGTCCCGCACCCGCGGGCAGCTCGGCCATGTCGGGCGCCGACATGGCGCATTTCATGATCGCGCACCTGCAGGACGGCGAATACAACGGCCAGCAGATCCTGCGGCCGGCGACCGCGCAGATGATGCATAGCGCGGCGCTGAACAACATCCCGCCGCTGAACAGCATGCTGCTCGGCTTCTACCAGATGAACCGCAACGGCCACCGCATCATCGGTCATGCCGGCGATACGCAGTGGTTCCACAGCGAGCTGTCGCTGCTGTTGGACGACCATGTCGGCCTGTTCGTCTCGGTGAACAGCGTCGGCGAGCAGGGCGCTGCCGGGGCCATCCGGCAGGCGTTGCGCGAGGCGTTCATCGATCGCTATTTTCCAGGCCCGGGGCCGGATGGACATCTGGACAGCCAGGCGGCCAGGGCCGACGCCGCCAGGTTCGCCGGTTCCTATATCGGGTCGCGGCGCGAGGAGACGACGTTCTTCTCCCTCCTTTACTACCTGCTGGAGAACACGCCCGTGTCGTCCGACGGCGACGGCCAGGTCTCCAGCGACTCGGTGAAGGACCTGGCCGGCCAGCCGCGGCACTTCGACGCGATCGCGCCGTTCGTCTGGCGCGCATCGGACGGCAAGCTGCGCCTGGCTGCCCGCCTGCAGGACGGCGGCGTCGTGGACTGGGGCGACGACAACACGCCCTTCGAGGTCTATTCGCCGGTGCCGTGGTTCAAGGACGCTACCTGGCTGAAGCCGTCGCTGATCGCCTCTGTCGTGGCCCTGCTGCTGACCGGGCTGTTCTGGCCGGTGCACGCGCTGTACCGCCGCCGCTACGGCGCGCGCATCTCGCTGGCGGGCACGGCGCTGGCGAGCTACCGGCTGACAGGCCTGGCCTGCCTGCTCGACGGGCTGCTGATGGTGGCCTGGCCCGTAACGGTAATCGTCATGTTCCAGAGCTTTGCGCTCAACGGTTCGTTCGATCCGGTGATCACGGTGCTGCACTGGCTGACGATCGTGATCTTTCCCCTGGCGCTGCTGGTGTTTCTCTGGAACGCGGGTGTCGTGTGGACCACGCGGCACGGCCTGCCGGCGCTGTTTGCCCGGGTCTGGAGCCTGCTTCTCGTCGCCGCCGGAATCGTGCTCGTCTGGACCGGCACTGTGTTCCACCTCATCGGCACCGGGCTTTCCTACTAGCTATGGACGAGGCGAGCGGGCGCACGGCAATCGGGGATGCGGCCGCGCGCCTGTCCCTGCCGCAGCCTTACTTGCTGTTCCTGGGCGACAGCACGGAGCCGAGTTTCGCCAAGACGGCGTTCGGCCTGCGCGACTGGTCGGCCGAGCTGTGCGTGGCGGAATATGCCCTGCCGGGCTGCACGGTCACCACCGGCCTGCAGCACCTTTCACCGCGGGAGGCCTACGTGCGCGGCGCGCGCTCGCTGGTGATCGGCGTGGCCAATGTGGGCGGACAGGTGGCCCCTTCCTGGCTGCCGGCGCTGGTGGAAGCGCTTGCCGCCGGGCTGGACATCGTTAGCGGCATGCACACGCCGCTTTCGGAGGTGCCTGAGCTGCGCGAGGCGGCCGCGCGGCACGGCCGCCGCCTGCACGACGTCCGGGTGCCGCCCTCGGG
>CAXUGD010000140.1:0-7862 GCA_964250355.1 uncultured Acetobacteraceae bacterium | reverse complement strand
GAGGCGCTCGACGCGCAGCTGCAAGCCGTGGCTGGCAAGCTCGCGCCCGGCAACCCGCTCCGCGCCATCGCCGCCGACCTGGACCGGCTGCGGACGGCGCCCGACGCCGTGCTGCTCTCCGCCAACGACGCCCTGGTGCGGTTCCTGCCGATGCAGCTCGACCGCCTGCGCACGGCCTTGGCGGCCAAGCCGGTCACCCTGGCCGACGTACCGGCGAAGCTGCGCCGCGACTGGCTTACACCCGACGGGCGCGCCCGCGTGCAGGTACTGCCCCGCCCGCACGTGCATGACAGCGCGTCGCTCCACGCGTTCGTGACCGAAGTGGAGCCGGTGCTGCCCGCGGCGAGCGGGTCGGCGGTGGAGATCGTGCAGAGCGCCCGCACCATCGTGGGCGCGTTCCGGGTCGCGGCGGCCAGCGCCATACTCGCCATCGCCCTGATCCTGGCCGTGGCGCTGCGCCGCGCGCTGGACGTGGTGCTGGTGATGACGCCGCTGCTGATCTCCGCGCTGTTGACGGTGGTGATCATCCGCGGTGCGGGCATCAGCCTGAACTTCGCCAACATCATCGCGCTGCCGCTGCTGCTGGGTGTGGGCGTTTCGTTCAACATCTACTTCGTGATGAACTGGCGCGCGGGCATCACGCGGTTCCTGGGTTCGGCCACGGCGCGCGCGGTGATCTTCTCGGCGCTGACCACCGGCACGGCCTTTGGCTCGCTGGCGCTGTCGGCCCATCCCGGCACCGCCAGCATGGGCACGCTGCTGCTGATCAGCCTGGGTTGCACGGTGGCCACCACCCTGCTGTTCGTTCCGGCCCTGCTGGTGGTGCTGCCACGCCCGCACGTGATCTTCGGCGGGATCGATAAGGTGCCTGCCTGACTTGGGTAGGGGCTTCAGGAGCTGATCGGGCCGTTTCGCGCCGGCCAATGGAAGGCGGCAAGAGCACGAGCCCCGACCGTTGCGGGAACGGACGTGTGCCACAGGGCGAGCCGCAGCGTTGAGCAGGCGTTAACCAACCTCGGTTATACACCCCTGTGGAGATCGAGTTTTTTCTTGCAGAGCAGCATTTGCGAGGGGTATTTCGCGCCGTAGTTCTGCATTCGGAAGCGGCTAGGGTGGGGTGATGCGCGTAACTTGTGGGGCGAGCCTTGTTCTGCTGTCCGTAGCGATGGCCAGCCGTGCCGCAAAAGCGGAACTCTACTGGGAAAACGGCGACTTTGCCATTCCGAAACCTGCGCCCAAGAGTTTCGCCCTGATCGACACGGGCGAGCGTTACGGCGTGTGGCGCGTGATCGGTGCGCCGGGCAACGTGACCTGGGTTAGCGGCGACTACACGCATAACGGCTTCAGCTTCCCGGCCCAGGGGACGGGGGCTGCACAGGGCGAGCCCTGGGTCAACCTGGCCGCCATCAGCATGACGCCCACGGGCATCATGCACGCGCCGGTGCCGACGACGGTCGGCAAGTCCTACACGCTGACGTTCTATGTCGGCAACATCGTCGATCCCAGCGGCATCTACGGTACGTCCAGCACCATCAACGTCTATGAGAACGCCACCCTGATCGGCACTGCCATAAACAGCAACGGCGGGGGCACGAAGGTGGAGAATTGGAAGCCGTTCTCCATCACTTTCAAGGCTGATGCGCCCTACACGACCATCGCCTTCATCAACGGCGACCCACCGGGTGACATGAATTGCGGCGTCAGCAACACGCTGTTCGGGCCGACTGGCGGCGCGTCGGCGCAGGGTAGCCAGAAGGGAGGTCGGCCATGAAGCGGCTGATGCCTGCGGTTGCCGCCGCCGTGCTGGCCTGGCCGGCGATGGGACACGCCGCTCCGTCCAAGATCGTGGAATGGAGCTTTGCCGCTGGCGCGGACGGCAACTCGCCCCGCGGCACGCTGCGGCCGCTGCGCAACGGCTCGTTCTACGGCACCACGGCCGCCGGCGGGCCCGGCGCAAACGGCACGGTATTCCACGTGCAGCCGCGGGAGGGTACCGCCGCCAGCAACGAGCAGACGCTGTGGACCTTCACCGGCGGCCAGGATGGCAGCCTGCCCTCCGCGGGCCTGATCTCCGACAGCAACGGCGCCCTCTACGGCACGGCCGCGCTGGACGGTGCTGGTGGACGCGGCACGGTGTTCCGCCTGAACCCGCCCGCGGCCGGTAGCAGCAATTGGACCGAGACGACCCTGTGGGGGTTTACCGGGGGCGCCGATGGCGGCCAGCCGCTCGGCACCCTGATTGCGGACCGCTCCGGCTCCGGCGTTCTCTACGGCACCACGCGCATGGGCGGCGCCAGCAACCTGGGCGTGGTATTCAGCCTGACGCCGCCCGCCTCGGGCCAGGGTCGCTGGACCGAGACCGTGCTGGCGAGCTTCTCCGGTCAGGCGACCGGGTCGCAGCCGACCGCGGCCCTGCTGCAGGACGATACGGGCGCGCTCTACGGGACGGCCAGCGCCGACGGCCCGAAAGGGGCAGGCACGGTGTTCAAGCTCAGCCCGCCCACCACGCCGGGCGGCAGTTGGAGCCTCTCGGTCCTGTTCGCGTTCAGCGGCGGCCCCGAGGGTGCGACGCCGCAGGGCACGCTGGTCGCCGACGCGGCAGGTGCGCTTTACGGCACGGCCGTCTATGGCGGTGCGAGTGGATGTCCCGCCTCAAACTGGCCCTATTACGGCGAGGCTCCGTCCGTTACAAACGTCACGCTGAACGCGCCCTATGTCGGGCCGGGCCAGAACCGCTGCGGGGTGGCGTTCAAGCTGTCGTCGCCCACCGGCGGCAGCGCGGCCTGGACTCAGTCGGTGCTATGGTCGTTCACCGGCGGTGCCGACGGACAAAACCCGCCTGCGGAGTTGCTGCTCCAGGATAATGGCACGCTCTACGGCACCGCACCGATCGCCGGCGAAGCCTACAAGGGCGTCCTGTTCGAGTTGCAGCCACCCGCGCAAGCCGGCGGCGCCTATACCGAGACGACCCTGCAAACTTTCCAGCACGAATTGCAGGGTTCGTATCCGCGTGGCGGGGTGGTGTTCGGCCAAGACGGCCGGCTATACGGCACCAATGCTTTTGGCGGGGCCTACTGGGTCCACGTCAAGGATTACGGCTACGGCGCCGTGTACGGGGCGCTGCCGCAGTAACGCCGGCAGCCTTCCGGGGCCCACGCGCCAGGGGCGATCTCAACCCGGCGGCCCGCCTTCGGCCTTGCGTATGCCTGCACGCGCACGGGGCGGGCAGCTAGGCCGCCGCGCCCAGCTGGACGGCCGGTGCGCCCCCAACTTCGCCAGCTGCCTTGCGGGCCGCCTCGGTGCAGGCGTTCACCGCTTCGGCCAGCGAGCTGGTGTAGTAGTCCGAGCCGATGGCCGACCGCGTCTTCTCGTCGCTCAGCGCCGAATCGCCGGACGGCCACAGCCCCACCAGGATCGGCGTGCCGGGGGGCAGGCGCTGGCGCAGGCGCCGCATCAGGTAGCGCAGATGCGCGGGGCTGCCGCTAATGTCCAAGTAGGAAATGCAGGCCATGGTGGCGCCGGCCGGCTCGAAGCTGTCGATGCGCTCGCGCGACACCTCGGCGTAGCCCACCAGCCGCGCGCCCAGCCCGTGCTTGCCCAGCAGCTGCACCAGCATGGCCGAGGCCGCCTCGTCCAGCGGGCCGCGTCCGGCGATGCACAGCACGGCGCCCGGGTGGCGCCAGCCCGGAGGCGTGGCTGCCGCGTCGGGTTCGGCGCTCGCAGGGTCGGGGTTGCGCGGTATCTCCTGCTCGTCGTCAGGCGGGCGAACGGCGCCGTCATCGGATTGGGCCTGCGGCGGCTGTGTGTCGGCGTGGTCGGCCAGCCCGTCCACCAGGATTTTCACCGTGGTCTTCACGCGGTCCAGCTGCTCGTGGTCCAGCACGCCGCGCTGGGCGTCGTTGGCGGCCAGTTGAAGGCCCTTGAGCGCCACCTCGTCGTAATAGGTGGACAGAGAGCGCTCCTTCAGCAGCAGCTCGGCATGGTCCTGCGCTTCGTCCGCATCGCCGGCCAGGATGCGCTGATAGAAGCTCTCCACCGGCGTCAGCGCGGGCCGGTCGCCCAGCATCACGTCGAGGAACTCGAGCCTTTTCACGTGCCGCCCCATCACCACCAGGCACAGGGTCAGCGGGGTGGACAGGATTAGCCCGATCGGCCCCCACAGCCAGGACCAGAAGATGGCCGCGACCACCACGGAGAAGGGCGACAGCCCGGTGCTGTGGCCGTACACCATCGGCTCGATCACCTGGCCGGTCAGGCCCTCGACCACGACGTAAAGGGCGGCCGTCCACAGCACGGTTGACCAGCCCGGCTCCACGGCGGCGGCCAGCCCCATGGGCAGCACCGCCGAGATGAACGAGCCGACATAGGGCACGAAGCGGAGCAGGGCGGACAGGATGCCCCACAGCACCGGGTTCGGCACGCCGATTAGCAGCAGCCCCAGCCCGATCACCACGCCGAAGCTGGTGTTGATGCAGAGCTGGGTCAGGAAATACTTGCTCAGCCGGCGCCCGCCATCGTCCATCGCCAGCGTGGTGCGGTGCAGGTCGTCCGAACCCACCAGCCGTATCAGCCGATCGCGCAGGTCCTCGCGCTGCAGCAGCGCGAACACGGCCACCACGAAGACGATGCCGAAAGTGGCCAGCGGCGACAGGATGGGGGAAAGGTAGCGCTCCGCCAGGGCCAGCGGCGACTCGTTGGTCTGCGGTGCCGCGGCCGGGGCGGATGCAGGGGCGGCCTGGCCGGCAGCGGCCGGAGCGGTGCGGGCATCGGCCGGGCTGGACGGCGCGTGCCTGGCGTGCGGCCCGATCCTGTCGGCGATCTGGGACAGCCGGCCCACCGTGTAGGTCCGCACCGTATCGACCTTCTTCTCGACCGTGGCGGCGTAGCGCGGCAGGTCGGTCGTCAACTGGGCGATCTGGGTGCCGATCACCCCGCCGATCGCCAGCACCACGCCCAGGGCGAGCACCACGCCCAGCAGCACGGAGGGCACCCGGCCCAGCCTAATCCGGCGCAGCAGGGCCACCAGCGGCGCCAGGATGAACGCCAGCAGCAGCGCCAGCGTGACCGGGACCAGCACCTCGCGGCCGAAATACAGGATGGCGACAACCATGACGAACAGCGTCACGGCCCGCGATGCGTCGGGGGCGGTCGCTGGCGTGGCGGCTTTGGGCGCCTCCGTCCTCGGCGTATCGGGCATGGTCGAGTCCTACAGCGTGGGTGGCGCGCGCGATCCCGACGGCGGGGCACAGTGCTGGCGTCCCGTAGGGGATTCGAACCCCTGTTAGCGCCGTGAGAGGGCGCTGTCCTGGGCCTCTAGACGAACGGGACGTGTCTGGCCGGCCGCACCCTCTAGGGCAGGCCGCCGCATCTTGCAACAGGGGCGGCCGCTGTTGCCGATGCGTAACCGCTCCGGGGCCGACCGGGTTGGGGGCGCGGCCAGCGTCCGGCCGCGCCAATCCGCAACGTCCCACTTGCGTTAGGGCGGGGCTTGCGTCCATTCGCTGCGCGCATCCTGGACTGCGCTTGTCCAAACTCTTCAAGGGGTCGCTGTGATAAAGAAGCTCCGCAAAGCCGTCCTGCCTGTGGCGGGCCTGGGCACGCGATTCCTGCCCGCCACCAAGGCGATGGCCAAGGAGATGCTGCCGGTTGTGGACAAGCCGCTGATCCAATACGCGGTGGACGAGGCGCGGGCGGCCGGCATCGAGCAGTTCTGCATGATCACCGGGCGCGGCAAGATCGCGCTGGTGGAGCATTTCGACGTCGCCTACGAGCTGGAGGCCACGCTGACGCAGCGCGGCAAGACGGCCGAGCTGGCCATGCTGAAGGACGCGCAGCTCTCGCCCGGCGACATCGTGACGGTGCGCCAGCAGGTGCCGCTCGGCCTGGGCCACGCGATCTGGTGCGCGCGCGCCTTTATCGGCGACGACCCGTTCGCCATCCTGCTGCCGGACGACCTGATCCTGTCCAAGGAGCCGTGCACCAAGCAGCTGGCCGACGCCTACTACCAGACCGGCGGCAGCGTGGTGGCCGTGACCGAGGTGCCGCGCGACCAGACCAACCGGTACGGCATCCTGAAGACCGGCGCCGATGACGGCCGGCTGGTGGCGGTCACGGGGCTGGTGGAAAAGCCCAAGCCGGCCGAGGCGCCGTCCAACCTGTCGATCATCGGGCGCTACGTGCTGCTGCCCGAGGTGATCGAGCACCTGGCGCGCATGGAGCGGGGGGCCGGCAACGAGGTGCAGCTGACCGACGGCATGGCGCGCATGATCGGCCACTCGCCCTTTTACGGGCTGCGCTACGAGGGCCAGCGTTTCGATTGCGGCGATAAGATCGGCTTTCTGGAAGCCCAGATCGCGTTCGCGCTGCAACGGCCGGAGATGGCGGCGCAGGTCCGCCAGTTCCTGAGCAAGTACCGGGAGGATGTCTGATGGACGGTTTCACGCACAGCTTCGACCCCACCTCGCTGCGCGAGTACGACATACGCGGCGTGGTCGGCCGCACGCTGCACCCGGCCGATGCGTTCGCCATCGGCCGCGTGTTCGGCAGCATCGTGGCGGGTGGGGGTGGCCGCACGGTCGCCGTGGGCTATGACGGACGGCTGTCCTCGCCCGCGCTGGAGCCGGAGCTGGTGCGCGGCCTGGTGGCCAGCGGGATGGAGGTGCTGCGGGTGGGCCGGGGACCTACGCCCATGCTGTACTACGCCGCCGCCACGCTGGGCACCGATGGCGGCGTGATGGTGACGGGCAGCCACAACCCGCCCGACTATAACGGCTTCAAGATGGTGCTGGCCAACAAGCCGTTCTTCGGCCGGCAGATCGCCGAGCTGGGCGCCCGGGCCGCTGCCGGCGACGTGGTGCAGGCACAACCGGGCAGCGTGCGCGACATCGACGTGATGGCCCACTACGTGGCCCGGCTGCTGAGCGACTGGGACGGCGGGGACCGCATCCTCAACGTGGTGTGGGACAACGGCAACGGGGCGGCGGGCGAGGCGCTGACCCGGCTGGTGGGGTCGCTGCCGGGCAAGCATACCGTGCTGAACGGCGAGATCGACGGGCGCTTTCCGGCCCATCACCCGGACCCCACCGTGGCGCGCAACTTGGAACAGCTGATCGCCGCGGTGCGGTCGGGGGGCGCCGATCTGGGCATCGCTTTCGACGGCGATGCCGACCGTATCGGCGCGGTCGATGACAAGGGCCAGATCCTGGCCGGCGACCAGCTTCTGGTGGTCCTGGCGCGCGACGTGCTGCGCGAGCGGCCGGGAGCCACGGTCATCGCCGACGTGAAGGCGAGCCAGGTGCTGTTCGACGAGGTAACCCTGGCAGGCGGCGAGCCGCTGATGTGGCGCACCGGGCACAGCCTGATCAAGGCCAAGATGGCCGAACTGGGTGCGCCGCTGGCCGGCGAGATGTCGGGCCACATGTTCTTCGCGGACAGGTGGTACGGGTTCGACGACGCGCTGTATGCGGCGGTGCGGCTTCTGGGCATCGTGGCCCGCATGGACGGGCCGCTATCGGCGGTGCGCGACGCCCTGCCGCACGTGCTGAACACGCCCGAGCTGCGCTTCGATTGCGACGACATGCGCAAGTTCGCGGTGGTGGACGAGGTGGCGGCCCGGCTGCGCGCGGCCGGCGCCACCGTGTCGGACATCGACGGCGTGCGGGTGTCCACGCCGGACGGGTGGTGGCTGCTCCGCGCGTCCAACACGCAGGCGGTGCTGGTGGCGCGGGCGGAGGCGCGCAGCGCGGACGGGCTGGAGCGGCTGAAAGCCGCGCTCGTGGAGCAGCTTGCCGCCAGCGGGCTGGCCGCGGCCCATGTATCGGGCGGGCCCGCCGGGCACCGCCCCCGGGCCGCGGACCGGGCGG
>CAXUGD010000139.1:0-7888 GCA_964250355.1 uncultured Acetobacteraceae bacterium | reverse complement strand
GGTGTAGTGCGGGCCCACGGCGCAGCTGCCCACCAGGGCCGCCGTCAATGCGGCGGCCAATCCTCGTCCTGCAGGTCGGGAGAGCATGGGTGGTGGAGCAGTCCTTGCCGGTGAGCCGGGGCGGGGAGCCGCTGGCCGGTCGGGGGCTTATCGCCGACTACCGAGCGCCTGTAACCGCTCGATGTCGAAATACAGCGTGACCGGCAGGTCTTTCGGCTTCACCCATCCCGAGACGCCGCCGCCGCCGAACCCGCCGTGGCTGGACCCGGCGACCACGCCCGAGACCGCCAGCCCGTAGTCGAACGGCAGTGCCGGCTTGGCGGCGACCGGAGCCTCGCTGCACGCGACGGCAAACCCGCCGCACGGCTGCGCCGGCGCGATCGGGGCGATGGGTGTCGCTTCCCTGGCGGTGTCGTAGAGGGCGAGCGGCGCTGCGGCGGCGTGCACGGCCAATCCCGGCAGGGCCAAGCCCAGCGTGGCCAGACCGGGCACCGCCCCGCCAAGTCCGCGCCTCATCGGGTGTGCCCTTCCATGGCCTCAGGCTACAGCAAACCGGTGTGAACACGAAAGGGTGCACGGGCCTGGCCGGCGTTCGCGGTTGATTGCGGAAACATCTGGGCCACCTGCAACGGTCAAGGCCTGGCCGGAGCGATTGAGCCGGGACCGTTCGTTGCGGGAGGACGTCATGCTGATCGAGACCTGCGACCAGGATCACCTCCTGGCACGGGACCTGCGCCGCTTCATCGCCGAGCCGGGCTTCCCCTGCGTGGGCGCCAAATCGGCGATGGCACGCGGCCAGCTGGCCACCGTTGTGGCGCGCGACATCACCTCGGCCTGGGACGACCTGCGCATCTACCCGTTGCTGGTCGATTTCGTGGAAAGCTATCGCGAGGCGCCCAGCCTGTTCCGCAGCTTTGCCGTGATTTTCGAAGGGCCGCGCGGCCTGTCTGAGGTCGAGTTCGAGCACCATTTGTGGGAGCGGGCGCAATCGCTGTCGGACAAGGATGCCTGGCTTGGCAACGCCCACGACGCGCGCGTGAGCGCCGACCCGCACGACACGCATTTCTCCCTGAGTTTCGGCGGCGAGGCTTTCTTCATCGTTGGCCTTCACCCGCAGGCGAGCCGGCCGGCGCGCCGCTTCGCAGCCCCGGTGATGATCTTCAACCTGCACGACCAGTTCGAGGAGCTGCGCCGGCAAGGCGCCTACGACCGGCTGAGGTCCAGCATCCTGTCGCGCGACGTGGCGCTGGCCGGCTCGGTCAACCCGATGCTGGCGCGCCACGGCGAGAGTTCGGAGGCGCGGCAGTACAGCGGCAGGGCGGTGGGCGAAGACTGGCGCTGTCCGTTCAGGCGTGCAGGCCAGGCGGCGAACACGGGTGGGTGAGGCCGGCGGGGACGGCACGGTTCACGAGATACCGCCCCGCTCCGGCGTGGCCTTTACCCTGCGCCGCGGCCAAAGCCTGACGGTGATCGACCCACAGGGCGAGCAGGTGGCCGACCTGCTGGCCTTCTGCCTCCATGACACGGACGAGGTGATCTCGTCGGGCCGGACGCTGGACTATGCCAGCCGGATCTACCTCACCACCGGCGACCCGCTCTATTCCAACCGGAGCCGCGTGCTGCTGCGCATCATCGCCGATACGGTGGGCCGGCACGACTTCCTGCTGACGCCCTGCTCGGCCGACACGTTCCGCATCATCTACGGCGACACCGAGCCGCATCGCGGCTGCTTCGGCAACCTGGCGGCGGCACTCGCCCCCTATGGCATCGGGCCGGACCGCATTCCCGTGGCCTTCAACCTGTTCATGAACGTGGCCGTGGACGGCGCCACCGGGGCGTTGCGCGTCGATCCGCCGCTGAGCCGGGCGGGCGACCGGGTGGTGTTGCTGGCCGAACAGGACCTGGTGATCGGGCTGACCGCGTGCTCTGCCCTTCAATCCAACAACTTCGCCTTTAAGCCGATCCACTACGCCGTCGGCTGACGACCGCCCGTCGTCAACCGCCGCAAAACAGGGTAGGAGCGGGCGATGGCGCCGTTCTGGAAAACCAAGACGCTGGCGGAGATGGACGCCGCCGAATGGGAATCGCTGTGCGATGGCTGCGGGCGCTGTTGCCTGCACAAGCTGCGCGACGAGGACACCGGCGAGATCGCCTGGACGAACGTCGCCTGCCGGCTGCTCGATGGGGAGAGCTGCCGTTGCAGCGACTATGCGCGGCGCCAGCGCCGGGTGCCCGATTGCGTGCAGCTGACGCCCGCGGCGGTGGCCGAGATCGACTGGCTGCCGCCAAGCTGCGCTTATCGGCGCGTGGCGGAAGGCCGCGGCCTGGCCGCCTGGCACCCGCTCGTCTCGGGCGATCCCGACAGCGTTCATGCCGCCGGCGTATCGGTGCGCGGGCGGACCATCGACGAGCGTGCTGCGGGTGACCTCGAGCATCACGTGACGGATTGGCCGGGACGGCGGCCGCGGGTAAGGCCGCGTTAACTAAGATCTGCTAGTTCGCACATGCGGGCTGCCAGGCCACCGCGCGTGTTTGGCAACGAAATCCGTTGCATGACGCGATCGTCTCGTTTATGATCGCGCCGTGTCTCAGATTTCGCAAATCCTGTCGCGTTGGTCTGGCCTGATCCGTCGAACAGGCGGCTGCACGCGTGCATCGGGCACGCTGCGCCTGCGGGGGGAACGGCGTGCCGCAACCGCGCTCGAGTTTGCGATACTTTCAATCCCGTTCATGCTGTTCATGCTGTTCCTGTTCGAGATGGGGCTCGACCTCTACGTCCAGCTCGCCCTGGATTACGCGGTGCAGGTGGGTGCGCGGGAGCTGCAGACCGGGGCGGGCAACGCAGCCACGTCCGTCGCCACTTTCAAGACGAACTGCCTGTGCCCTGCCATCGCTAGTTTCCTGAATTGTAACCAGATCTCGCTCAACATCGTGCCGATGACGAGCACGGACTATTACACCAACGCCACCGCCGGTGCCGGTTCAATCCCGATCACCGCGGGCGGTCTCGACGTGAGCGGCTTTACTTTCACGCCGAGCGGGGCCGACACGCCGATGTTCATGCAGGCGGTTTATACGTCGGTATCGGCCGTCGGCCTGTTGCTGCCGATGATGTCCGTGAAATACGGCGCGTCGAGGGTGCACGTGACGAGTTCCAGCATCGGCTTTGTTAACGAGCCGTTTCCCACCTCCAACAGCGTCTGTGGCGTGGCACAGTGACCTGGTACCGCCTCCGATACGCGCGCACGCTGCTACCGGCCCGCGCCGCCACGGCCAGCATGGAGTTCGCGATCATCGCTCCTGCCATGGGCATCTTCCTGATGGCGGTCGTGGACCTGTCGGAGGCCATCATCAAGTATCACCTGCTGAACAGCACGGTGCAGCAGACGGGTTTGATGGCGAGCCAGCTTTCCATCCAGGCCGACCAGACATCCGTCCTTACGTTGCCGCAGCTGAACGAGGCCAGCAGCGTCATCTTCGCCGTGTTCCCGGGATTGGCCAAGCTGCCCACCTACAGCGCAGCCAATCCGCATCCGCCCTATGCCGTGACGGTTTCTTCCGTTTCGTTCACGCCGACCCAAACGGGATGTTCGGCAGGGCTGGATTGCACGTCCTACACCGCAGCGGTGAGTTGGAGCGCGCCACTGACGTATGGGCAGCCGATCTATCGTGCCTGCAACACGACATCCCAGGTCTCTCCCTCGGCCGATCCGGTGATCATCAACGGCGCGCCCTCCACCGTGCCCACCGCGGGCATCGTGAGCGCACTCACCAACGTGCTGGCTGTCGATGTGATGTATCAGTACACGCCGTTTTTTGGCCGCTTCATCGGCCCGATCACCATGCGCCAGAGCGGCTACTTCAATCCTCGTTCCTACACCTCGACAAAAACGACCTTGGTCGGCACTCCGGCAAACGGGTGCAACTCACTGATATCGTAATGGGGCGCATCACGCCTGATGAGGACAAGCTCATGCCGCGGATCACCAAGCCTTCTGCTACCTGCGATGACTCTGGCGCCGTCGCCATCATCTTCGCCTTTTCGGTCATTCCGATCACCATGCTGACGGCGCTTGTGATCGACTACGGCTGGGTCATGCAGGCCAAGTCGAAGCTGGACCTTGCGGCGGACGCGGCGGCGCTGGCTGGCGCACGAACCGCTGCCGCGGGCTATGCGGGCGGCCAGACATCGGACAAATACCTGCCCGAGGCGGTTGCGGCAGCGAACCAGTGGTGGACGGCGCAGGCCGGCAGCGTTCCCCAGGCGCACGATTTTACGGAAACGCCGACGATAACGCAGAACGGCAACAACTTCACCGCCACGGTCGCCTACACGGCGACGGTTAACGAGATCTTGCCCAACCTCTTCCAAAACGGCACGGCAAACACCGGGTCCGGCGACGGCGACGGCGGCGGCAAGGGCGGCGGCAAGGGCGGCGGTGATGGCGGCGACGACGACGGTGGGAAGGGAGACGGAGGCGATGGGAAAGGCGGGGACGACGCGAAAGTCGGCAGTGGGGTGAAGACGGCCGACAGTGACACCCCGCCTTCGGCAACCACGGGCGCCAAGATCGCCAACACGATTTCGGCGAGCATCACCGTCAACGCCTATGGCACGCTCGACTTCCTGCTGGACAACACGTCGTCCATGATGCTGCCGGCGACCGACAACGACCTTCAGATCTACCAGGCCAAGATGCGGCAAATACTACCGGCGTCGGTCAGCTTGCAGAACTCCGTCCAGTCCGGCGGAAGCGGCCTGGTCGGTTGGGACGGCGGCACCGGCGGTTGGCTGCTGGTGGCAAACACGATCGGCAGCAACACGTATGTAAGCAACGGCGGAACGTCGATACCGCTGGCGAGCGTTCCGTCAACCCAATTTTGCGCCTTCGCCTGCCATTGGAGTGCGGTATCGACCGCCGCCAACCCGACCGACTATTATGGTATCGCAAGGGCCTCGGGAGAGACGATGCGGTTCGACGTGGTCCAGTCTGCCACCGCCACGGCCATCCAGCAGATGGAGACCTTGGAGAAAGCGGTCGGCCAGCTGAGCGTTGGTGTCTATGCATTCGGCGGCGTCGATATGAGCAGTCCGTCTTATCTGAAGCCGATCTTCCCCGAGGCGCCGATCGACACCACCATAAACGGCCACGTCGTGCGCAACGCCGGGGCAATCGCCGCGATCGCAGCGCTGAAGACGATCACGCCGCCGGTGACGCTGGACGTGCCGAACACCAACGTGGGCGTGGCGCTGTCGGACCTGCAGAGCACCACCGGCCCGGCCGGCGCCGGCAACACGGCGCTGACGCCCAGGAAGTCCGTGATCATGGTCACCGACGGTATCGAGGACGACACGAATCCGCAGTCGATCCCCCGTACCGAAGGGCCGATCAATCCGGCGATCTGCAACGCGATGAAGAGCGCGGGCTACACCATATACGTCCTCTATACGCCGTATAACGCGGCAGCCCCCTACCTGCCCTTCAACATCGCCCTGCAGCCCTACATAACCGGCGCCTCCACGCCCAGTGTGCTCTCGGCACTGCAATCCTGCGCCTCGTCCGCAAGCGACGTGATCATCGCCACCGCACCGGACCAGATACAGGCCGGCATGGTGACCCTGATCAACGAGGCGGTGGGGAGTACCACGCGGCTCACCAACTAGCGCGCGCCGGGGCCGGCGCGGTCGCAGGCAAAGCGGGTTTCAGGCCAGGGTCGCCAGCCGATGCGCGACAGGCTTGGGCGGTTTGCAGCCCGATCGCCTCGGCTGTCCCGGAGCCGGTCCGGGGATAGCCAGGGCGACGGGCTTGCGGGGGGTCAGCCCAGGTCTTTCAGGCTGCTGATCGTCTTGGACAGCATGCCGTAGGCGATCGCCTCCTCGGCGCTCATCCAGTAGTTGCGGTCGGTGTCGCGGGCCACCTTTTCATAGGGCTGGCCCGTCTCATGGGCGATCAGGCGGTTGAGGCGCTCGCGCATCTTGACGATCTCGCGCGCCTCAATGGCGATATCGACCGCCGGGCCGCGCACGCCGCCCATCGGCTGGTGCAGCAGGAAGCGGGTTTGCGGCAGGCAGTAGCGGCGCTCCTTTTTGCCGGCCAAGAAGATTAGCGCGCCGGCGCTGGCCACCCAACCGGTGCCGATCATACGCACGGGCGCCTCGGCATCCACAAAACGGATCATGTCGTGGATCGTGTCGCCGCTCTCCACGTGGCCGCCCGGGGAGTTGACGTATACGTCGATCGGTTCGGCCGAGGCCCCGGCCAAGGCGAGCAGGCGGCCGGTCACGTCGCGCGCCACCTTGTCGTCGATCGCGCCGAATATCAGCACCTTGCGCTGCTTCAGCAGCCGATGTTCGAGCTCGTTGATCGGCGAGCCGAGCGTCTTGTTGTCCTCCGGCTCCTTCTGGTCCGGCCCGATCGGCTCGGGCACGTCGGGACCGCTGGGGTCGTGGTCCGGATCTTCTTCGTCCATGCGGGCGCGAAAGGTCGGATAGGTGGTCTGCGTCATAGGCCTGCGGCGCTCCTGCTCGCGTGTTCGGGGCGGAAGGTGGGGTAGGCTCGGGTGAATGTCGAGACGGGCGCCTCCGGGGGGCTCGGGGGCGCGGTCATCCCTCCTTGCGCGCGCCGGCCAGCCCAGCGGCCGCAGGCAGGCCGAACCGGCTGGCCGTGCCCCAGTTCCGCTGGCCGGTCAGGAACACGAACCAGCCCAGCGCGGCCCCGGCGTGGCGGAACACCTGAAAGGTGAAGGGTTCGGCCAAGGCGGCCAGCAGCGCGTGGCTCAGCCTGGTGCTGCGGCCGTCGCCGGTCCAGCGCCGATAGAGCACCACGGACCATAGGTGAAAGCCGAGGTCGATGGCGATCTTGCCCACCATCACGCCCGCCGCCGGCACCAGCACCCCGAACTGGCCGGTGGCCAGGAACCAGGCGAGCAAGCCCAGCGCGGTCAGGCCATAGACGGGCTGCAGCGTGTCGGCCGCCTTGACCGGCAGCATCGCCGTGCCCAACCAGCCGTAGCGCCGGTTGCCCACCATGTCGCGATACCAGAACTGGGTTTGCAGAAAGCCGCCGAACCAGCGGCGGCGCTGGCGCAGAAAGGCGCCGGCGGTGGCCGGCGCGTCCGTCAGCGCCCGGGCGCGGCCGAGAACCGCGCTGTGCCAGGAACGGCCGTGCTGGGCGGAAAAGCGCAGCAGGCGGTGGATCAGCTCGTAATCCTCGACCAGGCAGTCCTCGTCGAAGCCGCCCACCTCGACCACGGCGGCGCGGCGGAAGCCGGCAAAGGCGCCGGAGATCAGCAGCAGGCTGTCCAGCCGGCTCCAGGCGTAGCGGGAGAGGAAGTTGCGGGTGTATTCGTAAGTCTGGAACCACTGAAAGAACCTGGCGGAGACGCCGGGGCCGCAGAGCGGGGTCAGCACGCCGGTCGCGGCGACCAAAGCGGGGTCGGCTGCAAACGCCCCGCGCATCGCCGCGATGGCGCCCTCGTGCAGCAGCGTGTCGGCATCCACGGTCAGCACGATGTCGGTCTGCAGCTGCGTGATGGCCTGGTTCAGCGCGCGCGCCTTGCCGCCATGGGGCAGGCGAAGCCAGCGCAGGGTGGGGTGGGTTGGCGAGGGCTGGCCCAGGGTGCCCAGCGGCGGCGCAGTCAGCCCCAGGTCCTCGAGCAGCGCCGCGGTACCGTCGCCGGAGCCGTCGTCGGCGATGACGATCCGGTCGGGCGCATCGCCCTGGGCAAACAGGCGGTCCAGCGTGCGGGGCAGGATGCCGGCCTCGTTATGGGCGGCAACGATCACGCCGAGCGTGGGGCGCGTGGCGGCGGGACCTGCGGCGGCGGGTGGGCGGAGCAGGGGCAGCGTCTGCCAGAACACGAAGCCCAGCAGCACCGTGTCGTAGCC
>CAXUGD010000138.1:0-7892 GCA_964250355.1 uncultured Acetobacteraceae bacterium | reverse complement strand
CCGCCGAGTGGACCACCGACGCGCTGGGGCCCACGAAGCGGAGGCTGGCCGGGCAGCTGCTGCGCCGGCTGCTGCCGCTGTGGGCGCCGGGTGCCGCGACGACCAGCACGCTGGGCAAGCACTACCCGGGCGAGCAGCTGCCGCGCTGGGCGCTGAACGCCCATTGGCGGCGCGACGGCGAGCCGGTGTGGCGCGACCTGGCCCTGCTCGCCGCCGACGACGCGCCGGGCCATGCCAGCGTCGCCGACGCCACCCTGTTCTGCCCGGCGCTGGCCGAGCGGCTGCAGGTGCCGCCCGAGTACATCATTCCGGCCTACGAGGATGTGCACTGGTTCCTGTGGAAGGAGGGGCGGCTGCCGGCCAACGTGCTGGCCGAGGGCAGCCGGCTCAAGGACAGGCAGGCGCGCGACCGGCTGACGCGGGTGTTCGGCCAGGGGCTGGCCAGCAGCGTGGGCAGCGTGCTGCCGCTGCGCCGGCGCGGTACGAACGGTACCCGGCACTGGCAGTCCGGCCGGTGGTTCCTGCGTGCCGGGGTGATGTTCCTGATTCCGGGGGACGCGCCGGTGGGGTTCCGCCTGCCGCTGGACAGCCTGCCCTGGGCCGACGGGGAGAGCATCGAGTTCGACCAGCCGGCCGATCCCTTTGCGCCGCGGGGGCCGTTGCCCGCCCGGGCAAACCTCCGGCGTATGGAGGATGCGCCCCGCGCCAGCCGCGCCGAGGACGGCTTTGCCGGGGTGGTGCCACAGCGTCTGCCGGAACCGGGCCGCGAGGAGCCGGAGCTGGTGCGCACGGCGCTGGCCGTGGAGCCGCGCGAGGGCCGCCTGCACGTGTTCTTTCCGCCGCTCTACGCCGTGGAGGACTGGCTGGACTTGGCCGCCGCGGTGGAAGACACCGCGCGCGAGCTGGGCATGGCGGTGGTGCTGGAAGGCTACCCGCCGCCGCGCGACCCGAGGCTGAACCAGTTTTCCGTCACCCCCGACCCCGGCGTGATCGAGGTGAACATCCACCCCGCCGAGCATTGGGGCGAGATGGTGGAGCGCACGACGCAGCTGTACCAGGTGGCGCGCGAGGAAGGGCTGGCCACGCAGAAATTCATGCTGGACGGCCGCCACGTGGGCACCGGGGGCGGCAACCACGTGGTGATGGGCGCGGCAAGCCCGGCCGACAGCCCGTTTCTGCGCCGGCCGGACTTGCTGCGCAGCCTGCTCGGCTTCTGGCACAACCATCCCAGCCTGTCCTACGCGTTCAGCGGGCTGTTCATCGGGCCCACCAGCCAGCATCCGCGCATCGACGAGGCGCGGATGGACAGCCTGGCCGAGCTGGAGATTGCGTTCAGCCGGGTTTCGCGACCGGGCGACGGTCGCGCGGAGACGCCGCCCTGGCTGACCGACCGGCTGTTCCGCAACATCCTGGCCGATCTCACCGGCAACACGCACCGTACCGAGTTCAGCATCGACAAGATGTATGCGCCCGAGAGCAGCAGCGGCCGGCTGGGGCTGGTGGAGTTCAGGGCGCTGGAGATGCCGCCGGACGGCCGCATGTCGCTGGCGCAGATGCTGCTGATGCGCGCGGCGATCGCAGCCTTCTGGCAGACGCCGTACGAGCGGACGCTGGTCCGCTGGGGCACGCGGCTGCACGACGATTTCATGCTGCCGCATTTCGTGCGGCAGGATTTCGACTCGGTGCTGGAGGAGCTGGCGGGCCTGGGCTTTCCGCTGGACCCGGCCTGGTTTGCGCCGCACATGGCGTTCCGGTTTCCCAAGATCGGTGACGTGACGGTGGAGGGCGCCAAGCTGGAGCTGCACCACGCGCTGGAACCGTGGCACGTGCTGGGCGAAGAGCCGGCGGCGGGCGGTACGGTGCGCTATGTGGACAGTTCGACCGAGCGGGTGCAGGCGCGCGTGACCGGCTGGGTGCCCGAGCGCTTCGTGCTGGGGTGCGGGGGCCGCGCGGTGCCGTTGACGGCCACGGCGACAGAGGGCGAGTATGTGGGCGGGGTGCGCTTCAAGGCCTGGGCGCCGCCCTCGGCACTCCACCCGACGGTGCCCGCGCAAAGTCCGCTGGTGTTCGACATCTACGATCGCTGGAACGGCCGCAGCTTGGGCGGGCTGACCCACCATGTGAGCCATCCCGGCGGGCGCAGCTACCAGACGTTTCCGGTGAACGCCAACGAGGCGGAGGCCCGGCGCCGCGCGCGCTTCTTCCCGTTCGGCCACACGCCGGGGCCGATGGCGGAGCCGGCGTGCGACATCGGGCGGGAACATCCGCGGACGTTGGATTTGCGGCGGTGACAGGGAAGACGACGGCCGGCCGAGGGCGTCTTCATTTTGCGGAGGTGATGATTGCGTGCACGGATTACTGGACGGTTACGACAAGGGCGCTTTTTTTTGTGAGCTGACGGATTGCGCCGCCCAAGACCCGGCCGTGCAGCTGATCGCCAGCCGGCTGGCCGCGATGGACGCCGGGGAACTGGCACGGCGCTCCCAGATCGCCGAGATCGAGCTGTACAACCAGGGCATCACCTTCACCGTCTATTCGGACAAGGACGCGATCGACCGCATCCTGCCGTTCGACCTCATCCCGCGGGTGCTGACCGCGCGCGAGTGGGACCTGCTGGAGCGCGGCGTGCGCCAGCGTGTGGCGGCGCTGAACGCCTTCATCTGGGACGTGTACCACCGGCAGAACATCCTGAACGACGGGGTGGTGCCGCGTGCGCTGGTGCTGGGCAACAGCAACTACCGGCCCGAGATGGTTGGATTGGACGTGCCGCACGGCACCTACGTGCACGTGTGCGGGGTGGACATCATACGCGACCAGCACGGCCGCTTCCTGGTTCTGGAGGACAACGCGCGAACGCCGTCCGGCGTGTCCTACGTCATCGAGAACCGCAACATGATGCGGCGCATCTTTCCCGACCTGATGGACGGCATAGCGGTGAAGCCGGTAGGCGATTACGGCACCATGCTGCAGGAGGCGCTGGCCGAGATCGCACCCGCCGACGTGGCCGACCCGCAGGTGGTGCTGCTGTCGCCCGGCATCTACAACGCGGCGTATTTCGAGCACATATTCCTGGCGCGCGAGATGGGCGTGCCGCTAGTGGAGGGCAACGACCTGGTGGTGGAGAACCACTGCGTTTACATGCGCACGACGGCCGGCCTAGCACCGGTGCACTCTATATATAGACGGCTGAACGACGAGTTCCTCGACCCCGACGTGTTCCGCGCCGACAGCGTGCTGGGCGTGCGCGGCCTGATCGAGTCGTGGCGCCGCGGCCGTGTGGCCATCGCCAACGCGGTGGGCACCGGCGTGGCGGACGACAAGGCGATCTACGCCTACATGCCGCGCATTATCCGCTACTACCTGGGCGAGGACGCCATACTGTCCAACGTGCAGACGCATATCTGCGGCGAGGACGAGGGGCTGGCCTATACGCTCGACAACCTGGAGCGGCTGGTGGTCAAGCCGGTGGGGGAATCCGGCGGCTACGGCCTGATCATTGGGCCGCATGCGACCCGCGACGAGATCGCCGCCTTCCGCGCGCAGCTCCTGGCCGACCCGGCCAACTACATAAGCCAGCCGATGATCAACCTTTCCGTTTCCCCGACGCTGTCGGGCGGCGCATTGCTGCCGCGCCACGTGGACCTGCGACCCTTTGCCATTACCGGCAAGAAGACCTGGGTGCTGCCCGGCGGGCTGACGCGCGTGGCGCTGCGCGAGGGCTCGCTGGTGGTGAACTCCTCCCAGGGCGGCGGCTCGAAAGATACGTGGGTTCTGGAGTGACCGGGCGATGACGGCGTGCCCAGACCCCGAGGCCGCCACGCGCCGCCTGCCGCTGCTGCTCTCGCGCTATGCCGAGGCGCTGTTCTGGCTGGCGCGTTACATGGAGCGGGTGGAGAACCTGGCGCGCGTGCTGGATGTGACCGACACCTTCGTGCGGCACGGGGTGGACCAGTCGGGCTGGCGCAGCGTGATCCAGATCAACGCGGACGAGGAACGCTTTGCCGCGCTGTACGGCCACGCCCATGCGGAGAGCGTGGCGCAGTTCTACCTGGCGGACCGCGACAACCCGAACTCGATCCTGTCCTCGCTGTTCGCCGCGCGCGAGAACGCCCGCACCCTGCGGCCGCTGATCCCGATCGAGATGTGGAACCAGATCAACGTCTTCTACAATCGCGTGCGCCAGCTCTCGAAGGGCGACTGCGTGCCCAGCCGCGTTTCCGGCCTGTGCGTGTACCTCAAGGAGCAGTGCCAGGCCCATGCCGGCATCATCGACGGCACGTTCTACCGCGACCAGGGCTGGGCATTCTACTGCATCGGCAAGTATGTGGAGCGTGGCGACCAGACCTCGCGCCTGGTCGATATAAAGTACCACACGCTGCTGCCCACGCCCGAGGACGTGGGCGGCGCGCTGGATGTCAGCCAATGGCACGCGCTGCTGCGGGCTGCCTCGGGCTTCCAGGCCTATCGCCGGATCAACCCGAGCCACATGACGCCGGCCTCCGTCGCCGGCTTCCTGCTGCTGAACGACTCGTTTCCGCGCAGCGTGACCCGCTGCGTGCGCCAGATCGAGATCTATCTCGGCCAGCTTAGCTCCAGCTACGGCCTGCGCGGCGCCTATGCGGCGCAGGAGCAGCTGGACGAGCTGCGCGCTGCGCTGATGGACCAGACCATCGAGCAGATCCTGTCGCGCGGACTGCACGAGTTCCTCGATTGGGTGCAGCTACAGTTCATCGGCCTGCAGCAGGCGATCGCGCAGTCCTTCTGGCGCAGGCCGGAGCCGCTGCAGAGCCAGCACCAGTCGTAAGGCGGCTACTCGTCGCGGTGCACGCGCTCCATGCGTTCGTGGCGCTCCTGCGCCTCCAGCGACAGGGTGGCGATCGGCCGGGCTTCCAGGCGCTTCAGGCCGATCGGCTCGCCGGTCTCCTCGCAGTAGCCGTATGAGCCGGCTTCGATGCGCTGGACGGCCTGGTCGATCTTGGAAACCAGTTTTCGCGCGCGGTCGCGGGTACGCAACTCCAGGGCGCGGTCCGTCTCCACGCTGGCGCGGTCGGTGACGTCGGCCTCCAATATGCCGCCCTGGCCCAGGCTGGCCAGCGTGTCGTCGGAATCGCGCAGCAGGTCGGCCCGCCAGCGCAGCAGCTTCTGCCGGAAATACTCCGCCTGGCGCGGGTTCATGAACTCTTCGTCGTCGGATGGCCGGTAGTCGGGCGGCAGCGTAAGCATCTTCTCGGCCGGTCCTCGTATGGGCTTGGGACGGCGTGGCGCCGGCCTTGCGATCTGGCGCGGCTTATAGACGCGGCGCCCCCTCGCGCCAAGCGTGCCCGAACGCGCGCCCGAAAAACGGCAGGCGGGGTGCAGGCGGGCAGGCCCGGCGGCGGCGGCCATGCACCCCGGCTTGATCACGATCTGGCAACCAATTGGTGGTTAGCTGGCGTCATGCCCGAGCGAGACGAACTGGCGCACACTCCCCCCGGCTCCCGCCGTGCAGCATGGCGGGCAGCGGTTGCCGCCTGCCGAGGTTTGGCAGCCGCTGTGCTGTTCCTTGCCCTATGTGCGGGCTCCGCCGCGGCGCAGATACGCGTAAAGGACATCGCCGACGTGGAGGGCGTGCGGGAAAACCAGCTGGTGGGCTACGGCCTGGTGGTCGGGCTGAACGGCACCGGCGACAAGCTGGACAACGCGGTGTTCACCCGTGAATCGCTGGTGGGCATGCTGGAACGCCTGGGCGTGAACACGCGCGATCAGATCGCCAAGCTGGAAACCAAGAACGTGGCTGCCGTCATGGTAACGGGCAACCTGCCCGCCTTTGCGCGCACCGGTAGCCGGATCGACGTTTCGGTGTCGGCCATCGGGGACGCGACCAACCTGATGGGCGGCACGCTTCTGGTGACGCCGCTGCTGGCCGCCGATGGGGAGGTGTATGGCGTGGGCCAGGGTGCGGTCACCACCGGCGCCATCGCCGCGCGCGGCGCTTCGGGCTCGTCGGTCACGCGCAACGTGCCGACATCGGGCAAGATCGCCAACGGCGCCATCGTGGAACGCGAGGTGGCGTTTGCGCTGGGTGCCCATGCAGAGATCGCCTTGGCGCTGCGCAACCCGGACCTGACGACGGCGCGGCGGATGGAGATCGCGATCAACGACGCGGTCGGCCCCGGCACGGCGCGCGCCACCGACCCGCGGACGGTGGCGCTAAACCTGCACAATATGGACGTGATCGAGGCGCTCACCCGTATCGAGGATTTGCGTGTGGAGCCGGACACGCCGGCCGTGGTGGTGATCGACGAGACGAGCGGCACGATCGTGATGGGGGCCAACGTGCGCATCAGTACGGTGGCCATCGCGCAGGGCAACCTCACGATACGCGTGTCGGAAACGCCGCAGGTTAGCCAGCCCGGCCCGTTCAGCGGTGGCAAGACGGCCGTGGTGCCGCGCAGCACGATCACCGTGGATACCGAGCACGACCACAAACTGGGTTTGCTGACCGCCTCGCCCACGCTGCGCGACCTGGTAGCCAGCCTGAACGCGCTGGGCGTGGGGCCGCGTGACCTGATCAGCATCCTGCAGGCCATCAAGGCGGCGGGCGCGCTGCAAGCCGATCTGGAGGTACGCTGATGCGGGTGGGAAACGCGGCGGCGCCGCAGGGCGGAGACGTGCCGCAGCAGAAGCTGCAGCGAGCGGCGGAGGATTTCACCGCGGTGGCGCTCAACGAGCTGCTGAAGCCGATGTTCGACACCGCCGACACCGCGGACGGCCTGTTTGGCGGCGGAGCGGCTGAACAGGCGTTCAAGCCGATGATGGTGTCGGAGATCGCCAAACAGATTGCCCGCACCGGCGGGCTGGGACTGGCCCAGCCGGTGCTTCAACAGATGTTGCGCTTGCAGGAGGCCAGGAAATGACGGAGTTGCGGAAATCGGCGGCGGCATCGCCCGAGCTTGCGATGGTCGAGGCGATCGATCGGCTGAGCGCGCTGCTCATCGAGGAGAACGCGGCCCTTCAGGCCATGGATTTCGGGCGGGCTGGCGGCTTGCTGGCGCCCAAGCACGCGGCAGCCGATGCCCTTGCGGCAGCTTGGCGCGCAGCCGATCCGGGCGGCGTGCCGCACGACAAAATGCGCGAGTTGGGGCTGCTGGCCGAAGAGAACAGGCAGCTTCTGAAGCACGCCATGCGGGTGCAGCGGCGCGTGCTGGACCTGGTTGCCAAGGCGGCGCGCAGCGCGCCGCAGATGAATCGCTACAGCGCCGCGGGCAAGCCGGCCGCCCGCGTGGCGGAAGCGCAGAGTTTCAAGGCGCGTATCTGACAGCGCCGGGGAAACACCATCCGCCCTGCGCGGGGTGGTGCAACCGCGTTTGGTGAAGCACCGGCGGGGACAGGTCGCGGGGGGGGGGGGGTGGGGGGGCGCCCCCCCCCGACCCCCCCCCCACGCCCGATGCTACTCCGCCTCGTGTTCCTGCGCGGCGGACTGCTCTTCGTGAGGCTCGTCGTGCATGGGCAGGTCTGCCGGCGCTTCGGCGACTGCCTTGCGGCGGCCGCGCTTCGGCGGCGGCGCGTCGTGCGCGGCACTCTCCATGTGCTCGGCATGTTGATCGACGTCATGCTCGATAGGCTGCTTCTGCGCGCGCGGGCGGCGTGTCTTGCGTGCTGCCTCGGCGGCCGGGGCGTGCGCGGCCGGACGTTCGCTTCCGTTGGCGGCGCGGGCCTTGCGGCCGTTCGTGGTGCGGCCGTCGACCTTGCGCGCGGGTGCACGCTCGGTTGCGGCCTTGGTGGCGCGCGGCGTTGCCGTCCGAGTGCTGCGTGCCGGTGCCTTGGCTGAAGCGGCACGGGCGGCGGGCTTGCGCGCGGCCGTGGTGCGGGCGGCAGTTGCCTTGGTGGCGCGCGGTGCGGCGGTCTTGGTG
>CAXUGD010000137.1:0-7900 GCA_964250355.1 uncultured Acetobacteraceae bacterium | reverse complement strand
GCCGCCGACCTGCCCCGGGCGGCGGCCGGGGCCGGTGATCAGCACGGGCAAAGTGAGGCCTGCACAGCGTGCGTTGAAATCGGCCTGCTGGCTGCGCAGCAGGTCCTGCAGCACCTGCAGGCGCCGGTTGCGCTCCGCCTCCGGCACCTGGGCAGGGGCGGCGGCGGCCGGCGTGCCAGGACGGGCCGAGTATTTGAAGCTGAACGCCTGGGCGAAGCCCACAGCGCGGACCAACGCCAGGGTCGCCTCGAAATCGGCCTCCGTCTCGCCGGGATGGCCCACGATAAAGTCGGAGGACATGGCCAGGTCCGGCCGGGCGGCCCGCAGCTTTTCGACAAGCGACAGGTAATCGGCGGCCGTGTGCCGGCGGTTCATCGCGGCCAGCAGGCGGTCCGAGCCGGACTGCACCGGCAAATGGAGGAACGGCATCAGCTGCGGCAGGTCGCAATGGGCTGCGATCAGGTCCTCGCCCATGTCGCGCGGGTGCGAGGTGGTATAGCGCAGGCGGGCCAAGCCGGGGATCTCGGCCAAGCGGTACAGCAGCCAGGCCAGCGAGCGCGGGGCGCCGTCCGGCCCTTCGCCATGCCAGGCGTTCACGTTCTGGCCGAGCAGTGTGACCTCGCGCGCGCCGCCGCCCACCATGCGGCGCGCTTCGGCCAGCACGGCTGCAGCCGGCCGGCTGGCTTCGGCGCCGCGCGTGTAGGGCACGACGCAGAAGCTGCAGAACTTGTCGCAACCCTCCTGAATGCTGAGAAAAGCCGTGAGCCCGCCGGCGGTCTGGGCAGCCGCGGCCTCCGGCAGGTGATCGAACTTCGATTCGGCCGGAAAATCCGTGTCGATGACCGCGCCGGCGGCCCGGCTAGCCTGCGCCACCATCTCCGGCAGGCGGTGGTAGGTTTGCGGGCCCAGCACGATATCGACATAGGGCGCGCGGGCGAGGATTTCGCGCCCTTCCGCCTGGGCGACGCAGCCGGCCACCGCCAGGATAGTGCGGCTGCCCTCGGCGGCGCGCACGGCCTTGACCACGCGCAGGCGGCCCAGCTCGGAAAACACCTTTTCCGTGGCACGGTCGCGTATGTGGCAGGTGTTCAGAATCACCATGTCGGCGTCTTCAGGACCCGCCGCCGGCGCGTAGCCCAGCGGCGCCAGCACGTCGGCCATCCGCGCGCTGTCGTACACGTTCATCTGGCACCCCCAGGTGATCACGTGCAGGCGCTTCGGGACGGGTGGGGGTGTCATGGGACGCAGGCTCCGGCTCAGTCCCGCCATGGCGGTGAGAGGTGGAGCAATCGGGGCAGGCGCGTGCGCCGTCAACTGTTTCCCGGGTCTGGCAAATCGAAGTCCCTTGTCGATCCGCATCCTGCCAGGGCGAAGGGAGTCCGGGTCAAGTTACATTTGCACCGGCGCTGCGGTCTGGGTGGAGCGGGCCGGGCGATGCGGGCCGGTTCTGGCGCAAGGCGGCGGCGCCAGCGGCCACCACGTCCCAGGCTGCCTGGCTGAGCGCCTTGCGGGAGCCGAAATGGGCCGGGTCGAGCGGCGGATGGAACAGCAGGCTGACCCGCTTGCCGCGCCACTGGGCCGCCTTCCACACGTGCGGCGCCAGCTCCATGTCGCCATACCAGGCGAACACCGTCCGGCTGACGCGCCCGACCGGCAGGCCGGCAAGACGGTCATATACGACGGAGACCGGCTGGATCACCGGGGTGGCCTCGCCGTATGCGGCGGCAAAAAACGACGAGTGAAAGGGCAGCACGCGCGAGCCGTCCGAGCTGGTGCCCTCGGGGAACAGGATCAGGTCGTCCCCGGCCACCAGGCGCTCGCGCATCTGGTCGCGCTCGCGCCCGATCCCCTGGCGCGACCGGCTGACGAACACCGTGCGGCCCAGCCGGGCGATGGTGCCCACGATGGGCCAGCTAGCGACATCGTCCTTGGCCACGAAGCAGGCGCGCAGACAGCCGCCGAGGGCCGGGATGTCCATCCAGGACGAGTGGTTGCACACGTAAATGACGGGCCGGTCCGTGCGCAGGGTGGGCGCGCCCACGACACGCACCTGCAAGCCGAGCAGGCGCGCCACGCTGTTCCAGTAGAACACGGCGAAGGACACCCGCCCCTGCCTGGACACGAGGAGCAGCACCGCCTGGACGACGCAGGCGGGCAACGTGAACAGCAGGATGAAGGTGACGCGACGGGCCGCCAGAAGGTGGCGCATGAGGCTGCGTTGACGCATCGGCCTGTCAGAAGCGCGCAACGGTGCGGTCAGCTGGATGCGTGCCGGGCTACGGCCGCCCACGGCTTGGACTGTGCTCATGCCGCCTGTAAAGCACGGGATTGCGGCGGAGGCACGACGGGCGGGTTACCGTTTCAAGAAGCCGTAAACGCGGAGCCCGGCGGCGGCACGGCGCGGCTGGACAGAGGCCACGGCAACGGTGCCGAAGCCCTGCCGCTACAGCACTGAGGCGGGGTTCACGATGGCACCACGCCTGATCGAAATGCTGGGCGGCTGATCCCTGGGGGAGGCTGGCGGCTGGGAGGCGAGCTGGTTGCGCCCCTGCCGTTTCGCCTCGTACATGCAGTGGTCCGCCGCCTCGATCAGCACCGCGGCGCTCTGCGACAGCGGAACGACCGTCGCCACCCCGAGGCTGACCGTCACGTGCGGTGCCGGTCCTGCATCCGGATGCGGGATCGCGCGCTCGCAGACCGATTGCCTGACGCGTTCGGCCACCAGGCAACCCTCCCCCAACGAAGTATCGGGCAGGATGATGGCAAACTCCTCGCCACCGTAACGCACGAGCGTGTCGCGGTCGTCCCGCAGGCAGCGCGAGACCGTGCGGGCCAGGGCGGTCAGACACTCGTCGCCGGCCTGGTGGCCGTACGTGTCGTTGAACAGCTTGAAACAATCGATGTCGAACATGATCAACGTGACTTGCGCCTGCTGCAACCGCGTGTCGGACCAGAGTTCGATCAGGCGGTCGTCGAAGCACCGGCGATTGCCCAATCCCGTCAGCGCGTCGATCTGCGTCAGCCTGGCCAGCCTGCGGTTCTGCAGGGCTAACATCTCGCGCCCGAGGTCCGCCTGCTGTGCCAGCAGGAAGACCCGCCTGTCCCGCAAGTCGAGCTGCAAGGTGAACACCACCGTCGTGAGTGCAATGGCCGCGTCGGTCAGCAGCATCGACGGCACCAGGTTTGCCGGGACGAGCGACATGCCGAGCACGGCCGCGAAATAGACGGCACAGGCCAGGCCGTTGGTGACCACGGCCTGCGCCACGCTCATCCGGCAGCCGAGCACTGCCAATTGCAGCAGGGGCGTCGTCTGGAAGCCGGAGACGATGGCCGGACTGGTGGCGAAATGGGCCTCCACACCGGAGATCAGCGTGGGCGCCAGAACGAGGAGGCTGAGAAGGCGGCCGCTCCATCGGCCGAGCCGGCCTTGCCAGTCCAGTGCGATGTAGGCGACCGCCGCGGGCGTGAGGACGGCAAAGCGCAGCCAGGCCGATACGGTGACAAGTTCCGGGGCAGTCTTGGTCTCGCTGAGGAGGAACGAATCGAAGATGACGGTCAGCAGCCCGATTGTCACCCAGTGGAAGTAGCGCGCAATACGCTCTCGTTCCCGCAGGTAGAACGCCTCAACGACCGCGTTCTCGAACGCCGGCCTGAAGCCGGTGCGCGATAATTCGTGCTCGATGTGTGCAAGCTCAAACGGTTTGCCGATCACAGTCGCTGCCCCACGCGGTCCTGCCCGGCAACCGGTTACGTGCGCAATCGAATCACCCGGAACCGTGCCTCACACGAAAGTCATAACAGGGTCGCCCTGCGGATTGGTTAACGGGGTGGCGGTTGGGCGCGCCGCGGCTGCCGACATGCCGCTCAGGCCCGCTTGCCGGCCCTTGCACGGACCGGCCGCGGCAGCAACGGCGCCAGGAACCGGCCGGTGTGGCTACCGGCGGCCGCCCCAACCGTTTCCGGCGTCCCTTCTGCCACGATCCGGCCCCCGCCATCGCCACCTTCCGGCCCCATGTCGATCACCCAGTCGGCAGTCTTGATCACTTCCAGGTTGTGCTCGATCACCACCACCGTGTTGCCCTGATCGACCAGCGCGTGCAGCACTTCCAGCAGCTTGGCGGTGTCCTCGAAATGCAGCCCCGTCGTCGGCTCGTCCAATATATAGAGCGTGCGGCCGGTGGCCCTGCGCGCCAGCTCCTTGGCCAGCTTGATCCGCTGCGCCTCGCCGCCGGACAGGGTGGTCGATTGCTGGCCCAGGCTGATATAGCCCAGCCCCACGCGCTGCAGGATCTGCAGCCGGTCGCGGATGCGGTTCACCGCGGAGAACATCGGCTCCGCCTCGTCCACCGTCATCGCCAGGATCTCGGCAATCGACTTGCCGCGAAACTTTATCTCCAGCGTTTCGCGGTTGTAGCGCGCGCCGCGGCAGGTGTCGCAGGTGACGAACACGTCCGGCAGGAAGTGCATCTCGATCTTCAGCACGCCGTCGCCCTGGCAGGCCTCGCACCGCCCGCCCTTCACGTTGAAGCTGAAGCGGCCGGATTTGTAGCCGCGCACGCGCGATTCCGGCAGCTCGGCAAACCAGTCGCGGATCGGCGCGAACAGGTCGGTGTAGGTGGCGGGGTTGCTGCGCGGCGTGCGGCCGATGGGCGACTGGTCGATGTCGATGATCTTGTCCAGCAGCTCCAGCCCGTCGATGCGCGCGTGGGCGGACGGCACCTCGCCCGAACCCATCAGCCGGCGCGAGGCCGCCTTGAACAGCGTATCGACCACCAGCGTGGATTTTCCGCCGCCAGAGACGCCCGTGACGCAGGTGAACGTGCCCAGCGGAAACGAAGCGGTAACGTCTTTCAGGTTATGTCCTGTGGCACCCACGACCGACAGGAGCCGCTTGCTATCGTAAGGCCTACGCCGTGCCGGCACCTCGATGCGCCGGCGTCCGCTCAGATAGTCGCCGGTGAGCGAGGCCGGGTTGGCCGCGACCTCGGCCGGCGTGCCGCGGGCGATCACGTGGCCGCCGTTGACGCCCGCGCGCGGCCCCATGTCGATCAGGTAGTCGGCCTGGCGGATCGCGTCCTCGTCGTGCTCCACCACCAGCACGGTGTTGCCGAGCGACTTCAGCCGCCGCAGCGTGCCCAGCAGCCGCTCGTTGTCGCGCTGGTGCAGCCCGATCGAGGGCTCGTCCAGCACGTAGAGCACGCCGGTCAGCCCGCTGCCGATCTGGCTGGCCAGCCGGATCCGCTGGCTCTCGCCGCCCGACAGCGTGGTCGAGCCGCGCGACAGGCTGAGGTAGTCGAGCCCCACATCGACCAGGAACTGCAGCCGCTCCACGATCTCGCGCAGGATGCGGCGGGCGATGGCGGCGCGCTGCGGCGTCAGCGTCGCCTCCACGCCGCGAAACCACTCCAGCGCAAGGCGGATCGACAGGTCGGACGCTTGCGCGATGGTGCGCCCGTCGATCTTCACGGCCAGCGCCTCGGGCTTCAGCCGGGCGCCGTGGCAGACCGCGCAGGGCTTCTCCGCCTGGTAGCGGCCCATCTCCTCGCGCACCCAGGCGCTGTCGGTCTCCTTCCACCGGCGCTCCAGGTTTTTCAGCACGCCCTCGAACGGCTTGTTGACCGAGTAGGACCGGACGCTGTCCTTGTAGGTCATCTCGATCGGCACCGTGCCCGATCCGTACAGCACCGCGTCGCGCACCCGCTCCGGCAACTCGGCCCAGGGCGTGCGGGTGGTCACCTTGAAGTGGCGCGCGAGCGATTGCAGCGTCTGGTCGAAATACGGGCTCATCGCCCCGGTCCACGGCGCCACCGCGCCCTCGGCCAGGCTGCGCCGTTCGTCCGGGACCACCATGGCGGGGTCGAAGAACGTCTCCACCCCCAGCCCGTCGCAGGCGGGGCAGGCGCCGTGCGGCGAGTTGAAGCTGAACAGCCGCGGCTCGATGTCCTCGATGGTGAAGCCGCTCACCGGGCAGGCGAAGCGGGAGGAGAAGGTGGTGCGCGCCCCGCTATCGGCGTCCTCGGCATAGACGATGCCGTCCGGCACCATGCCCAGCCCGGTCTCGAAGCTGTCGGCCAGGCGCTGCTCGGCGCCGGGGCGCACCACCACGCGATCGACCACGGCCTCCACCGTGTGCTTGATCTTGCGGTTCAGCGCCGGCACCTCGGCCACGTCATACAAGGTGCCGTCCACCTTGGCGCGGGTGAAGCCGCGCCGCTGCAGCTCGGCCAGCTCGCGGCGGTACTCGCCCTTGCGGTCCCGCACCACCGGCGCCAGCAGCAGCAGCCGGGTGCCTTCCTTCATCGCCATCACGCGATCGACCATCTGGCTCACCGTCTGCGCCTCGATCGGCAACCCGGTTGCCGGCGAGTACGGCACGCCGGCCCGCGCCCACAGCAGCCGCATATAGTCGTGGATCTCGGTCACCGTACCAACGGTGGAGCGCGGGTTCCGGCTGGTGGTCTTCTGCTCGATGGAGATCGCCGGGCTCAGCCCCTCAATGCTGTCCACATCCGGCTTGCCCATCAGCTCCAGGAACTGGCGCGCGTAGGAGGATAGCGACTCGACATAGCGCCGCTGCCCCTCGGCATAGATGGTGTCGAACGCGAGCGACGACTTGCCGCTACCGGACAGCCCGGTGATGACGGTCAGCTGATCGCGGGGGATCTCCACGTCGATATTCTTGAGATTGTGCTCACGAGCGCCTCGGACGACGATGGACGACACGGGGTTCCTTGAGTGCGAGATTGCGGGGATGGGTTCCGGGCGACCTTCTAGCGGATAGCGGGCAGAACGTCAGCAGTTGATGGGCACGGTGGGGTAGGGCGGAAAAGCGCAGCGCCTTCCGCCAACCTCGACGGTATGGGTTCGCGACAACCGGCGTGCCGGACCGAAGGGTGTCGGCCGAAGGCGCCTTCGGCTTTTCCGCCTAACGTGCTACGCGGAGGGGCGGTCAGGCATCACTGTAGGCCACTGCGGAGCAGCGCGCAGCGTGCTTGATGGCTTCAAGCACGTTGGCAGGGTTGGTGCGTTACGGGGCGAGTGCGTATGGCGTAGCCGAGGAAACGTAGCGAGCGGGAAGGATACCACACTCAACGCTGACTGATGAAATGTTGACTGCCGGAAGTTGGGGACGCGGCGAATACGGTGCTGGCGAGGCAATCTACCTTCCCCGCAGTCTGTGTCATTTTTGCACCGCTTTCGTTTGAACTTCTAAGACGACCAATCTTACAGGTGTATTCAATTCACGCTTTTCGTAATGGACAGCCGGCGTCTTAATTTGGCGTGGTCAGTGAAGAACTTAGTTCTGAAGGATTCTGAATGCGTGCGCTACTTGTGGTTCTGGCATGTGTTACTCTTTCGATAGCCGCAACGTCCGTAGTTGTTCGTTTTGCCGGTCCGAGCACGGCTGATCTTGACACTGATATTAAGCTCGCGAGAGGGCAACTTGAAGAAGCAAACTCAGATGTTAGAAAGTATTCAGGAGGTTTGATTTTCGTAGAAGCCCAGCTACGTGTTAAGATCCTTCAAAATACAATTGCGATGTTGGAGCAAAAGCGAGAGTCTTTTCTCCGTGGGATAAACATTATTTATCAAGACCCTGTTGCTCGTATGTCTGTTCAAGATCCAAACAGCCTTGCAGAGCTGGCGAAAGCCGAGGCAGACGCGCGAGCCGCCCACGCGGAAGCAGAAGAATACAGTGGTGGCCTGATCCAGACGATGGCGCTTGTACGGGAGGCGACCGCGAAGGCGACGATCGCGAGTGTTCAACAACGTTTGGAGTTGGCGCGTGCAGGGATACCTCCTCAATCGTTTGGCACAACTCAGTCTGCAAACCCGATCCAGCCTGGTAATACCAACCCTGGATGAGGTTGACTCACGGGGATTCCCAAACGGCCCGAAC
>CAXUGD010000136.1:0-7921 GCA_964250355.1 uncultured Acetobacteraceae bacterium | reverse complement strand
CTCCGTCCCGTCGGCCACCAGTATCTTGCCCAGCACCCCCTCATCGACGGCTTCCACCTCCATCGTCGCCTTGTCGGTTTCGATCTCGGCGATGACGTCGCCGGCGCGGATGGCGTCGCCCTCCTTTTTCAGCCAGCGCGCCAGCGTGCCCTCCGTCATGGTGGGCGACAGCGCGGGCATCAGGATGTTCGTTGGCATGTGTGCCGCCCTTCAAACGATCTTGCGCACGGCATCCACCACCCACCCGGGCTGCGGCAGCGCCAGCTTTTCCAGGTTGGCCGCGTAGGGCAGGGGCACGTCCAACCCGGCCACGCGCACCGGGGGCGCGTCCAGCCAGTCGAACGCGTGCTCGATCACCTGCATCGCCACCTCGCTGCCGATGCCGGCGTAGGGCCACCCCTCCTCCACCGTCACCAGCCGGCCGGTGCGCTTCACGCTCTCAACCACCGTGCCGATGTCCAGCGGGCGCAGGGTACGCAGGTTGATCACCTCGGCTTCCACGCCCTGCCCGGCCAGCGCATCGGCCGCCCGCAGCGCCACGCCCACCATGATGGAGTACGAAACGATCGTCACATGGCGGCCTTCGCGCTCGACCTTGGCCTGGCCGATCGGGAGGACGAAATCCTCGGCGGTCGGCAGGTCGAAGGTCTGCCCGTACAGGATCTCGTTTTCGAGGAAGACCACCGGGTTCGGATCGCGTATGGACGCGCGCAGCAGCCCCTTCGCGTCCGCCGCGGAGTACGGGGCCACCACCTTCAGCCCCGGGCAGTGCGCGTACCAGCTCGCATAGTCCTGGCTGTGCTGGGCCGCCACGCGGGAGGCGGCACCGTTTGGCCCGCGGAACACGATGGGGCAGCCCATCTGCCCGCCTGACATGTACAGCGTCTTCGCGGCCGAGTTGATGATCTGGTCGATCGCCTGCATGGCGAAGTTGAATGTCATGAACTCCACGATCGGCCGCAGCCCGGCCATCGCGGCGCCCACCGCCATGCCGGTGAAGCCGTGCTCCGTAATCGGCATATCGACCACGCGCTTCGGCCCGAACGCGTCCAGCAATCCCTGGCTGATCTTGTAGGCGCCCTGGTATTGCGCCACCTCCTCGCCCATCAGGAACACGCTGTCGTCGGCGCGCATCTCGGCGGCCATGGCGTCGCGTAGCGCCTCGCGCACCGTGGCCGGTCGGGTGGGTCCCCAGTCCCGGTCCGGCGCCGGCACCGCGCGCAGCTCGGGCGCCCGGCTCGCGGCTGCACGGTCGGCAACCTTGCCTTCGTCCTCGCCCACAGCCGTCACCACCGGCAAAGCGGGCGCGGCCCGTGCGGGGGCGCCTTCGCCGGCCAGCACGGCGATCGGCGTGTTCACCGCGACCCCGTCCGTGCCCTCGCCCACCAGTATTTCCGCCAGCCGGCCCTCATCGACGGCCTCCACCTCCATGGTCGCCTTGTCGGTCTCGATCTCGGCGATCACGTCGCCGGCCTGCACCGGGTCGCCGATCTTCTTCAGCCAGCGCGCCAGCTTGCCCTCCGTCATGGTGGGCGACAGCGCCGGCATCAGCACGGGTGTCATGGGGCCCCCAGCAGGATGTCGGTCCACAGCTCGGCGGGGTCGGGCTCGGGGCTGGCCTGCGCGAAATCGGCCGCGTCCTGCACCAGCGCGCGGGTCTCGTCCTCCGCCTGCTTCAGCACCGCCTCCGCCACGCCAAGCTGCAACAGCCCGGCGCGGGCAGAGGCCACCGGGTCGTGGTGGTCGCGCATGTCCTGCACCTCGTCGCGCGTGCGGTATTTGGCGGGGTCCGACATCGAGTGGCCGCGGAAACGGTAGGTCTTCATCTCCAGCAGGTACGGCCCGTGCCCGGCCCGGCAATGCGCCACCGCCGCCTGCGCCGCCGCGTGCACGGCCGCCACGTCCATGCCGTCCACCTGCACGCCGGGGATGCCCCAGGGCGCCCCGTTCTGCGACAGGTCGCGTGAGGCGGAGGCACGCTCCACGCTGGTGCCCATGCCGTAGCGGTTGTTCTCGATCACGTACACACAGGGCAGGTGCATCAGCGCGGCCAGGTTGAAGCTTTCGAATACCTGGCCCTGGTTGGACGCGCCCTCGCCCATATAGGCGACCGCCACGGAGTCGTTGCCGCGATACCGGTTGCTGAAGGCCAGGCCGGTGCCGATGCTCACCTGGGCGCCCACGATGCCGTGGCCGCCGAAGAAGTTTTTCTCCCGGCTGAACATGTGCATGGAGCCGCCCTTGCCGCGGCTGTAGCCGGTAGCCCGCCCCGTCAGCTCGGCCATGACCCCGCGCGGCTCCATGCCGGTGGCCAGCATGTGGCCGTGGTCGCGATAGGAGGTGATCACCTGGTCGCCCTGCGACAGCGCCATCTGCACGCCCACCACCACCGCTTCCTGCCCGATATACAGGTGGCAGAACCCGCCGATCAGCCCCATGCCGTAGAGCTGGCCCGCCTTTTCCTCGAATCGGCGGATCAGCAGCATCGTCCGCCACGCCTGGCGCAGCTGCTCTGCGTCGAGGCTGGCGCCGCGGGCTGGCTCGGCATCGGCCATGTTCTTCTCCACCCTAGGACCAAAGTGGGGGGACCATAGCGCAGGGGCGGCCCGCAACAAAGGGATCGGCAGGCAGGCCACCTTTACAATCCGCTCGGGCGCGCTGGTGGACGCGGGTGTGGGGCGGGTCCGCGTGGATGCCCGGATCAGGTCCGGGCGTGACAGGGGAGGCTCAGAACAGCTTGTTGGCCTGGCCGTAGGGCACCACCACGTCGTTCGGGTCGGCCAAATTCAGCATGGCGCGCGCGCGTTCGTCGAGCGTGTCGGGATCGATGTGGTTGGCGCGCAGCCCGGCCACCCGCACCTCCCAGGCGTCGCGCTCCGCCTCGGCCGCCTTCTGCTCGGCGCGCGCGGTCACCAGCTGGTGCTGCCGCATGGCATAGGCGCGCAGCCCGTGCTCGCCCCGCATGGCGTTCCAGCCGAAATAGCCGGCGAGCGACAGGAACACCACCGGCGGCAACATGGCGGCGGCAGCGCGCTGGGCGAAACGGGCGATGGTCATGGCATACCCCGGATGCGTGGTCGGTCGCGGTGCGCGCAGCCTAGAACGCGTTCAGCCTGACCGTAAACGGTCAGCGCGCTCTCTTTTTTGTTCAACGAGCAATTTTCTCACGACGACTGTTCCAGTCTGCGTGAGATTGCTCTGGCCTGCGTGCCTGGCGGCTGGAAGCGGAAAGGTTTGGCGCCGGCATCAACCAGGCTCGGCCAGGTCCGTCAGCCGCCTATACTCGTCCTGCGCGAACCGGTCCGTCATGCCCGCCACGTAGTCGCACACCACTGTTGCGGCCTGCGCCGGCTGGCCCAGGCCGGCCTGGGCGCGCCAGCCATCGGGCAGGGCGGCCGGGTCGGCATGCAGCAGGGCAAACAGCGCCTCCGTCAGCCGGCGCGCCTTGGCCGTCATGCGGTTCACGCGCCAATGGCGGTACATGCGGGCGCGCAGGAACTCCTTGATCGCGTGGTTGGCCTCCGCCATACGCGGCGAGAAGCCCACCACCGGCGCCCGGGCATGCCGTATGCGGTCGGCGCTGTCCGGCTCCAGCCGGCCCAGCCGCGCGCGGGTCTCGTCCACCAGGTCGCTCACCAGCGCGTGGATCACGCGGCGTATCGTCTCGTGGCGCAGGCGCTGGGGCGGCATGTCCAGGCTGGCGCGCCGCGCCTGGGCCAGCGCGTCCCCCACCACCGGCAGGTGGGCGATCTCGTCGAAGCCGAACAGGCCGAACCGCATGCCGTCGTCCAGGTCGTGGCTGTGATAGGCGATGTCGTCCGACAGCGAGGCCACCTGCGCCTCGGCGGAGGGCTGAGTGCCCAGCATCAGGTCGTGCCGCGCGTTGTAGGCGGCGATGTAGGCCGGCGGCTTGGCGAGCGGGCCGTTATGCTTGACCAGCCCCTCCAGCGTTTCCCAGGTCAGGTTCAGCCCGTCGAACGCCGCGTAGCGCGCTTCGAGCCGTGTGACCACGCGCAGCGTCTGGGCGTTGTGGTCGAACCCGCCATACGGCTTCATCTGCCCGTTCAGCGCGTCCTCGCCCGCATGGCCGAAGGGCGGATGGCCCAGGTCGTGCGCCAGCGCCAGCGCCTCCGTCAGGTCCTCGTCCAGCCGCAGCTCGCGCGCGACGGAGCGGGCGACCTGTGCCACTTCCAGGCTGTGGGTCAGCCGGGTGCGGTAGAAATCGCCCACGTGGTTCACGAAGACCTGCGTCTTGTATTGCAGCTTGCGGAACGCGGAGCTGTGGATCACCCGGTCGCGGTCGCGCTGCCACGGGCTGCGGGAGGAGGCGTCCGGCTCGTGGTGCAGCCGCCCGCGGGAGGTGGCGGCGTGCACGGCGTAGGGGGCCAGCTCGGTCATCGATTGCCGGTCGCCATGTTGCAGCGGTCGGACGGGTGGCACATCGGCATGGGCCTTACTATGTTCGGATCATGAGCTTTCAAGTGACCGACCGGGCGCTGGACCGGGTTGCCGAGATCGTCGCCGCCGAGGGCCGGCCGGCCGCCTTGCGGGTGGCGGTGCTGGCCGGGGGCTGTAGCGGGTTCCAATACAAGTTCGACCTGGACGAGGCGACCCCTGCGCCAGACGACCTGGTCATCGAGCGCGGGCCGGCCCGCGTGATCGTCGATCCGACCAGCCTCGATCTGCTGACCGGCGCGGAGCTGCATTATGCAGACGAGCTGATGGGCAGCTATTTCAAGATCCGCAACCCGAACGCCACCAGCTCCTGCGGTTGCGGCACCAGCTTCTCGATCGATTGACGATCTGTGTCTGTGAAGGCCAAGCAGAATCTTCAATCCTGTCACGGCTGGAGAGAACCGACAGCGGAGGATCGGGATCGGGCTGCTCGATGGCTCGACATACTAGTTTCGCGTTGTGGCTTTTCGTCGCCTGACACCCTCTCTCGACATTTGAAGGGCGCGACAGTCACAGAATTCTGTCCGTGCGGATGCAATTCATTTGCCTTGAGCCTTTTGCCTACGGCTACCCCAGTGTTTATAAAGTCTCTCTGTGGTGGGCTGGCTTTTGAAGCCAGTTTCACTGAGCGAGGATCAGGCGGCTCTCTGGAACTGCTCGTCTTTGTAGATCCGGCAGGTTCTGTCAGCTCCGTCGAAGTCGACTTCTGCGGTAACAGCTCTTCAGTTCCGAATCACCTGGAGCTCGAGGATAAACCTTACCATGAGCATCTCCACAGAGAATTAGCGGCTGTGGCTTGAAAATTGCCACCTGGAACGTCAACGGCAGCCGAGCGCGCGAGCAGAACATCGTCCGCTGGCTGGAGGCTAACTCGCCCGACCTGCTGCTGATGCAGGAGATCAAGTGCGAGGCGGCGAGCTTTCCGCCGGTGTTTGCCGAAATGGGCTGGCACAGCGCCGTCGTCGGCCAGAAGGGTTTCAACGGCGTGGCAGCCCTGGCGCGCACGCCGCTGGACGTACGGTTGACCGCCCTGCCCGGGCTGCCCGAGGACGATGCCCAGGCGCGCTACCTTGAAATCGCGTTCCACGGCCTGCGCATCGGCAACCTCTACCTCCCCAACGGCAACTCCAACGGCGACGTCGGCTACCAGTACAAGCTGCGCTGGATGGAGTGCCTCGCCACCCATGCCGCCGCCCTGCTGGTGCAGGATGTGCCGTTGATCCTGACCGGCGACTACAACGTCTGCCCGGAAGACGTGGATTTTGCCCCGGGCGTGCTGGGCCCGGACGACGCGCTAGTGCGGCCGGAAACCCGCGCCCTCTACTGGCGCATGATCTGGGGCGGGCTGACCGACGCGGTGCGCGCCGTCAAGCCCGAGGGCGCCTGCTACACCTTCTGGGACTATCAGGCCGGCTGCTGGCAGCGCAACCGCGGCCTCCGCATCGACCACGCGCTGCTCTCCCCCACGGTTGCCGAACGTCTCGTCTCCGCCACCCCGGACAAGGCCGCGCGGGGGGAGGATACGCCGTCGGACCACGTGCCCCTGGTCGTCACCCTGTCTTAGGGCGAGCCGCCTATCACAGACCGGTGGTTGGTGTTCAAGCCGCCGAGAGGGGACCGGTTGCGGCGCATGCCGTCCAACAAGCTCATGCCTGGGCAGGTGGCGGTCGCTTCGTCCGGCACGCATCGCTGCAGTAACGAACTTCGTCCCACACCTTTGCCCATTTCTTCCGCCAGGCAAACGGCCGCTTGCACGTCGCACACAGCTTGGTCGGCAGCTCCGCCTTCTTGCGCATCTTCATGGGCGTCAGACAGTGCGCACCCGAAACACCCCGTCCTCCCCGCGCGCCTGCACCACCTCGCCGCGGGCGCGCATGGCGTTGATATGCGCCAGCGTCTCGCCGAACGCGAAGCCGGTCTGGTGGCTGTCCATCTGCCGCTTGAACAGCACTGGCAGCAGTTCCGCCGCGGTGCGCGGGTGGGACCGCGCCGCCTCGGCAATCAGCGCGCAGCGGTCCGCGTGGTGGCGGGAAAGCTCGGCCAGCCGGGTGTGCAAGCCGGTGAACGGCAGGTGGTGGCCGGGCAGCACGAGCATGTCGGCCGGAACGCACCGCGCCAGCTCGGCCAGCGACAGGAGGTACTCGCCCAGCGGGTCGGCATCCGGCTCCATCGCCTGCACCGAGATGTTGGGCGAGATGCGGGCCAGCACCTGGTCGGCCGACAGCAGGATGCCGTCCGCCGCGCAGTACAGCATGGCCTGTTCGGGCGCGTGGCCGCCGCCCGTGAACGCGGTGAAGTCGCGCCCGCCGATGCGCAAGGTGCGGCCCGCCGTCAGGCGCTGATATTGGTCGGGTAGCCCGGTGATCATACGCAGGTAGCCGTGGCCCTCGCCGGCAACGCGCGCGCCCTCGTCCGGCGCCAGCCCGTGCTCGGCGTAGAACGGGCCGCGGGAGGCGGGCGCGCCGTGCTGCAGCATGCGCGTCATCAGCATCTCGGTGCGCGGCATCCAGAGCGGGCAGCCGAAGCGCTCGGTGAGCCAACCGACCAGGCCCACATGGTCCGGATGGAAATGCGAGCAGATCACGCGGGTGATGCGCTGACCGCGCAGCGGGCCGGCAAACACGGCCTCCCAGCCCGCCTTGGTCGCATCGTCGCCCAGCCCGGTGTCGAACACCGCCCAGCCGCCGTCATCCTCGATCAGATAGATGTTCACGTGGTTCAGCAGAAACGGCAGTGCCGACCGCATCCACAGGACGCCAGGCCCCACCGCCTGCACGGCGCCAGGCGCGGGCGGCTCGGCAAACGGGAACTGGATGGTAGCCGAGGGAGCAAGGGCAAGCATGCCGCCGACCCTACGTTTTGCGGCAGTGCAGCACAACACCGGGACGGGCGGCGCGGCGGTGCCGGCCTTCCGCGCCTGCGGCGGCCGGTGCTATAGCCCGGGCGCCGATGGACGACCTGACCTCCCCGCACCCCGCCCTGCTGCCCGCCGGCCTGCGCGACCTGCTGCCGCCCGACGCACAGACGGAGGCTGCCTCGGTCGAAGCGCTGATGGCCGTGTTCGCCAGCCACGGCTACGCGCGGGTGAAGCCGCCGCTGATGGAGTTCGAGGACAACCTGCTGGCCGGGGCCGGGGCGGCCACGGCCGACCAGACGTTCCGAATCATGGACCCCGACAGCCACCGGATGATGGCGCTGCGGGCCGACATCACCCCGCAGGTCGCCCGCATCGCCGCGACCAGGCTGGCCAGCGCGCCCCGTCCGCTGCGGCTGTCCTATGCCGGCCAGTGCATCCGCGTGCGCGGCCAGCGCGATGCGGAGCGCCAGGTGCCGCAGGCCGGCATCGAGCTGATCGGCGCCGACAGCGCTGCGGCCGATGCGGAAGCCATGCTGGTGGCAGCCGAAGCCCTGGGTGCGATCGGCCTGTCACGCATCAGCCTGGACCTCACTTTGCCCACGTTGGCCC
>CAXUGD010000135.1:0-7934 GCA_964250355.1 uncultured Acetobacteraceae bacterium | reverse complement strand
GTGCTTCGCCGCCTTCGTGCCGCAGGGGCCGCGCACGCCGGCGGGCACCTCCCAGGCGCAGGCGCGCGCGATGGCCATGCTGGAGACCATACGCAGCATGGGCGGGTCGCGGCTGGGCATCACCGCGCATGTCTGCTCCACGGCCGACGCGATCGAGGCGGCCCACGCCGGGGGCGCGCTGGCCGTGGTGCCGGCTATCGAGAACGGGCATGCGATGGGCGAGGACCTGGCGGCGCTGGCACGCTTCCGGCAGGCTGGCGCCACCTACATCACCATCAGCCATAACGGCCACAACCTGCTAGCCGATAGCGCCAACCCGCGGCGCGACCTGGGCGACGGGGAAACCTTGCACGGCGGCCTGTCGCCGCTAGGCCGTGCCGCCATCGACGAGATGAACCGGCTGGGGTTGATGGTCGATGTCTCGCACCTGTCGCGGCAGGCCATGCTGCAGGCGGTGGGCCTGTCGCGGGCGCCCGTGGTGGCCACCCATTCCTGCGTCGCCACCCTTTGCCCCCATCCGCGCAACCTGGACGACATGCAGCTCGATGCGCTGCGCGACACGGAAGCGCTGGTGCAGATCACCGCTATGCCGCCCTTCCTGAAGCCGAAGGGGCGTGCGGACGATGTGACGGTGGCCGATTTCTGCGACCACATCGATTATGTGGTGCGCCGAATCGGGCTGGCGCATTGCGGCATCAGTTCGGATTTCGACGGCGGGGGCGCCATCGCCGGCTGGCGTGATGCCAGCGAGAGCGCAAACCTGACGGCCGAGCTGGTGCGGCGCGGCTACGGGCATTCTGAAGTCGCGGCGTTGTGGGGCGGCAATTTCCTGCGGGTGATGCGTGCCGCCGAGGCCTGTGCCGCACCGGCGTGATTTCTAGTGTGATTGCGTCCACTCTGGCGCGGAGATGATTTGGACAGGCGGCCGCGGCACTTTCCAAGCGGCGATGGCGGCATAGGTGAGCGGCGTAGAACTGATTAGTCGGGTGGTGTCTTGGCGGTTGTCGTGTCTGCCCTGGTGTTCCTGTTCGGCGCGCCGGCGTTGCTGTTGTGGACGGCACGGCTGATCGATCGGATCGGCCGCCCCCCTGTGCACGTAGGCGCAGCATATGGCCGGCCGCCCGGCGAGGCGTGGTATTACCGTCCGGCACAGCCCCTGTTCGATGCCCCGCCGCAGGGCCAGGCGGGGCCGGTGCGCGTGGGAACGGACGGGTGTGTTGAACCCTGGTATCGGCGTCCGTCCAAGCCGGTCTTCACGCGCCCGGCCTGGCTGCGGCGCCCGACCTTCGGCGCGCGCCGCGCGGGTTAACGCCCCTTCTGCAGCATGGCCAACGCAGCAGCCTGCTCCAGGTCGAGGCCGTCCCGGTGCGCCCCGTCTTCCAGCGCCGCCCGGTCCCCGCCGCAACCGGCCAGTGCGCGGTCGAGGTCGGCTGCCGCGCTGTCGCGGTCGGCGGTGGTGGCAAGGTCGCTTCTCTGATTGATCCATACGAGGTAGAGCGTTTGCACGGTTGCGCGGCTGGCGCGCGACGCCGCGCAGGCGAGCGCCGGCGGCGGCATTGTCCTGGCGTCGATCAGGGCCTGCCGCCGTTCGGCCCGCTGCCGCTCGAAGGCAAGCTGGTCCTTGGGGTCCAACCCCGCCCGGCCACCCTCCAGCGTGCTGATGGCAAGAATCGCCACGAGCGGGACCAGGGTGACGGCGGCGGCTTTCCACATTGGCTTACCTAGGCGGCATCGACTGCAGGGGACGGTGAGGATTGCAGGGCGGTGGTGGAGCTGAGGGGAATCGAACCCCTGACCTCCTCATTGCGAACGAGGCGCTCTCCCAACTGAGCTACAGCCCCGCCGTGCAGGCGGCGGACAATGCTCAGGCAGGCCGTTGGGCGTCAAGGGGGTGTGCAGCCCTTGCCTGCCTCAACCGCCCCGATTAGAGCATGTCCGGACCGAGCTGAAACGAGACGCAACGGGCACATGCCCCAGCGTTCTTCGACAAACACCCGTGTCGATGGCTGATCGCGTGCAAACCGGTGGCGATCTGGCATCCGGTTTGTGTCTGGAGACATGTATTGATCACCGGAATCGTCTTTTCCGTCCTGTTCACCCTGCTGCGACTGTTTACCTGGGCACTGATCCTGTCAGCCGTCATCAGCACCCTGATGGCCTTTGGCGTGCTGGACAACCGCAACCGGTTCGTGTGGACGGTGGCGGATTTCCTCTACCGCGTGACCGAGCCGGCTCTGCGGCCGATCCGTGCGGTGCTGCCCAATTTCGGCGGGGTCGATCTCAGCCCGCTGATCGCGCTCCTGTTGATACAGCTGGTCGTGGTGCCGGTCCTGTCCGAACTGGAGGCGGGGCTGCGCTACGGCGTGTGGCAGCCGCTGTTCTAGGCGCCGGGGGTGACCGCCCGCATCCTAGATGGCCGGACGTTGGCGGCAACCCTGCGTGCCGACGTTGCGGCGCGGGCCGCCGGCCTGCCGTTCCGCCCCGGCCTGGCCGTGGTGCTGGTGGGCGAGAACCCGGCCAGCGCCGTCTATGTCCGCAACAAGGACCGGGCGGCGCGTGAGGCCGGGCTGGACGCGCGCACCGTTCGCCTGCCGGCCGACGTGACGCAGGCGGCGCTGCTGGCCGTGGTGGCGGCGCTGAACGACGACGACGCCGTCGATGGCATCCTGGTTCAACTGCCGTTACCGGCGCATATCGAGGCCGGCGCGGTGATCGAGGCGATCGACCCGGCGCGTGACGTGGATGGTTTCCACCCGGCCAATGTCGGACGGCTTGCCGACGGGACGGCTATGCTCGCGCCCTGCACGCCGCTGGGCGTGATGCGGCTGCTGGCCCATGCCGGCGTGGCACTCTCGGGCTGCCGGGCTATCGTGCTGGGCCGTTCGGCCATCGTCGGCCGGCCCGTGGCCTCGCTCCTGCTGGCGGCCAACGCCACGGTCACCTGCGCACATTCCCGCACCCGCAACCTGGAGGCCGAGTGCCGCCGGGCCGAGGTTGTGGTGGCCGCGGTAGGCCGGCCGGAGCTGGTGCGCGGCCATTGGATCGCCGCGGGCGCCACGGTGATCGACGTCGGCATCAACCGCTTGGCCGATGGGCGCCTGGCGGGCGACGTGGCGTATAGCGAGTGCCTGGACCATGCCGGTGCGATCACCCCGGTGCCGGGGGGCGTGGGACCGATGACGATCGCCTGCCTGCTGGACAACACGCTGCGGGCCGCCATCGCCCGGCGTGGGGCAAAGAAGGCGGTCGTGTGAGCCGGCGGTGCGGGCCGACCTACTTGGTGTGGAAAAAGGCGTAGATGCGTTTCGCCGTCTCTTTCGAGATGCCCGGGGCGGCCTGCAAATCCTCCAGCCCGGCCTGCTTGACGCCGCGTGCGCTGCCGAAATGGTTGAGCAGCGCGCGCTTGCGGGCCGAGCCGATGCCGGGCACTTCGTCCAGCTCGCTGGTGACCAGGGCGCGGCTGCGGCCGGCGCGGTGCGTGGTGATGGCGAAGCGGTGCGCTTCGTCGCGCAGGCGCTGCAGGTAGTACAGCACGGGGTCGCGCGGCGGTAGCTGGAAGGGCGATTTATCGGCGGTGAAGAACCACTCGCGGCCGGCGTCGCGGTCGGGGCCCTTGGCGATGGCGATCAACGTCACGTCATTGACACCCAGATCGTCCAGCACGGCGCGGGCGGCGCTGTACTGGCCGGCGCCGCCGTCGATCAGCACGATATCGGGCCAGTCCTTTTCGGCGTCGGCGTCGCCCGTCTGCTCGGCTGCGTCGCGCTCCTTCTGCGCGCGGGCGAAACGGCGTTCCAGCACCTCGCGCATCATGCCGAAATCGTCGCCCGGCGAGATGGCGCTGCGGATCGAATACTTGCGGTAGGCGTTCTTCCGGAAGCCCTCCGGGCCGGCCACCACCATCACGCCGTAGGGCGCCTGGCCCATGATGTGGCTGTTATCGTAGGTCTCGATCCGCTCCGGACGGTTGGGCAGGCCGAACACGGTGGCGACGCCGTCGAGCAGCTTGGCCTGGCCGGTCGCTTCCGCCAAGCGGCGTTCCAGCGCCTCGCGCGCGTTGGTCTCGGCATGGCGGACGACCTGGCATTTCTCGCCGCGCTTGGGATTGGCCAGTTCGACCCGCCGCCCCGCCTTGGAGGCGAGCGCGTCGCCGATCAGGTCGGCCTCCGGCAGGTCGTGGTTGGTCAGGATCAACGGCGGCGGCGGCTTGTCGTCGTAGAACTGGGCAATGAAGGCGGTCAGGATTTCGGCCGGCTCGTCCGACTTCACCGTGCTCGGGAAGTGCGCGCGGTTGCCGTTGTTCCGGCCGCCGCGCACGAAGAACACCTGCACGCAGCTTTGGCCGGCAACCTGCCAGACGGCGATGATGTCGGCATCGGTCAGGCTGGCCGGGTTGATCACGCCCGAACCCTGCACGTGGGTCAGCGCGCGTATGCGGTCGCGCACGGCCGCGGCACGCTCGTATTCCATGCGTTCGGAGGCAGCCTCCATCTCGGCCGACAGCTCGCGCTGCAGGGTGGAGACCTTGCCGGACAGGAAGGCGCGCGCCTGGTCCACCAGCCGAGCATAGTCGTCCTGGCTGATGCGGCCGACGCAGGGTGCCGAGCAACGCTTGATCTGGTGCAGCAGGCAGGGACGCGAGCGGTTGGCGAACACGGTGTCGGCGCAGGAGCGCAGCAGAAACAGCCGCTCCATCGCGTTCACCGTCTCGTTCACCGCCCAGGCGCTGGCGAAGGGGCCCCAGTAGCTGCCGGGACGCTGCTGGCTACCGCGGTGCTTGGTCACCTGCGGAAACGGGTGGTCCTGCGCCAGCATCAGCCAGGGATACGACTTGTCGTCGCGCAGCACGATGTTGTAGCGCGGTTTCAGGCGCTTGATCAGGTTGGCTTCCAGCAGGAGCGCTTCGGCCTCGGTATGGGTGGTCACGATCTCCATGCTGGCGGTGTCGCGCACCATGCAGCGCAGGCGTTCCTCCAGGCGGTTGGTCTGGGTGTAGTTGGCCACCCGCTTCTTGAGGCTGCGCGCCTTGCCGACGTAGAGCGGCTCGCCACGCGCATCGAGCATCCGGTACACGCCCGGTCCCTGCGGCAGGGTGGCCAGCACGGCTTCGATCACGGCGACACCGGTACGGGCAGAAGCGGCCTCCGGCGGAATTTGCTGGGTGTCATCTAGCATCGGCTACAGGGTGGTCTCGACTGCAGGTCTGCTCAAGGTGGCGGACCAGCCTGTGGACAAGTCTGGGGACGAGGCTGGCGGCGTCGGGGACGGTACGGCCGCTAAACGCGACAGGCCGCGCCTAGCAGGTCGGGCGTCGCGTATAAAAATGCTGGACTCTCCTCAGATTCTTTACGGCAGGCTGTCATCGAACCGACATGAAACTGCAGGTGATTGGAAATATGGAGAGTCAAGCAGTTTGGGGATCAAATCCGGCGTATGGGTGGCCGACGCCTCAGGATGGTGCCGTGCCGAGTCGGATGCGCTGGCCCGTCATGCAGGCAAAACCGGCCACGGCCCGTATCGAGCGCACGACGTCGTCCATGCCGGCCACCTCGTCAAACCCCCACTCCAGGTATAGAGCGTTCACCCGGATCCGGCGCGGTGCCCAGGCCAGCGCCGCCTGGCGGGTGAATGCCCAGAGCACGGCACTGGCCGTATGACGGTCGAACTGGTCCAGGCCCGGCGGGGCCGCACGTAGCACGGTCAGCACCACTGAGTCGCCCGAGCCGGCATCGTCGGCGAATTGCCGGCTGCGGCGCATGATTGCGGCGGCATCCGGCTCGGCGTCCGCGTTGATCAGCATCGGCACGTCCAGGCCGGGTCCGTGGGCGAGCAGGCTCGCCAAACGCGCGGAGAAGACGGAGGGCGGACCCGCGACGACGTGCATCGGATGCGCCGTGCGGCTAGCTCTCCTCGGCCGGCGGCGGGCCGCGGGTCGCGTCCAGCTTGGAAGATGGGGTCATGCGCACGGCGCTGCCCGAAGCGGCGGCCTCATAGATCGCTTCGATGATGCGCATGTCCTGCAGACCTTCCTCACCCGGCGTTAGCGGGACGCGGTCGGCCCGGATCGCCTCGGCATAGGCGTCCATCTCGAGCGCGAACTGGTTGTGGGGTGCCCAACGGCGCTGCTCGACCCCATTGCTCATGCCCTGCCGGCGGCTGATCTGCATGACAAGGTTTTCGTAGCTGAAAGCGGGGTCCAGGCCTACGGCAGCCTCCGTCGCCATCAGGCGGAGGAAGCGGTTCTCGTGGTAGGAGTAGCCGGAGCTGCAACTGGCCAGCACACCGGACGGGAAGCGCAGGGTAAAGAGGCACAGATCCTCGACCTCGCGGAATCGCGGGTCGTCCTTGGGCTGCGTGATCCGGGCGGTCACCTCCACCGGCTCTTCCCCGGTGATGAACCGGGCCGCGTTCAGGCAGTACAGGCCGACGTCGGGCAGGGATCCGCCGCCCGCCATGCGCTTGTCGGCGCGCCATTGGCCGTTATTGGCGTTGTTCTGCCCGTTGCTCGCCTCGATAAGCCTGACCGCGCCGTAGGTCTTGTCCCGGGCCATGCGGATCAGCGTGCGGTATTCGGGCAGGTATTGGCACCGGTAGGCGATCATCAGCTTGCGGCCGGCTTGCTTGCAGGCGTCGATCATGCGCTGTGCATCGGCCGCCGAGGTGGCCATGGGCTTTTCGCACAGCACGTGTTTGCCGGCCTGTGCGGCGCGGATGGTGTATTCCAGATGCATCGCGTTCGGCAGGACGATGTACACGACATCGACGTCCGGGTTGTTCCGGATGCCGTCAAAGCTCCTGTAGTCGTACAGGTTGCGCTCCGGCACGTCGTACTGGGCCGCGACGACGCGCGCTTTGTCGCGGTCGCCGCTGACCAGTGCGGTAACCCGAACGTGCCTGGAATGCGCGAAGCCCGGCAGCACCTGGGTCAGCGAGAGGTGGCCCAGCCCCACGACCGCGATGCCAAGGCGCCTGGCAAACGGGTCCAGCCGCGGCGCCTTGCCGGCCATGTCGCTGGGATCGTCCAGCGGCGGCAGGCTTACCTGGCCGTCTTTCACGGTGCCGGACAGCGGCTTCGGTTGGCTTGGCAGCGGTTCGGCGGCCTGCGCCGATCCGATCAGCCCCAGCCCGGCCAATCCCGCCGTCGTCGATCCGACGAGGCCACGTCGCGTGATGGGGGACATAGGGCGTGATCTCCGATGGCTGCCGGGTTGGAGCATGTTGGGACCATTCGACATCGGCAATCGGCCCGAACGTGTTCTACCCTCTTGTTTCAACGATCATGTCGGTCGGACGGGTGACCCCCCCGCGCGCGATCCGATCATGCCCTAGAAAGCCGCGTGCCAGTTGCCAGTTGCCAGGGCCGCGGCGGCGCGCGAGCGATCGTGAGCCGGGGCGTTCCTGGCAACTGGCATTGGCAACTGGATGCGCGGCTACCCGATCTTTCTACAGCTGGAGCAGCGGCGGGTGGTCGTACTCGGCCATGACGAGGCGGCGGACCGTCGCGCGTCCCTGTTCGCCAGCCTGGGCGCGGTTGTCGAGCGGGTGGCACGGGCGTCCGACGCCCGCATTGCCGGCTGTGCGCTGGCGGTGGCCTCCGGCGTGGCCGAGGACGAGCTGGCCGCGTTCTCGACCGCGGCGCAGGCCGCCGGCGTGCCGGTCAACGTCGTCGATCGGCCCGAGCTGTGCAGCTACATCACCCCGGCGATCGTCGATCGCGACCCGCTGACCATCGCGATCTCCAGCGGCGGTGCGGCCCCGGTGCTGGCCCGGCTGCTGCGCCAGCGGATCGAGACCTGGGTGGCGCCGGCCTGGGGCCGGCTGGCGGCGTTGGCCGACCGGTTCAAGGCCGAGACCCGGCGCCGTCTGCCGGATGTGGTGCAGCGCCGGCGCATGCTGGAAGGGGTGTTCGCCGGGCGCGTGGCCGAGCTGGTGCT
>CAXUGD010000134.1:0-7960 GCA_964250355.1 uncultured Acetobacteraceae bacterium | reverse complement strand
CCCCAAGCCTGTGGCCAAGCTGGGCGGCCGGCACAGCCCGGCGCAGCACAGCCTGGCGCTGGCCAGCGCGCAGGACAGGCCGTGGCTGGCGCCGCCCCCGGTGGCCGCGAACACCTACCGGGCGATGGCCCAGCCTGCGCATGCGCCCATGCCGTATGGCGAAGTGTCCCGCCCCGCGGTCACATCGGCCCTGGGCAACGGCGTCGCCCTATCCCCGCCGGTTCCCTACGGGCAGTAGCCCGGCAACTTGCGTTGTAAGCCCGCCGGGTCAGCAGGATGTGGCTAGGGCTTCGACCTGCTCCGTGCGGCTGGCCAGCCTGGTCCGGACCGCGCTCATCGTCTGCAGGAACGACGCGTCCACGCTGGCCGCGGTGCCATGGGCCAGGTCGGCACCGACGGCGCGGCGGGCGCGGCGCTCCTCGGCAAACACCCGTCCGCCCACGGCCACTACCAAAGCGGGGTTGCGCGACACCCGGCGTGCCTGCTCGATCGTCTGGCGGACCTGCGCCAGCCGGTGCTCGCGCCGGAACGCGGCGCTGAGCGACAGGTCCAGCACGTCGAACCAACCCGACGCCAGCACCTCCAGCAGACCTCCGTCATCGGCCGGGAAGGCGCTGTGCGGCGACCAGCCGGCCTGGCTCAGCACGCTGCCGTCCAGCGCCGCGCCCAGCCGGTGCAACTCGCCCGGTTCGGGGGCAATCAGAACGGCGGGCGGATCGGACCGGCCCGGCTGCCTGCGCGCGGCACCCGCGGTCAGCATGCGCAACGCCGTCTGCAACCGGCTGAGGCCCAGGGTCACGTCGAACTCGGTGCAGAAATCCTCGCTCCAGAGGTCGCCCAGGCTGCGCGCCGCCGGTTCGAACACGGCGGCATAGAGCGGTGCCGCCGCGTGGCCGGCCGCATGCAGCTCCTCGATCAGCGCGAGGGCGGCTTCCTGGTCGGGTGCCACCAGCAACTCGGCCAGCTCTGCGGCGCGCGGGCTCGCCTCGGCCCCCGGTTGCTGCCCGTCTGCGCCGTCCGGCTGGGGGCCTACGAGCTGCGGCACCACGGCAGACAGGAACACGCCTTTCAGAATCGCTGCCGTCTTGCGGCTGAGCGGCAGGTGCCCGCTGCCGTCGTCGTCCGGCTGCCCGGCGGCGGCGCGCGGCAGCGGCACCAGCTTGACCAGCAATGTTGGTGCCGTCTCCGGCCGGCTGTGGAGGTAATCGACGATTTCCGGCGGCGGCTCTATCACCTCGCCCCGCAGCGGCCCGAAGATGGGGCCGGGCGTGGCCAGCTTCATGCTCCAATCGGCGAAACTGCGCCGCTCCACCGGCCGCTCGTCCAGCACCTCGATGTTGGTGTGACGCGGATCGTTCCGGATGGAGCTCATCACCCGGCCCACCCCGTCGGCCGGTCCCTCCAACCACTGATAGAAACGATTGCGGTCGTACAGCATCAACCCGGTGATCGCCTCGCGGCCGTTGCGCGCCTGGGCCACGGATGTCAGCGCCTGAAGCTCGGGCGGCGACAGCGGCCGGACCGCCTGGCTGCGATAGACGAGCTTGGCCATCGGGGGGGCCGCGTGGCTGTGCCCGGTGAACGGGTTTCGTAACTCGACCTTTACAGCGTTACTCTGACGCATCAACCGCTCCCGGACGTCCTGCGTTATACCGGCCCCTCGATCGGGCGCCGGTTCGAAGATCGTTGTTTCCGTAGGCACGCCAGTGTCGGATGGTGGTGAAGGTGGCAAGACCGCCGGGCTGCACTACCGGTCCAGGCAGGCTCGGCTATCCGGCCGCCGGCGTCAATGGATCGTAAGGCATCCGGACAGGTTTAATCCGATGCGTATTCGACATGGTTTCGCGGGGCGGCCGGCTTGCTTGCAAAGCGGATGCTTCCGCGGGGACTGATGTATATCGCGGGCCGGCGGCGGCCGGAGGAGCAGCAAGCATGTCCACCCAACAGGTCCTATCCGGCGACTGCCCCTGCGGCAGCGGCCTCAGCCAGATACGCTGCTGCGGACTCGATCCGCGGCTGCTCGCCGAAACGGAGGCGCACCGGCACCTGCTGCCGGTGGAGGAGCAGGCCGTCCGGGCGCACCGCGCGGGCGACCGCGAGGCGGCGCTGCGGCTGGCGCTGGACGTGCTGGAGCTGGCGCCCGGGCGGGTGCCCGCCTTGGGCGTGCTGTACGAGCTGCGGCGTGCGCAAGGCGTGCAGCCTGCCGCGGAGGCGCTGGTCCGCCGCATCGTGGCCGTGCAGCCGAACAATTTCTGGGCGGTCAACGAGATGGCGCTGCTGCTGCTGGGCCGCGGCGCGCTGGCCGAGGCCGAGCAGCAGGCGCGCAATGCGGTGCGCATCGCGCCGGAAGCCGCCCAGTCGCACAACCTGCTGGGCATGGTGCTGACGGAGGCGCACCGGCCGGCGGTGGCCGAATACCATTACGGCCGCGCGCTGGCGTTGGCGGGCACGCGCGATCCGACCGTGCTGGCCAACTACGCGCTATGCCTAAAGAACCAGGGCAAGATGCGCGAAGCGCGCGCGCTCTATCGCGAGTCGCTGGCCGCAGCGCCGGACGTGGTGCACACGCTGCTGGGGCTGGCGCGGCTGGAGGAGGCGGACCGCGAGCTGGACGCCGCCGCGGCACTGCTGGACCGCGCGGAGGCGATCGATCCCGGCAACCCCAGCGTGGCGCTGATGCGCGCCGTGGTGCTGGGCCGCCAGCGCGAGGCGCCTGCTGCCCTGGCCGTGCTGGACGGCATGGCCGGTCGGTCGCCCCAGCTCGGGGCGGCCGAGCTGCTGGAGAAGGGCCGGCTGCTCGACCGCGTGGGCCGCTACCCCGAAGCCTTCACGGCCTTTTCGGAGGGCAAGCAGCGCCTGCGCGAGGCCACCGGGAACGCCTACCGCGCGGAGCATGCCCGGGCGACCGCGGCGCGGCTGGCGGGCTTCTTCACCGCGCAGCGCCTGCGCACCCTGCCCTGCGCACCGGTACGCACCGGCACCGCGCAGCCGCTGTTCGTGCTGGGCTTTCCGCGCTCGGGCACCACGCTGCTGGAACAGACGCTGACCGCGCACCCGCGCATCGCCGCCGGCGACGAGCTGCCGATCATCGGCGAGATCACGGCGCTCATGCCGCGCATGCTCGATTCGCCGCTGGGCTACCCGGAGGCGCTGGCCGAATTGTGGATGGGCGACCACCGCGACGACCTGGAGAACCTGCGCGACCACTACCTGCGCCGCGTCGCCCAGCTCGGCATCGTGCCGGAGGGAGCGGCGTGGTTCACCGACAAGATGCCGCTGAACGAGACCGATCTGGGGTTGATCGCGCTGCTGTTCCCACGATCGCCGCTGCTGCACGTGATACGCCACCCGCTCGACGTGGTGCTTTCCGTGTTCTCCAACCTGCTCACGCATGGCCATTACTGCGCCTACGCGCTGGAGAGCGCGGCGCAGCACTACGTGCTGACGATGGACCTGGTAGATCATTACCGGCGCGAGATGACGCTGCGCTACATCGCCGTGCGTTACGAGGACGTGGTGGCGGACCAGGAGGGCAGCATACGCCGCGTGCTGTCCTTTATCGGCGAGGATTTTGATCCGCGCTGCCTGGCCTTTCATGAGAACCGCCGTTACGCGCGCACCGCGAGCTATGCCCAGGTATCCGAAACGCTGTACAGCCGGTCGCTGTACCGGTACCGCAACTACCTGGCGGAGCTGCAGCCCGCGGTCGGTATCCTGCGGCCGCTGATCGAACGCCTGGGCTACACGGTCTGACGCCTACCCATGCCTGCGTCCGGTCGGCTCGAACCGGTAGGGGCTGTCGCTTTCGAGGTTCGGGTCCAGCGCCAGCCGGTGTTCCAGCGGCGGAAAGGCGCGGCTTCGGCAATGCTGGCGGTCGCACAGGCGGCACGACAGCCCGATTCCGACCGCGGCCTGCTCCAGGTTCAACCCGTCGGCATAGACCACCTCGCCGGCGTGGGCCACGTCGCAGCCCATGGCGATGACATGGGTGGGCGGCGGCTCGCCCCAGGCTGCGGCCGGACCTTCCATGCAGCGTGCGAAACACAGAAAGGTGGCGCCGTCGGTCAGCTGGGCCACCTGAACGCGCAGCGTGCCGGGCGTGGCGAAGGCCGCGTGCACCACCCAGCGAGGGCAGCTGCCGCCGTAGCGGGCGAAGGGAAAGCCGCCGGCCGAGAACCGCTTGCTGACGTTGCCCGCCGGGTCCAGCCGCAGGAAGAAGAACGGGATGCCGCGGGCGCCGGGCTTCTGCAGGGTGCTGAGGCGGTGGCAGGCCTGCTCGAAGCTGACGCAGAACCGGGCGGCCAGCGCGTCCACGTCGTGGCGCAGCAGGCGCGCGGCGTCCAGGAACGCGGTGTAGGGCATGAGCAGGGCAGCGGCGGCGTAGTTCAGCAGCCCGATGCGGATCAGGCTGGCGGCCTCGGGCGTGCTGGGCGCGACGCGGGCCAGCAGCGCCTCCACCATGTCGCGCGCTTCGAGCAGGATGATCTGGAACGCCATGTGGAAGCCCCGGCTTTCGCGCGGCAGCTGCTCGGACAGCGTCAGCGTGCGCGTTTCCGGCTCGTAACGGCGCAGCGCGTCCTCCATCGGGCCCACCCGCACGCTCACGCCGTGCAGGTGGCGCAGGCGCTCGGCGATGGCGTGGTTGGTTTCGGCCGGCGTGGTGTTCAACCCGCGCGCCACCGTCTCGGCCGCACTCTCCAGCTCGGCGAAGTAGTTGCCGCGCTCGTGGAACACGTCGCGCGCCTCCTCGTTGGGCAGCAGGATTCGCCGGCCGGAGGGCAGGGCCAGGCCGCTGGCGTCTTCGCGGGCAACGCGCCAGGCACGATACAGCGAGAGTATGCCGCGGGCGGCGTTGGGGTTGCTCGCTACCGATTCCAGCTCCGCGTCCGGAATGGCGTCCGCACCCAGCAGCGGGTCGGAGAAGGCTTCGCGCAGCCCGGTTTCCAGCTCGCGCTCTTGAGCGCCGGACAGGGCGGCCAGATCGACCCGCAGCATCTCGGCCAGCTTGATCACCAGGCTGGCGGTCACGTTGCGCTGGTCGTGCTCGATCAGGTTCAGGTAGCTGGGCGAGATACCGAGCCGGGCGGCCAGCGCCTGCTGCGACAGGTTCTGCTCGGTGCGGAGGCGGCGGACGGTGCGCCCGATCAGTGGTCTGGCCATGGCCTCGATTTACAACATTTACAGATTTACAGGGTAGCTTGTGCACGGACTGACAGGATAATGGGTCACGCTGCACCTGCGAACTAGCGTGGCGGGACCGCAGAGCGGATATCGGGTGCCTATTGTGACAGTTCGAGGATAAGCGGCCAATGACGAGCCCAAACCCCGCCCACGCACCGGAAGGCATGTCCGGAGGCCTGTCCGCCACCATCGGGCAGACATCGGCATACCGGCAGCACGTGGCGGAAGCCGGGTCGCTCATCGAAGCCCGGGGCACATGGACCGGGATCGACGCCGAGTACGTGGCCCGCATGCGGCTTCAGAACCGGTTCCGCACCGGGCTGGACATCGCCCGCTACACCGCCGCCATCATGCGCGCGGACATGGCGGCCTACGATGCCGACAGCGCGCTCTACACCCAGTCACTGGGCGCCTGGCACGGCTTCATCGCCCAGCAGACCATGATCGCGGTGAAGAAGCATTTCGGCACCACTAAGCGCCGCTACATCTACCTGTCCGGCTGGATGGTCGCTGCCCTGCGGTCCGAGTTCGGGCCCCTGCCCGACCAGTCCATGCACGAGAAGACGTCCGTTCCGGCCCTGATCGAGGAGATATACACCTTCCTGCGCCAGGCCGACGCCCGCGAGCTGGGCGGCCTGTTCCGCGCGGTTGATGCCGCCCGCAAGGCCGGGGACGCGGCGCGGGAGGCCGAGCTGCTGGCCCAGGTGGAGAATTACGAGACCCACGTGGTGCCGATCATCGCCGACATCGATGCCGGTTTCGGCAATGCGGAAGCCACCTACCTGCTGGCCAAGAAGATGATCGAGGCCGGAGCCTGCGCCCTGCAGATCGAAAACCAGGTGTCCGACGAAAAGCAGTGCGGCCACCAGGACGGCAAGGTGACGGTGCCGCATGAGGACTTCCTGGCCAAGGTGCGCGCCTGCCGCTACGCCTTTCTAGAGCTGGGCGTGGATGACGGCGTTATCGTCACCCGCACGGATTCGCTGGGCGCGGGCCTGACCAAGCAGATCGCGGTCAGCCACACGCCGGGCGACCTGGGCGACCAGTATAACGCCTTCCTCGACTGCGAGGAGGTGGCGCCGGGCGACGCGCGCAACGGCGACGTGATCCTAAACCGGGATGGAAAGCTGCTGCGGCCGAAGCGCCTGCCCAGCAACCTGTTCCAGTTCCGCGCCGGCACCGGGGAGGACCGCTGTGTGCTGGACAGCATCACCAGCCTGCAGAACGGCGCCGACCTACTGTGGATCGAGACGGAGAAGCCGCACGTGTCGCAGATTGCCGGCATGATGGACCGGATCCGCGCCGTGGTGCCGAACGCCAAGCTGGCCTACAACAACTCGCCGTCGTTCAACTGGACGCTGAATTTCCGCCAGCAGGTTTACGACGCGTGGAAGACCGAGGGTAAGGACGTCTCGGCCTACGACCGCGCCAAGCTGATGAGCGTGGAATACGACGGAACCGCCCTATCGCAGGAGGCCGACGAGCGTATCCGCACTTTCCAGGCAGATGCGGCCAAGCGCGCCGGCATCTTCCACCACCTGATCACGCTGCCGACCTATCACACGGCCGCGCTGTCGGCCGACAACCTTTCCCGCGCGTATTTCGGCGAGGCCGGCATGCTGGGCTACGTGCTGGGCGTTCAGCGGCAGGAGATCCGTCAGGGGATCGCCTGCGTGCGCCACCAGAACATGGCCGGTTCGGACATCGGCGACGACCACAAAGAGTACTTCGCAGGTGAGGCCGCGCTGAAGGCAGGCGGGGTACACAACACGATGGGCCAGTTCGGCTGAACTGGCCTCGGCGTCACAAGCCATCCAACCAAAGGGGGTAGGCAGCCGGCCGGCTGCCTACCCCCTTTGCCGTTATTGCGGGCTGGGCGGAGTCGCGGGCATGGCCGGCACGCCCTGCATCTGTATGCCGCCCGGCGTGGTGCCGCCGGGCACCGTCGGCATCCCGCCGGCGGTGGGCATGTTGCCGGGTGCCATCGGCATGGTGCCCATGTTCTGCCGCATGGCCGCGGCCTGGGTGGCGCCCTGGGCCATCTGCTGGCACAGCGCGGCCTCGGTCGTGTTGTGCGTCTTGGCCATGCTGGCGAGCGTGAAGCTGGTGCCGTTGGCGCTCATGGTGCCCTGCTTGCCGGTATTTTCCGAGGCCAGGGTGGATTCGGTGCTGGGCGGCAACTGCGCGATGGCACTTTTCTCGGCCGTCACGCCGGACTGGTCCGTGTAGCCCTTGGCCTGGCAGTACTCCAGCACGCCCAGCTGGTTGGCGGCCATCTGGCGTGCCATGCCCAGGGGGTCGCCCTGGGCCAATGCAGGCGCCGCCGAAAACGCTGCGGCGGACACGGCCACAACGATGCGTACACGACGATTCATTCATTTCACTCCGGTCGATGACGAACCGAAAACAGCAGCCGGTCGGCTTGGTTCCCGGCACGCGCTCAGCGGCCACAGATCCGCCGCCAGCCAGCGTATGCGCGGCTCGGCTTCGAGGCGGTGGCCGTGCAGCAGCACTGCCACGCCCGCCAGCAGCGCCAGGCCCCGCCAGGACAGCACACGCGGGTGCGGCCCGGCCAGGCGGCGCATCAGAACGGCGCCGGCCACCCCCACCGCCGCCCGTCGAACTGCAACCCCGGCGATTAACGGCACTTGGGGGGCCGCGAGGTGTTCATCGATCGGCATCACGAACGTAGCAGTCAGGCTTCCCCGCCCCGACCACCAGCTGTTCGACCCGCGACCGCGTCCGGACCCATAGCTCGAGCTCCCGGCTGATGATCGTC
>CAXUGD010000133.1:0-7977 GCA_964250355.1 uncultured Acetobacteraceae bacterium | reverse complement strand
AAAAAATACATAAGCCTACACCAAACACCTGTCAACCTCAGGGAGAAGGGGTTTCATGGTTCCCGAAAATCCAGGAACCAGCGGGCGAACCGGGGGATCCCCACCTCCAGTGGCGTGGTTGGGGCGTAGCCGGTCAACTGCCCGATCGCGTCCACGCAGGCCCAGGTCTCGGCCACGTCCGCCGGCGGCCGCGCCACCGTCTCGATCACCGCTCGCCGGCCCAGCGAGGCCTCCAGCAGTTCCACCAAACGGCTGACCGTCTCGCTCCGGTGGTTGCCGATGTTGAGCAGGCGCGGCGGCACGCCTGTGGGCGGCGGACGGTCCAGCACGCCCAACACGCCCGCCACGATGTCGTCGATGTAGGTGAAGTCGCGCTTCAGCCGTCCGCCCTCGTATAGCGTGACAGGCCGGCCGGTCATGATGGCCTCCGCAAACCCGTAATATGCCATGTCCGGCCGGCCCCACGGACCGTAGACGGTGAAGAAGCGCAGCCCGGTCTGCGGCAGGCCGTAGAGGTGGCTGTAGGCGTGGCTGATCAGCTCGCCAGACCGTTTGGTGGCGGCATACAGCGAGGACGGTGTGTCCACGCGCGCCGTCTCGGCGAACGGAAGCTCGCGGTTCAGCCCGTATACCGACGACGAACTGGCATAGGCGAAATGCGCCAGCCGCTTCAGCGTGCGGCAGAACTCAAGCATGACCACCTGGCCCATCACGTTCGCAGTGACATAGGCGTAGGGGTCGGTCATGGAAAACCGCACGCCGGCCTGGGCCGCCAGATGCAGCACATGGGTGATCTCGTCGGACGCAAGCGCCAGCATGGCAGCACGGTCCGACACGTCGGCCTGCACGAAGCGGAAGCCGGGCCCGGCCAACCGCGCCAGCCGCGCCCGCTTCAGCCGCACGTCGTAATAGTCGTTGAGGCTGTCCACGCCGACCACCGCCTCGCCGCGGGCGAGCAGAGCGGCGGCCGCGTGATAGCCGATGAAACCGGCTGCCCCGGTGACCAGAACGCTCACGCCGGCGGCCTAGCCAGCGGTCCAGCCGCCATCGATGGAGAGCGGTGTGCCGGTGATCGTGCTGGCAGCATCCGAGCACAGGAACACGCTCAGCGCGCCGATCTGCTCGGGCGTGGTGAACGCCAGCATCGGCTGCTTTTCGGCCAGCAGCTCGCGCTCGGCCTGTGGTACGGGCTTGCCCTCGCGCTCGGCGCGCTCGGCGATCTGCTTCTGCACCAAGGGGGTCAGCACCCAGCCCGGACAGATGGCATTGCAGGTGATGCCGTCATTGGCCAGCTCGATCCCCGCCACCTTGGTCAGCCCAACGATGCCGTGCTTGGCCGCCACGTAGGCGGATTTCTGGGCGCTGGCGACCAAGCCGTGGGCAGAAGCGATGTTGATGATGCGGCCCCAGCCGCCGGCCTTCATCACCGGGATCGCCGCATGCATGGCGTGGAAGGCGGCCGACAGGTTGATGGCGATCACCCGGTCCCACCGTTCGGCCGGGAACTCGGCGATGCTGGCGGTGAACTGGATGCCCGCGTTGTTGACCAGGATGTGCAGCCCGCCGAGCTGGCTGGCCGCCGCGGCCACCAGCGAGGCGATTTCGTCCGGCCTGGCCATGTCGGCGCCGTTATAGCGCACCTCCACGCCGTGCCGTGCGGCGATGTCCTGGCGGATGCGCTCGATCTCGGCCGCCTCGCCCATGCCGTTCAGCATGATGGCGGCCCCCTCTGCGGCCAGCGCGTGGGCGATGCCCAGGCCGATGCCGCTGGTCGATCCGGTGACGATCGCGATCTTGCCGTGTAGCCCCACCCGCCTGCTCCCTCTGCCTGCAAGGCAGTTACGGCTGCCTAACGTCCGGCCTTCCCATACCGCTCAAAGCCGTGTGGTGTCACGGTGGAGCGGGGTCCGACGCGGGGAACGAGGTGCGGCGAAGTGCATGGGCTGGGATGGCGGCGCTGGGCTTGTCACTGTGGCCGACACCCGGACGGGCAGTGGCCACAACGGTGGCGCTGGCGCCCGGAACGGCCACCATCGGGCTTACGGTCTGGGGCATGGGGCTGTTTCCGCTACGCGGCCGGTTCGAGCGGTTTGCCGGTCTGCTGAGCGTGGATCCGGCAGTGCCGGGCGCGTGCCAGGTTCGGCTGGACGTGGCCGTGGCTAGCCTGCGGATGGACGACGGCACCTTGACGCAGCGGGCCGTGGGTCCGCTGCTACTGGATGCGGGCCGCTATCCGACGCTGCATTACGGCGGCACATGCGGCGCTGGCCTGGCCACCGGCGCCCTGACGCTGCACGGGGTGACCCTTCCCGTGACGCTGCACCTGCGGCGTGAGGGGGCGGTGATGCGGGCGAGCGGCACTTTGCTGCGCGGCGCCTTTGGGGTGGCCGGCTACCCTGGCCTGGTCGGCCGTCGCGTGGAGATGCGCGTGGCCGTCACCCTGCCGAGCGGCCTGTAGCGGCCAGCCGGTCACACCGCGGGGTCGAACTTCAGCGCCGCCCCGTTCATGCAGTAGCGCAGCCCGGTGGGCTTGGGGCCGTCCGGGAAGACGTGGCCCAGATGGCCGCCGCACCGGGCGCAGTGAACTTCTACCCGGCGCATGCCGAGCGAGCGGTCCTCGGTCGTGGCCACCGCAGAGTCGCGGGCGGCGTAGAAACTGGGCCAGCCGGACCCGCTCTCGTATTTAGTGGCGCTGTCGAACAGCGCGGTCTGGCAGGCGGCGCACAGAAAGGTGCCGGGGCGCTTCTCGGCATTCAGCGGGCTGGCGCCCGGGCGCTCGGTGCCGTGCTGGCGCAGCACGCGGAACTGCTCCGGCGTAAGCTCGGCGCGCCACTCGGCCTCGGATTTCTGGACAGGAAACGTTTCGGTTGTCATACGTGCTGTCCTGGCTGAGGTTCCGCGCCGAAGTGGCGCATTGCCTGCGGAATTGAAGGTGGCAGGTTCAGGCGAGGTGCATATGCATGTTGGCGGCTGCCGTCCAGGCACACACGTTCCTGGCTCACGCTTTCTCATCGCCCTCCCTGCGCTGACCGTAGCGGGCCTGCTTGCAGCGGTCTGGGCGTGCTACGGCCAGTACCTGTGGCAAGCGCTGCACTACCCTTACGGCCTGGACTATAGCGAAGGACTGATCTGGCAACAGGTGGTTTGGCTTGGCGGGCCGCATATGTATGGCGACATCTCGCACTACCCCTTTGTCGTTTACGTATATCCACCCCTTTACCTGGTGCTGGTGAAAGCGCTTGCCTCCGCCGGCGTCGGCATTTTGGTCGCCGGCCGCGCAATCTCCACCGCTGCCACCTTGGCGCTGTGCTCTCTCCTCGGGCTCGTCGTCTGGCGAGCCTGCCGCTTCACCACGGGGCCAGCGGCGGCCGGGGTTGCGGCAGCCTTGGCGGCGTTACTGCCCGCCACGTTGCTGCCCGTCATTTCATGGTCGGTGCTCATGCGCGTGGACATGCTGGCACTTGCACTGACCTATGCCGGCTTGGCGCTGGGAACCTATGCACTGCGCCAGCCACGGCTCCTGTACTCCGCCGTGCTGGTTTTCGTGGCCGCGGTCTTTACCAAACAGATCTACCTGGCAGCCCCCGCCAGCCTGGCAGCCGTGATGGTTGTACGGTGTCCAGGGACCGCCCTGCGCGCGTACGGGCTGGGCGCGGCGGTGGGCATCGCGTTTGTGCTTTGGCTATCCTGGGTGACAGGGGGCGGCTTCATCCGCCACGTATTCCTCTACAACGCGGATCGGGTCGATGCGGGTGCCGCCTTGCGGCAGGTGGCCGGCTGGCTGATGGCATACCCGTTCCTGGCGGGGCTGGTGCTCCTGTCGGCTGTTGCGGCGTGGCGGGACATGGTCGCGCATCACAGGTTAACCCGCTTGGGAGAGACGATCGCCGCCATCCGTACTGACCCGTGGGCTGCCTTCGTACTGGTTATGACGATCTACCTCCTACTGACCACGGCCATGCTGGTCTCGGCGGGAAAGATCGGCGCCTCGCGCAACTACTTCCTCGAATGGATGAGTACCTGGTGCGTGTGGATCGGTCTGCTGGCCGCCCGCGTTGCAAGGCGGCTTAGCCAGCCGGGGCAGACGCTTGCCGGGCTGGGACTATCAACAGCGCTGACCCTGCAGATCCTTGTCGTGCCCGCAGCGATCGACTTGCTCCGAAGGGAACAGTTTTCGGGGCAGCACCGTGCACAGGCTGCGGCGCTTGTGCAGCGTGTCAAGGCGTTGCCCGAACCCGTCCTGTCCGACGACATGGTCCTGCTGATGCAGTCCGGCCACCAGGTGGGCATCGAGCCCGGGATCATGCTGGAGTTGGCCGGAACGGGCATGTGGGACGAGCGTAAGCTGCTCCGTATGTTGGACGCACACCGGTTTTCGGCAGTCGTGACCGCCTACGATCCGGGCGACCCCACCTTCGATGCTCGCTACCTTCCGGCGACGCAGAAAGCGATGATGGCCAATTACCCTGTTGTCGAGCGGTTCGGCGATTACCGCCTGCGGTCTCCCGAATGAGGCCGCCGCCTAGGCTATCGCCGAGCACATTCACCTGGTTCGCCTGGCTTTGCGCGTCGGCACTGCTCCTGTCTGTTGCCGCAGCCTTCGTCGGCTACGCCGTTGCGGCGGTTTGCTTCCCCGCGGGGCTGAGCTACAGCGAGGGTGTTGTCTGGCAGCAGCTGCTTCAGATACCGGGCCTGGAGATGTACGGCAGCATCGCCCGTTACCCGTTCACGGTCTTCGAATATCCTCCGGTCTATTACTTGGCGGTGAGGGGCGTGATGGCGGCCGGGGCCGGCGCACTTGAGGCTGGGCGCGGACTGTCCTTTGCGGCGACGCTGGCCGCTTGCGGCCTGCTCGCCCGTCTTATCTGGCGCAGTTGCAGGCGCGGTTGGCCGGCACTCGTCGGAAGCGCGTTTGGCGGCTTGCTGCCCCTGACGCTGGTTCCGGTGATTGCCTGGGTCCCGACCATGCGCGTTGACATGCTGGGCCTGGCGATCACGCTCGTCGGAGTGCTGTTAGCCGCGACTGGGCTGCACCGTCGCGCGCGCTCCTACCTCGCCATGACGGCTTTTGTTGCGGCGGTTTTTACCAAACAGACATTCGTTGCAGCTCCCTTCGCGGTCACGTGCATAGGACTGATCCGTGCACCACGGGCCACGTCGGAGGCTGTTCTGTTCGCCGGCTTTACGGCGCTGGCTGCAACGGCGCTGATGGTGTGGTTGACGCAGGGTGGTTTCCTGACCCATGTCCTAAGCTACAACATCAACCAATTCAGCCTTGTGAGTGCCTTGCAGCAGCTGGTGTACTGGACGGTGCTCTATGCACCGTTTTGGGCGCTGGCGGCTCTCGGTATTGCCAGGACCGCTTGGGGCCACGGCTTGCGTTGGACAGGCCTTGGCGCCGGTAAGGGCGACACAGACGACGGATCGACGGTACTGACATCTACCATGGTGGTGTATTTCGGGACTTTGTCGTTGATGACCGTTTTGATCGGGAAGAGCGGTTCCAACGTCAACTACCTGATCGAGTGGATGTGGATCGGGTGCTTCTGGATCGGGCGCCTGATTGCCGCAGTTCTGGATGCCGAGGCGCTTGCAGCGCCATCGACGGCCAGGAGCCGCGTTCTTTGGAGTGTCGTGCCCCTCCTGTTGTCGTTTCACCTCATCAAGGCACGGGCAGCGGTGACGGGGTGGCGATCGTTCCATCTGTCGGCCGAACGGCTGACCCAGACCGCGTCCCTCTCGAAACGCCTGCAGGCCGTCCGCGGTCCTGTCATGTCCGACGACATGGTCCTGCTGCGTCAACTCGAGTATCCACCGAGCGTCGAAACTTTCATTTTTTCCGAGTTGTGCGCCGCGCACGTCGTCGATGAGGGTTTGCTGATCTCGATGCTGCGACACCACGCCTTCGGCGCGGTGGTGACGGAGTACGACCCGGGCGACGCGACCTTCATGTCGCGATATCGGCCGGCGACGACGGCGGCGCTCCTGGCGGCCTACCCGCACGTCACGTCATACGGCGACTTCCGCCTGCGCCTACCTTGATCGCTCGCTGTCGGAGGCAATCCGGTAGAGATCCATGTCGGGAAGATGGGCGATGGCGCGGAGGTTGTTCGGCAGCGGCCCTACGTTGGAACCGTAATGGTTGACCAGGACGTAATCGAAAGCGTGCGGCCAGCCGAAATGATAGAGGCGGGCGCCCTGCCCGTCATCCAGCTCTGCGCCGCCGCGGTCGGCCAGACCCTGCCACAGCTGCGCGGGCGACACCGGCAACCCGTTGGGGGTACTGGAGGCGCGATAGGCGGGGCGAACGCGCACGGTGGTCAGGCCGGTGAACAGCGTGGGCACGAAAGCGTCGCGATCGATCACGGCCATCAGCGGCATGTGCCAGTAAGTGCTGATGGGCACCTGCTCGCGGCCGGTACCGTGGCCGTTCAGACTGACCACCAGCAGTCGGCTGCCGCGGGGCAGACCGGCCAGGATTTGCCGCGTCTCCCGAAACACCGCGTCCACACGGTGCAGGGCGGCCCACGCATCGGCCGATTTGACGCAGACCAGGGCCACCATCCCCGCCATCGCCGCCGCACGGGTGCGAGCGCCGGCGCGCACCGAGACGGAGGCGACCAACACGAGAGTGGTGAGGAGCGGAAACCGCAAATCTGTGCCCCAGGTGCTGGACAGCACGTGCGGCGTGGCCAGCGCGGCCAATCCCAGCGCAAGCGCGGCCGGCCATATGGCGGGCGAGATCCGCATCCGGGGAAAGAACAGCAACACCAGAGCCAGCGCGGCCAGCAGCACGGCCGCGTGGGCGCCGTCGTGCAGGAACAGCATGGGCGACAGCAGGGCCGTCAGCCTGTCTGCCGCGGTGCCATAGACGGTGTGCAGCTTGCCCACGTATCCGGAGGCGACATCGAGCGTGGCGGCAAACCAGAGCGCCGGAACCGCCTGGGCGAAGGCTGCGGTCATGTCGGCCATCACGCGCCGGGCCGGACGGAAGCGGGCGCGCACCGCCAGGCCGGCCTCGAACCCCGCCACACCCAGGCAGTAGGCGGCACAGGCGAAAGCATGGCCGAAATACAGCACCAGAACAGCCGGCGCGAACAGGACCGCACGCGGCCATCGGGGCCATGGCGCGGTGGCGACCCACGCAGCCAGCAGCAGCAGTGCCACGCCGGCCGAAAACAGGAAGTTCAGAAAACCCAACGACAGCAGGGCGTTGGTGCTGACCAGGAAGGCGGCGCAGGGCACCAGGCTGGCCCGCCTGTGCACCGCGTAATGCAGGGCTGCCGTTCCCGCCACGGGCAGCAGCACGCAGGCCGCCACGAACAGGTGGCCGGCCAGGGTGATCGGAAGCAGCTTCAGCAGCGGCGGCAGGACGGCATCCATCGCCAGGTAGGGGATGGCCGACCAGTGAACCTCGTAGAATCGTTGCAGCTGCGGCGAATGGCCGATCGTCGCCAGGATGTGCATGCGGGCCAGGTGGTTGATCGTGTCGCCCAGGCCCGGAACGCCGACGCTGAACAGCGGGGCCAGCACGATGCCTGCCAGGGCCAGGTAGATGGGCGCGTATCGGGCTGACTTGGACAGGCATGGCCGCATGGCGCCAGCTTAAGCTACTTGGCCAGGATTCGGCCCAGCACTTGCCCCTCGATCTCTGCCAGCGCGGCACCCTGACGGCGTGGCCTGGGCAGGTTTACGGCCAGGTCCATCGCGATGCCGCCATCCTCGATCAGCAGGATGCGGTCGGCCAGGACGGCGGCTTCCGACACGTCGTGGGTGACGAGCACGGCGGTGAAGCCGGCACGTTGCCATAGGCGCTCGATCAGGGACTGCATTTCCAGCCGGGTCAGCGCATCGAGCGCGCCGAGCGGCTCGTCGAGCAGGATCAACTGCGGGTCGGCGGCCAGTGCGCGGGCCAGCGCCACGCGCTGGCGCTGGCCGCCGGAGAGCACGCGGGGCCAATCGCCGGCGCGGTCGGCC
>CAXUGD010000132.1:0-8075 GCA_964250355.1 uncultured Acetobacteraceae bacterium | reverse complement strand
CGCTTGGACGTTCAGGGAGCCACCGGCCAAGGTGACGCCCGCGCCGCCGTTGCCCGAGTGGTAGTAGCCGTAGTTTCCTTGGCCGCCTGTAATTACGGACGCATCGACAACCTTGCCTCCGGCCGAGATGGCAACGCCCGTCCCACCATTGCCGCCGGCGTACACACCACCGTTCTGCGTGTAACTGCCCGACCCGCCGAGGCCGCCCGTGACGTGGCCGGTGTTCCGCAAGGTGCCGCTTTGCACCGTGACGCCTGTCCCGCCGACGCCGCCCAGCACGCCTGCGCCTTCATTGCCGGTGATGGTTCCGCTGTTGACCACTCGACTCGCACCGTCGATGAAAACCGCCACGTTGTTGGAGGCGCTGTAGCCTCCCGTGATGGTTCCGCTGTTGATCAGCGTGCTCGCGCCGGATAGATCGACCCCTTGCCCGCCGGTGTTTCCCAAGTAACGGGCGTAGTTGCCGCTGTTTCCGCCCTTGATAAGGCCGCTGTTGGTGAGCGTGCTGCCGGAGGAGAGGGCGACACCGAGGCCGCCCGCACCCGCACCGCCATAGGACGACCCGCCCTTGCCGCCCACGATGGTGCCGGCGTTGCTCGCCTTGCTTGCGGTAAGCGTAGCGCCAATCCCACCAGCCGCCACACTGTTCTCGTATTTATTAAGGCCGCCTGATCCTCCGGACACCAGCCCAGTATTCCGCAGCACGCCGTCGGTGATGGAGACGCCCGTCCCACCGGACGCGCTGGAAGCGTAGTTGTAACCTCCGACGCCGCCCAGAACGGTCCCTTGGTTGGACAGCGTTCCGCCCGAGGCGATATCGACGCCGAAGCCTCCCTGACCGGCTCCGTACTTCGTTGTGCCGGCGCCGCCGGTCCCACCTTGGATCAGGCCTTTGCTGGACACGGTGCCACCGTCGGTCAGCAGCACGCCCGTGCCGCCCTCCCCGCCAATGCCGACGGTGCCGCTGGACGAGGAGGCCCCACCCGTGCCGCCATTGATCACGCTCGCGTTCTGGATGCTCCCTCCAGCGGCGAGCACGATGCCTGCCCCGCCCTGGCCGGCCGTTCCGCTGCCGGTAGTGCCACCCACGCCGCCCGTAACCGTCCCGGCGTTCTGCACCTGCCCGGTGGCTAAGAGATCGATGCCGATGCCGCCCGCGCCCCCCTGCGTGGCGCCATACGCGCCGGCAGCCGCAGTGATCGTCCCACCGTTGACCACATGACCGTGCGGCGCACGCGCTTTGAGAGAAATCCCGTTTGCCCCAGCCGCGATGGGCGCAACATCACCGCCACTGGTCACGACCAGGGCGTCGCCGTAATGGGGTCCCCCCAGAACGATCGTGTGTTTCACATGGCCGGTGATGGTGCCGCTCATTGTCGCCTCCGGATGGTATTGGTGTCGTTGTAATCGAAAATCGGAGAAGCCGAGTAGCTCTTTGTGGTCTTCGCGACACCAACTATCGAGAAAGGCTAGGCTCGCTGTGAGCGCGTGCACGCGGAAGGCGACAAAGACAGTGACCGAAGCTCGCCGGTCCGACCGGGGTTGGGCCTTTGCTCGGCCGGCCGGCTTGGGTGGGCGTGTTTGGATGTCAGGCCGAGGGCCGCCCGCATCCTGTCCCCTGCGGCTTGCGGGTCGTCCAGGGTTAGGGTGCTGCTGCCGTCAGAAACGCCAGCATAAACGAGGGTGCGGCGGTCCTGCGAGGTGTCATCCACTTTCCGCGCATCCTACACTGGTACCTAGTCGGTGCTAATCACATGAGGGACGCCCTTGCACAACCGGATTGTCTCGATTTACCAAGTCGCTGAGTGCCTTCCGTTCTTGATGGCTGCCTGTTGCATCGTGTTCGTCCGCTTGGCGCTTGGCTTCCAGTTCCCCGTACCATGGCCCGACGAGACAGGTTTTTTGGCACAGGCGTTCGATCTGGCTCATGCGGGTAGCGCCTTCGATCCGGGACTGAACCCCGATCGCGTGGTCATGTGGATGCCACCGGGCTACATGGTCGTGCTGGCACTGGTGTTTCGGGCGCTGGGCTACAGCTTTTCGCTTGCGCGCTGGATCTCCACGCTGTTCTGCCTGATGTCGCTCGCCATCGTCGGCGTGCTGACGTGGCGGCTGACAAGCGGCTGGCGGCGTATCCTGATAGCCTGGGCTGCCGGACTGGTGTTCGTCTCGCCTGTCATGCTGGTCGACTCGAACATCGCCCGCATGGAGATGCTGTTCTGCTTCGTCATACTAGTCTCGCTCTCATGCCTGTTGTCCGGTCGTCCGTATCTGGCAGCGGCGCTGGTCGCGATCGCGGCCCTGGTGCATTTCAACGCGGTGTATTTTGTATTTCCGCTGGTGGTTTGCTTCGTGTTGGACGTTCGGCCGCGTGGTCTTCCGAGAGCGGACGCGTATGACTGGCTGGCTTGCGGCTTGGCGGCATCAGCGGCTTCCGCATACGGAATCTATGTGGCCTATCACTGGCCGGGGTTCGTCGCCGACATGCGTTTTCAGTTTGCGGCCAAAGCGTTCTACGGTCGGGATGATCCCGCTCATCCGGCGTGGATCGTCTGGGTTGGCCTGATTGGCGCGTTGCTGCCCCTTTTGCTCCGCGAGCGCGCTGGAAGCGTCGTAGCCCTGTTCGGCGTTGCGTTCCTGGTTATGGATTACGAGGGTCATGAGCTCTGGTACGATTACAGCTTGCCTCTCGGCTTCCTGCTGATCCTGCTGAGCCTAGCCTCGGCTTCGGCGCGGGGCTGGCGAGGGTGTGGCGCGTGGATGGTCGGGACAGCCGTCATGGTGGCGTTCGCAAGCCTGCGCGTGACGCCCGCCCTGCAACCCCTGCTGCCGCAGTGGCGCATGTTGCACAGAAGCGTGGTGGCGCCGGACGAAATTGCTAAGGTCAAAGCGTTCATCGGCACTCTGCATCCGGGAGAAACGGTGAATTTTGGTTGGAGCGGCATGGAACCGTTCTTCTTCGTCGATCTGGCACGTGCGGGCGCGCACTGGTCAATCATTCGGCATAGCGTGACGCAGGTCTGGCCGATGCGCGCCTCGGACTGGCGAGTGCGTTGCGACAGCAGCGAATGGCCGGCATTCCTGTTCCAGTTCGACATCGACGTTCCCCGTGTCGGTGCGGATACGGGTTGCGACATCATCAGAGGTAGGCCAACACCACGTCGTTGACAATCACGGCTACATCGGCCAGTGGAAGCCCGTTGGCTGGCCTGAACGCCCATGAGGTGTAAGAGCAGGCCGTTCAGTTAAGATCAGCAGCCTATGGCGCTGCTGTGTCGTCTAGCCCCTCCATAACGACGAAATCAGGCCATGCTCAATGGCCGAGAGCCGTACGGCCATGGACGTTCTATTACAGGAGCGGCGTGTTGATCGTTCAGATTGATCTACAGCCCGGCCGAACGGACGTCGTATGGCGGTACAGCCCACCGCATAGCGCATTCATCGCATGGTTATGCGATTCGGGCGACCTTGCTAGGCTGCTTCCGGCGCATCACGAGTTTTGTCGCTGGCAAGTAGTTCAACATTAGGGCAGTGAAAACCGCGCTTAGCCCGAGTAGAACAAGGACAATGATCATGGACGAATGCTGCGGCCTATAGGTGAATGTCAAGTTTGCGTTGCCCGCTGGAAGACGGACGCTCTGGAAAGGCCGGCTGGCGGACAGCATCGGTGCTTTCTTGCCGTTTAGCTGCGCGTACCAACCGGGGTAGAACAACTCACGCCGTATCAGGGTCGCTGATCGGGTGCAGTCTGCCACGAGATCGGTGCGCGACGATGACCGGAGAGTGCATGGACCACCGGAAACGATATCGAAATAAGGCTTGGTGTCCGACAACTTGTATATACGCGTCGTGGAACTCTCGAGCACTGCGGTGAAGTGGGGATCGTGCAAGGGTGCGATCGGATCTTTACCCGAGGGAACGAGTATGTATCCGACGCTAGCTGCAGCGAACAGCGATTGTTTGGCGGCCAGCCGCAGCGCTTGCTGGGTGAGAGTGCTCGGAGCAAACATTTCTCCCATCAATCTCTGGTCTAGCTCAGGCGCAAAGTCGGCCCACAGACGAGGCGCAGGTATGAAGAATGCCTGTATGGTTGGAACCGAGAAATACGATCCGTAGTTCGGCTCCAATAAATTGCCGATCGCGTAACTGCGCAGAAAGCCCGGCTGAGCAGCAAGATAGCTAATCGGTTTTGTGTCGATCTGCGCCGAGCCGGTGGCGCCGAGTTGCGGCACCATGAAGCTGACAAGGCCGTCGGCCAAAACGAGGGTAGCTACCACCATACGGCGCTTCGGCCGGTCAAAGCAGCCCATCATCCGCGTAACGCAGGCGGCAAGCAAACCTGTCCAAACCAGCGCAGATACCGGCACACAAAGATGCCATCCCATGGCGGCATCGATGCGGTGCGTTAGCAGGCAGTCGGTTACCACAACCGCCGTGAGCAGCGTGAACGCCCAGGCTACAACGGTGTTGCGCCAAGTGCGCGTTCGCCAATGTTCCCACCCAAGCGCGGCAAGGATCGTCCATAGAAAGCTTACCGACGGCATGGCATAACGCGTGACGACGGCGAGATTCAACACCGGCATCGACTGCCACACTGCGTGGGTCACCGGCTCGCCCAAGAACACCGCCAGCCAGAACACCGTCCAGCCGAATGCCAGACTGCGAACATGCAGGCAGCTCTTCACACCGATGAGGGCGAAGAGGCCGAGCAGGACCGTGCCGGTGCCGACATACCCGCCGGCGTTGCCCCAGGCATTCGGGAAAAGGTCACTGTTTGGAGGTCCGAACAAGGTGGGTAACAGCAGTGCAGCTTCTTGACCATTCATAAGCTGATCTGTCTGTACGCCGGAGCGGAACGTCTCGGCACCCGATCGAAGGCTGTCGAGAAAGGGGATCAAGGCTGGCGCGGCTAGGGCGAGGCCGGCGAGACCGCTTGTCAGGACATTGGCTACGTAAAGCAGCGGTGCAACCGGCGGACGCCGCAGAAGGGGCATCACCGCGAAAACGGCAGCCAGCAAGCCGTCGATGAAAGCCGTCTCGGGGAAGCCGGCAAGGATGGAGTAGCCGACCCCGAGCGCAATACACGGCAGGCCGGCAAACTTTCCCGCCGCAGCTCCGAGACGCGCCTGTTCGATACCAGCGACAAGCAACGGCAAGAACGGCAACGGCAACATCGGCGCGTCACCGAACCAGGCGAACGTGCCGTTCAGCTCGTAGAGCAGGGCACCCATCAGAGCAGCGTTCCGGTGGAGGCCGAGCGTACGCAGGCAGTACAGCATGCAGAGACCGGCGAGGATCTGGGTCGCAATCTTGATCAGCAGGAGCCCCGCGGCAAAATGCAACAGCAGAACGAAAGGCACGTAGAAAGCGGCCGGCTGCATTTCGGCCGCCAATGGCATACCGATACCTGCGTAGGGGTCCCACCAGGGCAGCGTCCCGCTCAACCAGTCCTCGGCCGCCAAATGGCCGAGAGCCTGCAAAGTCAGCCCAGCATTTCCATCGATGAAGCACTGGCCATACAACACAGGTACCGGCTGCACTCCCACGGCGAGTCCCGAGAAAGCAGCTATCGGGTTACATCCGTGCCGCAGCAACATCTCTGGAAAATGTGAAAGCACTGGCAGCAAGAGCAATGCCGCGATCGGAGCCAAGCGGCACCGCATCTAAGCAGTTCCGCTCCTTGCAAGACGCAAAGAGGTATCCGCCAAGCGTACACCGAATGCCCGCATCGGCGTTTCTATCAGGCGATAGGTGCTCTCGGCAGCGGCCATAAGCATGATGAGGCCGAACAGCACGCTTTGGCGCTCCAGGTGGAAAACGCCAAGTTGAAACGTCGCAGCACACGAGCGTGACAAGGCGGCCGCGCACTGGAACACCGGTATGTGGCAGAGATACAGCGCGTAAGACCGGCTACCAAACCATAGAACCACCGGCTGAAACCGGCCAACATGGAACAGGTTTCTGTCCGCGCTGGCCAACCAAACCGGCAACGCGGCAACGGCTGCGAGTTCCCCCAGTCGGAACGGCGGCGACTGCTCGAATGCTGGCGAAAGTTGTGTCATTGCCGCCAGAGCCAAGGATAGCCCAGCGAGGCCGCTGAACGGTATCGCCACCATGCGGGCTGCAACGTTTCTGCTGACGCCCAACAGCACGGGTGATGCCGCGATCAGGACGCCCCATAGAAGCCCGTCGGTGCGCAAGAAGAAGTATGGTCTGCCATGGGCGAGTGGCAGCTGAATCAGCAAGAGAACGAGTACCCCCAGGCCCAGCCGCTTGCGGGTCAGCAAGATCAGCACCGGCAGCAACACGTAGAACTGCTCCTCGAGCGACAGGCTCCAATAGGGGAAGCTGGCGCCATACGGCTTGCCCAGACCGTTCAGCCCGAAGCGCAGATCTGTGAACGCCAGTACGCCGGCCAGCGCACCCCATGCGTCCAAAGATACGGTTCCCATGAAGGGCGGATCGCGAAAGAGCAGGCTACCCAGTACAATGAAGGCCAGCCAGAACCACGCAGCCGGCCACAGGCGAAATACGCGCCGCGTCCAAAAGCGGCGCAGCACCGCGCCCGGCCGGGGAGCATTGCGCAGCGCAGGATAGAGACTGCGCGTGATGACGAAACCGGAGACAACGAAAAACAGATCGACTCCGCACCAGAGCGGTACGCGGCCGAGAAACCAGCCCAGCCATGGCACGTCGAAAACCAGGTTCCACATGCTGTGTTGTATCAACACGCAAAGGATTGCCAGAGCGCGCAGGACCTCGAGGTCGTCGATGCGGTGCCTGTCCGGTGTCACGCCGGCTTGCTGGCCACGATCACCTGGTTTTTCGGCATGAAGCGGTCCATCAGGTGCTTGATTCGCAGGCCATCCTTGCTTTCGAGCACGCCAGACCAGGTGCGGGCCCAGTTGTCCAGAATAGGATGACGGGCGCCACCGTCGAACGAGACGTCGCACGTCCAGAACAGCAGCCACCACACGGCCCAGAAGAAGCCGTAATAGCTGCGGCGTTCGATGATCAGGCCGGCATCCTGGACCAGCGCGTCAAACGCGTCGCGCTCGAAAATGCGGACGTGGTTAGGCTTTGCAAAGTACAGCGCGGGCGCCAGATGCGTTTGCAATCGTTCCTGCACCACGTCCGGCACGGTTATCAGGTAGCGCGCGCCAGGCTTTCCCACCCGAACCAGTTCGCTCATGAAAGCCGCAGGATCGTCCACATGCTCCAGCACTTCCATGCAGATCACGCGGCTAACGGCTTGGTCCGGCAGCGGCAGCGGGTCGCCGTCGGTAACGTGGGTTTCCACGGGGCGGGTGGCGAAGTTGGCGATCCAGGTACGGGCGCGTTCGACGCGGGCAGCGTCGATGTCGGCCAGAATCAGGTGCGGGCCCATCTTGGCGCAGAAGTTGAGTGCGCCGCCATCGCCGCATCCCACGTCGATCACGGTGTCGTCCGGGCCGATCTGAAAGCCAGGAGCCAGCTCACCCGCGGGTTCGTTATACCAGCCGCCAAGCATCACGTCGTGCAGGCCGAGCGCGTTGCCATCAACCGGGCCACCCATGCCGGCCAGGGCCGCCTGGGCAGACGGGTCGTGCTCTGCCAATGCCTGCAGCTGGGCCATGATGGCAGCGACTTCAGGCGACATCTGCGGCGCTCCGCGGCATCTGGAGTTGGGCCGGCGACTGGACCAAGCCCAGATAATCGAATACCTGACCCAAGCGTTCGGCCACGACGTCGTCTGCGCAAAAAGCCGCCAGCGAATCGGTGGCCGCGCGAGACATGGCCGCGTAACGTCCAGGATCGTCCCGCGCCACACGAAAACTGTCCGTGTAGGCGCGGATTAGGCTCGGGAAACGCGTGGTGTGACGGTGCGTGCGCGTCGCCTCGCGCGGGTCGTGCGGCCAAGCCGCGGGGTGCACGAACGTGTCCACCAAAAATGCGTTCTCGGCGGAGATGTAGTCCAGCATGGCAGTGTGCAGCGGGCTGATCGCCGGCCGGCCGGCCGACATGAAATCCATGAGCGGCAAGCACTGGCGCTCGTTGGTGGAGGCGTTGAAGGTGTAGCTCGTCAAGCGGATCAG
>CAXUGD010000131.1:0-8129 GCA_964250355.1 uncultured Acetobacteraceae bacterium | reverse complement strand
GTGACCGCGCGTGTTCCGGGATCCTGCCCGCAGGCGGCCAGCGTGGCCAGGATCGCGGCCAATGACAGAAACCGTATCATGGTAGGTGCTCCACAGGTACTAACGCGCGGCGCCCCCCGCGGGCGAGGCCGGTTGCAAATTGAAATACCGCGATCGCCCGCGGGTTCCGCGGCCTTGCCCCGCTTGGGGGCGGCGGGTAAACCCCGCCACTTAACACAGGCCGAAATCCGGGACGGCCAAGGTCTGGGTCCCGCGGCCCCGGCAGGGTCAAGGCCGTCAAGCGTCAGCGTGCATGCCCAGGACGCCCGTAATCCGCCGCCCCCGCTTCTGCCGCCCCGTTTCCGCTGCAAGGATCAGGTCTCCGTATGTTCTCCCGCCTCCTAGGCGCCATGTCCGCCGACATGGCCATCGACCTCGGCACCGCCAACACGTTGGTCTATGTGAAGGGCCGTGGCATCGTGCTGGCCGAACCTAGCGTGGTGGCGATCGCCGACGTGCGCGGCAAGAAGCAGGTGCTCGCCGTGGGCGAGGAGGCCAAGCAGATGCTGGGCCGCACCCCGGGCAACATCTCCGCCATCCGGCCCATGCGCGACGGCGTGATCGCCGATTTCGAGGTGGCGGAGGAGATGATCAAGCACTTCATCCGCAAGGTCCACAACCGCCGCAGCTTCGCCTCGCCCATCATCATCGTCTGCGTGCCCTCCGGCTCCACCGCCGTCGAGCGCCGCGCCATTCAGGAGAGCGCGGAGTCGGCCGGCGCCCGGCGCGTGCTGCTCATCGAGGAGCCGATGGCGGCCGCCATCGGCGCCGGGCTGCCGGTGACCGAACCCTCCGGCTCCATGATCGTCGATATCGGCGGCGGCACCACGGAGGTGGCGGTGATCTCGCTGGGCGGCATCGTTTACTCCCGCTCGGTGCGCGTGGGCGGCGACAAGATGGACGAGGCGATCACCAGCTACATACGCCGCAACCACAACCTGCTGATCGGCGAGAGCTCGGCCGAGCGCATCAAGATCGGGCTGGGCGCCGCCCGCCCGGCCGAGAATGGCGAGGACGGGCCGTGGCAGGAGGTGCGCGGCCGCGACATGATCAACGGCGTGCCGCGCGAGGTGCTGGTCAGCCAGCGCCAGATCTCGGAAAGCCTGGCCGAGCCGGTGTTCCAGATCGTCGAAGCCGTGCGCACCGCGCTGGAGATGACGCCGCCGGAACTGGCCGCCGACATCGTCGATAAAGGCATCGTGCTGACCGGCGGCGGCGCCCTGCTGCACCGGCTGGACCAGGTGCTGCGGGAAGCCACCGGCCTGCCGGTGGTGGTGGCCGAGGAGCCGCTCTCCTGCGTGGTGCTGGGCACCGGCCGCGCGCTGGAAGAACTGAAGCGCCTGCGGAACGTTCTCACCACCATGTATTAATCGTGTCATAAGACGACCCAACACACCCGTCGGGGTACCCGCGAAAGGCAGGCTCCTTGATCAGGCTTTCCATCCAGGCCCGCCAGGCGCTCGCCCGTCTCACCCTGCCGGTGCTGACCGTGGCGTCGCTGGCCTTGATGCTGCTGGGCCGCGCCACCCCGCTGGTGCCCGAGCGGGCGCGCATCACCTTGTCAGACGCGCTGGCGCCGCTCTACGCCGCGATCGACGCCCCGCTACGCGCGATGCGCGGCACCGCGCGCGCGGTGGGCGAGACGGTGTCGCTGCGCTCGGAAAACCAGCGGCTGCGGCTGGAGAACGAGCGGCTGCGCCACTGGTACGACGTGGCCATGGCGCTGGATGCCGAGAACGCCACGCTGAAGGACAACCTCCACTGGGTCCCGGACCCCAAGCTGAGCTTCGTCACTGCCCGCGTGGTGGCCGACGCAGGCGGCGTCTATGCCCGCTCGGTGCTGCTGTCGGTCGGCCCGCACAGCGATATACGCCGCGGCGAAGTCGCGCTGGACGCGGCCGGCCTGGCCGGCCGGGTGACGGAGGTGGGCGCCCGCAGCGCGCGCGTGCTGCTGATCACCGACATGAACAGCCGCATCCCGGTGCTGCTGGAAGGCAGCCGCGCGCGCGCCATCCTGGTCGGCGCCAATGCGCCCAACCCGCGGCTGCTCTACGTGCAGGACGGCATCCACCCGCAGGAGGGCGAGCGCGTGATGACGTCCGCCGAAGCCGGCGCCTTTCCGGCTGGCCTGCTGATCGGCACCGTGCATTTCAGCCCGGCCGGGCAGCTGGAGGTGGCCCCGGCCGCCGATCTGGGCCGCCTGGAGGTGGTGCGCATCTTCGATTACGGCCTGGGCGGCATCGTGCCGCCCGAATCGGCCGGTGGCCGCCGGTCGTCGGTTGCGGCCGTCTCCACCGGCAACTGACGGCCGTCATGGACACAAAGCCCGGCATCCGCCCGCGCCTGGGTGTATGGCACCGGCTCGACGTGGCGTCCCGCTACGCCTTCCCGGCGGTGCAGACCACCGTGGTGCTGCTGCTGCTCTCCGCCCCGTTCGGCCTGCCGGGACAGGCGCAGCTGCAGCCGGCCTGGGCGATAGCCAGCGTCTATTTCTGGTCGCTCTACAGGCCCGCTGCCATGCCGGCGCTGCTGGTGTTCGCCGTGGGGCTGCTGCTCGACCTGCTGGCCCAGGGGCCGGTCGGCATCCAGGTGCTGGTGCTGCTGCTGATCCACGCCGCCGCACTGCGCTTCCGGCGCGCGCTGACCCGCAGCGGGTTCGCGGCCGTCTGGCTGGTGTTCGCCGGCCTGGCCGCCGGCGCGGCCCTCGCCGAATGGCTGCTGGTAATACTGCTCACGTGGCGCGCCGTCCCACCCTGGCCGGGCCTGTTCGAATGGGGGGTGGCGGCCGGCCTGTACCCGTTCCTCGCACTCCACTTCATCACCCTTCACCGCGGCCGCGCCGCACCCGAGCAGGCAAGCTGATCGTGTAAGTCATGCCCACCGTTCTGCGTACCGGTGGTTTCCGCTTCTTTTTCTACAGCCTGGACCGCGCCGAGCCACCGCATGTTCACGTCGAGCATGGCGACAAGACCGCCAAATACTGGCTAAATCCGGTGGAATTGGCCAGCTCGAGCAGGTTTCGCGGCGTCGAACTCAACGCGATCAGGGCTCTTGTGATCGAAAACGCGGCATATTTCTCCAGGAGGTGGCATGAGCATTTCGGCAGCATCGATCCACATTGATCAAGATCCGGCAGCAATCGACGTGGACGTGTCGGATGTCGCGCTTCTGGTCGTGCTGGCAGACGGACGGGAGATTTCGGCGCCGATCGCCTGGTTTCCGCGCCTGCGCGATGCCGGCACCGCGCAGCGGAGAAATTGGCGCTTGATCGGCGATGGCCACGGGATTCACTGGCCCGATGTCGATGAGGACGTCTCCGTCCGTGCCCTTCTTGGCCGTCCGACGTAACCTGCAACGGTATCGCCGAACCTCGTGAAACACGAAGGCACTCGCAACGGCGTGTTCACCCGGCGCGCCCTGCTGCTGATGGCGGGGCAGACGGCTGCGCTGGGCACGCTGGGCGTCAAACTCTACCGCGTCCAGGTGGAGCAGGGCGCCAAATACGCCACGCTCGCCGAAAACAACCGCATCAGCGCCCGGCTGATCGCCTCCCCGCGCGGCCGCATCCTGGACCGCTTCGGCGAGGCGCTCGCCGGCAATACGCTGAACTGGCGCGCGCTGATCCTGGCCGAGGAGACCACCGACGTCGCGGCCACGCTCGCCGCCTTCGACCGGCTGGTGCCGCTGGAAGACCATGACCGCACGCGCATCGAACGCGACCTGAAGCACAACCGCCGCTTCATCCCCGTGACGCTGAAGGAGTTCCTCGACTGGGACCAGATGGCCCGCATCGAGGTGAACGCGCCCGACCTGCCCGGCGTGTTCGTCGATGTCGGCACTACGCGCCACTACCCGTTCGGCCCTGACCTGGCCCACATCGTGGGCTACGTGGCCCCGCCCAGCGAAGCCGATTTGGGCCAGGACCCCGTGCTGGCCCTGCCGGGCGTGCGCGTGGGCCGCGCGGGCGTCGAACAGTTCCACGAGGAGGACCTGCGCGGCGACGCGGGCGAGGTGCAGATGGAGGTCAACGCGGTCGGCCGCATCATCCGCGAGCTGGACCGCACCGAAGGCACGCCGGGCGACGAGATCGGGCTGACCATCGACATCGGCCTGCAACGCAGCGTGCTGGCCCGCCTGGGCGACATGGCGGCCAGCGCCGTGGTGATGGACTGCACCAACGGCGAAGTCCTGGCGATGACCACCACCCCCAGCTTCGACCCCGCCCTGTTCGACAGCGGCGTCTCGCAGGCGCAATGGAACGAGTGGACGAGCGACCGCAAGACACCGCTGATCAACAAGGCCACCGCCGGCGTCTATCCCCCCGGCTCTACCTTCAAGATGGCGGTGGGCCTGGCCGGGCTGCAATCGGGCGCGATCACGGAGACCGACCGGATCAACTGCCCCGGCTACCTCAATTTGGGCGACACGCGGTTCCACTGCTGGAAGAAGCACGGCCACGGCTCGCTCGACCTCCACGGCGCGCTGAAGCACTCCTGCGACGTGTTCTTCTACGAGACGGCGCGCCGCGCCGGCATCGACGTGGTGGCGCAGATGGCCAACCAGTTCACCCTGGGCGTGGACTCGGGCGTGGATCTGCCGGGCGCCCGCAAAGGGCTGATGCCCACCACCGCCTGGCGCCGCCGGCACGGCCACCAATGGACGGTGGGCGATACCATCAGCTGCGGCATCGGCCAGGGCTTCGTCCTCGCCACACCGCTGCAACTGGCCACCTACTGCAGCCGCATCGCCACCGGGCGCACGGTGGTGCCACACGTGACGCGGCTGCTGGCCGGCGCAGCGCAGCCTGGGGGCAAGCCGGAGGACTGGCCGGCGCTGGACATTCCGGAGGCGGGTTTGCAGCTGGTGCGCGGCGGCATGTTCGCCGTCGTCAACGAGGCGGGCGGCACGGCGCCCCACGCGCGGCTGGGCCTGCCCGGCATGCAGCTGGCGGGCAAGACCGGATCGAGCCAGGTGCGCCGCGTCAGCCGCTGGGCGCGCGAGCACGGCCACTTCAACAGCGCCAGCCTGCCCTGGGAATTCCGCCCGCACGCCCTGTTCATCTGCTTCGCGCCCTACGACGCGCCGCGCTACGCGGTGGCCGTGGTGGTGGAACACGGCAACGCCGGCGCCGACGTAGCCGCCCCGCTTGCCCGCGACATCATGCGCGACACCATCACCCGCGACCCCGCCCGCCGCCAGGTGGCCCCGGGGCAGACGCTCGCCTCCGGCTGACATGCACGGCAGCACGCCAAGCATATTCGCGAAATTTGTTCCGGAAAGCGCATGACTGCCGGGACGCGCCGCAGTATAGTCGGGCGGAATACGCAGTGCGGGATCAGGGATCGCGGCCGATGAGCGAGTTGCAACAGCATGCCGATGGGTCCTGCCTCCCATCCAACCTCGACGAGTTCCTGGTGCTCAACCGGCCGCAAGCGGTGCGCGCCGATGCTGCCGACACCTCGGTCAAGCTCACCGCCGCGCAACTCAACATGGCGGCGCCAAGCGGGTTCAGCTACGACCTGCTCGCCTATGTCGAGGGTGTCGATCTGGGCGGCAGCAAGGGTGCGGCGCCCGTCCCACCCAACACGTTCGATGCGCTGTTACGGCTGCTGCCCGGCGAGGACCTGATCGTGGCCGACCGGACGGGCGCGGACGACCCCGATGCCACGCTGGAGCCGCTGCTGCGCGAAACCCAGCGGCACCTCAAGAGCATCGGGCGGGTCAACATCGTGGTGGCGGGGCAGACCGGCGTCGGCAAGAGCTCGCTGATCAACGCGGTGTTCGGCGAGGACTTCGCGAAAACGGCCGCGGGCCGGCCGGTCACCCAGCGGGCGGAATGGTTCAGCGCGGCGCAAAGCCCGCTGCGCATCCTGGACACCAAGGGCCTGGAAGCCAAAGACTACATGGCGACCGTGGACGATCTCCGGTCCGAGATCGAAACGTGCCGGGCGATGAAGGACGCCCGCGACCAGCTTCACATCGGCTGGCTCTGCATATCGGCGCCCAGCAGCCGCATCCAGGATGCCGAGATCGACATCCTCCGGCTGCTGAACAGCTACGAGATCCCCGCCATCGTCGTGCTGACCAAATACGACGACGATCCCGAGTTCATCGACGTGGTCGAGCAGGTTCTGACCGAGCGGCGCGTGTCGCGGCACGCCGTGGTGGCCGTGCGCTCCGTTGCCAAGCCGAACCGGCCCGCCGTGGGGCTGTCGGAGCTTGTGCTGGCCACGTTTCGCGCATTGCCGACGGCCCACCGCGCCGCCTTTGCCGCCGCGCAGAAGGTGAACCTCGACCTGAACAAGGAATCGGCCATGGAATACGTCAACGCGGCATCGGCTGCCGCCGCCGCCGCCGCCGTGATACCGATTCCGATGGCAGACGCGCTGACGCTGGCGCCGATCCAGACCGGCATGATGGTGGCCGTATCGGCGGCGTTCGGGCTGCCGCTGGACCGCCAGGCGGTGGTTCAGCTGATGACCACGGTGCTTGGCTGCGTGGCCCTGTCCGTGGCCGGGCGCTGGGCGGTGGGTTCGGTGCTGAAGCTGATCCCCGGCCCCGGCTCGGTCATCGGCGGTATCCTGAACGCCGGCGTCGCCGGCAGCCTGACGCTGACGCTGGGGCGCATCTACATCGCATTCCTGTATGCGTTCATCGAGAAGAACGGCCGCGTGCCGCTGGCCGACGAGATCGTGACGGCGTTTCCGAGCTACTACCGGGGATACGCGCGACAGGCTGCCTGAGAGGGCCGGCGGCACCGACGCGGGTCTCCCCGCGCAGGGACAGAAAACAACGCTTCTCGCGTCTTCCCGAAGGACTTTTGCTTTCTACCTGGCCAGGTAGCTCTCGACCCGGCGGTTCCTCTCCCGCCCGGCCGCGGTCGCGTTGTCGGCCAGTGGCATTTCGGACCCGAAACTCGCCGCGTGGCCGATTGGAACGCCCGCTCGGCTCAGGGCTGCGGCGACTGCCGCCACGCGCTGCTGGGCCATCCGATCGTTGACGGCGGGGTTGCCGGCGTTGTCGGCGAATCCCGCGAGCAGCACCTGGTCCCCGCCGACGCGGTGCGTACGAAGAAAAGCCGCGAGCCGGTCGATGTCGCGCAGGCCGCGGCTGTCGAGCACCACCGATCCGGACTCGAACCGGAACGTCGTCGAAAGCCGCTCGGCCGACCCCACAAAGGCTCGGAAGCGCTGCGAGGCGTCGGGAACGGCCGCAGGCTGCGGCTGCGTCTTGACGGCCAGCGACACGAAGCCGGCCGCCTCGACCGCCGCCTGGCCCGAGGGCGAGGCCACGTAGTCGGTAAAGCGGCGCACGAAGCTGTTGCCCGAGCCGGCGCCGTAGAGATAGACGCGCCGGGTCAGCGGGTAGTCCTCCGTCGCCACCGCGAGTTCGGTGGGCCCTACGCTCTGCCCGGTGTCGCTGACCGCCAGAACGCGGGCACGGCCGGCCGCGTGCGCGTCCACCAGCCCGATCCCGCCAGGGTCCTGGCCCACCGCCGAGACGGTTGCCGCGTCGTCGGGCTGCGGCCTGGCCGCCTTGGCCTGGGCCTGGTCGGGAAACAGCAGGCCGGCCGGCGTGTCGCGCCGGCCGCCATCCGCCCCGGGCAGGTATGGGTGGATGTCGCCGGGCGCGCCGGCGAGCTCCGACCAGTTGCGCGTGCGGCCGGCGAAGATGTCGGCCAGCTGCGCCCTGGACAGCGAGGGCACGTGGATGGCCGGGTTCACCACCACGGCCACGGCATCGACGGCGGCCACGTGCTCGGCATCGGCGCTGGTCATGTCGCCCAGCGCGGCCAGGCTCTCCGTCTCGGCCGGCGTCACCGGGCGCAGCGCCAGCGCGATGTCGGCCTCCCCGCGCAGCAGCGCGTTGAAGCCGCCGGCCGTGCTGGTGGACACTATGGAGATCGCCTCGCGCTCGCCGGCCTGGCGGCCAACCACATCGACTCGGCCGGGCTGCCGGCCGGCCTCGATGCCGATGTCGGTGTCGCCGACCAGGGCCAGGTAGCCGGCCGCCAGCCGCCGCGCCAGGCGGTCGGCCACCACGTCCGAGCCGGCCAGGCGCAGCAGCACGGTGGCCGGCGGTGCGTGCTC
>CAXUGD010000130.1:6551-8250 GCA_964250355.1 uncultured Acetobacteraceae bacterium | reverse complement strand
CCAGCCGACCCCGCGGCCTCCAGGCTTGCCGCGCTGGCGCTGCTGGAGGCAGGGCGCAGCGGCGAGGCCCGCGCTGTCGTGGACCGTGCGCTGGCGGCCCGGCCGAGCGACGCCAGCCTGCTGCTGCTGCTGGCGCAGGTCGCCGATCCCGACGAGCCCCGCGCACGGCTGCGCATGCTGGTCCATGCGGACGAGACGCCCAGCCGGTGACTGCCCAGCCAGCCGGCCGATCAAACGGCCCGTGGGCGATCGGTTGCGCACGGCCGGGGTGCCTTGCCCCCCGGCATCCTGAGCGGCGGCAGCGCTGGCCATGACCTACGAAACCTTTAACAGCTTTTGCCGGAGCCTGCCCGGTGCGGCCTACGTGGTGCAGTGGGGCGGGTCGCATGTGTGGAAGGTGGGCGGCAAGGTGTTCGCGATCGGCGGCTGGAACGATGCCGGCCTGGGCGTGACGTTCAAGGTCAGCCCGGTGGCCTTTGAGGTGCTGAAGGACATGCCCGGCCTGCGGCCCGCGCCCTACATGGCGTCACGCGGGCTGAAATGGATCCAGCACTACGGCGCGCCCGGCCTCGCGGACGAGGAACTGCTGGCGTACCTGGAGAGGTCCTACCGTCTCGTCGCGCGCCGGTAGGATGCGGCGAGGACGACGCAACCGCCATCAGCCCAGGCTGAAGACGATGCCCTCTCACCGGTCGCACGGCCATGGCGTCACTCGAACGCCATGGCCAGCGTTTGCGCGATCAGCGCCGGCTTGGGCTCGCCGTCGATCTCCACCGTGTTCTCGAACGCCAGCAGCGTGCGGCCCGATCCCTTCGGATCGGCCGAGAGCAGCTTCAGCCGGTTGCGCACGCGCGACCCGGCGCGCACGGGGGTCAGGAAGCGTACGCGGTCCAGGCCGTAATTCAGCGTCGCGGAAAGACCAAGCCCTTGCGCCCAGGTGCCGGACGTCATGGCCGGGATCAGCGACAGGGTCAGGAAGCCGTGCGCGATGGTGCCGCCGAACGGGCCCGCGGCCGCGCGCTCGCGGTCCACGTGGATCCACTGGTGGTCGCCGGTGCACGCCGCAAACGCGTCGATGCGCGCCTGATCGACCTCCATCCAGTCGGAAACGGCCAGCTCCTCGCCGATGCGCTGCGCCAGCCTGTCCGCGATGCCCGCCATGCTGCCTCCCTTCCTCTCGTGCCGCCAGCCAGCACTAACCCGCTTGGCAGCGCCTGGCGAACCGGCATAGTGCAGCCATGAACGACGCACCGCATAGCCCGGCCACGACGCAGCACGTCCTGGACCACATCGCCGCCACCCGTGCCGAGGCGCACCGGCGGCTGATGGAGTTCCTGTCCATTCCCAGCGTCAGCGCGCAGCCCGCCCATGCCGCCGATTGCCGTCGGGCCGCCCAATGGGCGCGGGACACTCTGGAGGCCATCGGCTTTTCCGTGCGCCTGGTGGAGACGGCGGGCCATCCGGTGGTGCTCGCCCAGCACGACGGGCCGGGCGGCGGCGCGCCGCACCTGCTCTACTACGGCCACTACGACGTGCAACCGGCCGAGCCGCTGGAGCTGTGGACCAGCCCGCCTTTCGAGCCGGTGGTGGTTGAGGGCCGGCACGGCCCGCGTGTGGTCGCCCGCGGCGCGGTGGACGACAAGGGGCAGGTGGCGATGTGGCTCGATGCTCTGCGCGCCTGGCACGACGTGGCGGGTGG
>CAXUGD010000130.1:0-6541 GCA_964250355.1 uncultured Acetobacteraceae bacterium | reverse complement strand
CGGCCCGCATCACGGTGGTGCTGGAGGGCGAGGAGGAGGTCGGCAGCGAGAACCTGGAGCGTTTCCTGCACGACCACGCGCCCCTGCTGCGCGCCGACGTGGCGGTGATCTCCGACACCGGCATGTGGGACATCGACACGCCGGCCATCACCACGCGCCTGCGCGGCATGGTCTATACCGAATTGCGCGTGCGCGGCCCGAAGCGGGACCTGCATTCCGGGCTGTTCGGCGGCTCGGCGCTGAACCCGATCAACGCCCTGACCCGCATCCTGGGCGCGCTGCACGACGAGGAGGGCCGAGTGCAACTGCCCGGCTTCTACGACCGGGTGGCCGAAACCTCGGCCGAGCAGACGGCGGAGTGGGCCAGGCTCGGCTTCGATGAGACGGCGTTCCTGGGCGAGATCGGCCTGCACGAGCCGGCGGGCGAGCGGGGCCGCGGCGGGCTCGAACGCATGTGGGCGCGCCCTACCGCCGACGTCAACGGCATCTGGGGCGGCTACCAGGGCGACGGCGCCAAGACGGTGATCGCCTCACAGGCGGGTGCGAAAGTGTCGTTCCGGCTCGTCTCCGGCCAGGACCCGGCCGCTGTGCTGGACAGTTTCCGCAGCTTCGTCGCCGCCCGTGCGCCGGCCGACCTGCAGGTGGAAGTGGAGGCGTTCAGCATGGCGCCCGGCTTCGAGGCGGCGTCCGGCAGCGGGTGGGTCGATCTGGCCCGGCGCGTGCTGGCCGAGGAATACGGCCGCCCCGCCGTGCTGATCGGCAGCGGCGGCTCCATCCCCGTCGTGGAAAGCCTGCGCCGCATCCTGGGCCTGGATACGCTTCTGATGGGGTTTGGCCTGGACGACGACCAGGTGCACAGCCCGAACGAGAAGTTCGACCTGCGCTGCCTGGACCACGGCACGAACGCGCATGCCCGCCTGCTGGGCGCGGTGGCGGAGCGGACGCGCGGAGAAGCCCGGTGAAGATCAGCGCACGCAACCAGATCAGCGGCCGCATCGTGTCGGTCGTACGTGGCCAGACGACCGGCCACGTGGACATCGACATCGGCCACGGCATCATCGTGCACGCTTCCATCACCAACGAGGCGATCGACGCGTTGGCGCTGAAGGTGGGCGACGAGGCGATGGCCGTGATCAAGGCCTCCGACGTCATGGTTGCGGTCCCGTGATGGGCCGGCGCTTGGGCCGGGCCGCGCTGCTGCTGAGCTTGAACGCCGCCCTACCCTGCCGGGCGCAGCCTGCCGCCGCGCTTACGCTGTCCGGCCGAGTCGTCCACCCCGCCAGCCTGTCCGCGGCCGACTTGGCCCGTCTGCCGTCGGCCACGCTCGACCTGCCTGCCAAGCCGGGCCAGCCCGCACCGCACCTCTCGGGCGTGCTGCTGTGGACGTTGCTGGACCAGGCCGGCTGGTCCGACCTGCCCGGGCGCAAGACGCACCTGCAACACGTGGTGCTGGCGCGCGGCCGCGACGGTTACGCGGTCGCGGTCTCGATCGGCGAGATCGACCCGGCTTTGGAGGGCAAGCAGGTGCTCGTCCTGACGCAACGCGACGGCAAAACGCTGCCGGCGCTGGAATTGGCGGTGCCCGGCGACCACAAGGCGGCGCGGCGCGTGAAGGATCTCGTGGCGCTCGAGATTCAGTAGAGAAGGTTGGCGACGCGATCGGAAGAGTCGAAGCGGTTTTAAGTCCTTACAAGAAGGACCGATTTGTGGATGATCGATCATCCCGAATGGCCCGACACGGACGAGCAACACGCGTGGATGCTGGACTGCCTTGGTTCGACACACGCGATCCAGAGTATTGGCCCACATTCAGGGTCAACCGGAAAACGGTGAAGCAGCGGCCAAAGCTACAGAGGATGTCGCCGCCATAAGGCAGGGAATGGACGCATCAAGCATGGCCGGGCGTTCGCACTGTGCCCTGGTGGCGCAGTTGGCGATGCCTGGCATCCCGTTGCCCCTGCCGATCCCGCCCGCCTCGCTTCCGCCAGCAGTCGAGCATGATTTTGGCCGTGCGCTGGACCAAGCAGGCTGGCGCTTGGAGCAGATCGGCAAGAAGACTGCGCATCGCGACCTGGCGGACGCTACGCGCCATGCTTTGCTGGGTGGACCCTTTCCGCCACAGGTGGACGATCCTGGCTTCATGCCGCCTAGCCGATGCCGCCCGTTCCCGGAACCACGCCGCTTTCCAACAAGGATCGCAAGCTGACGAAAACTCCAGAGACATTCTCCGTCGGACACGATACCGCACCTGGCCGGGAAGGCTTTGCGCCTTTGCCCTCGCATTCAACCAACACGACGGCACACCCGACTCCCACGCCGACGATCCCGTCCATTGTGGCGGCAAGCAACCTGGCGGCCGATGCAAAGCCGATACCGGGCTTCACCGAGACAGAGTCGTCCGTCATTGCGGAAACTCAGGATGCCTTGCGCTCAGACGGGTTCAAGGCCCTCGAAAAGGCGTTCCAGACCGGCACGGAAGCCGCAGTCGTCATCAACGGCCGCGCGGTTTTCTATGTGCCCGACCTGCCGCCGGGTTACTCTGGCATGACAATGACTGCCGATCAGGGGTTTGTCATGGGACCGGATGCCATGGCCTCGACCGAGGAGGCGACAAAGACTTTCCTGCAGGAAATCTACCGGCTCCGCTCGGCTCAAACCGCCTCGGGGGCCGCAAACAGCGAGATTGCCGCGCAAACCCGCTCCGCGCATGATTTTGCGGACCGTGCCCATGGAGTGCTCAAGCCATGATCCCCCCCAAGCTGCGCCTCTGGATCGATGCCGTGAAACGCATGGAGGCGGAGCCTGCAACGCCTGTAATGTGCCCTTTTGGCGACGGCGGCACCCTCGTGGTGGAGGACATACGCAGCGACGCCGACCCCGAAACCGGCACCCGCATTATCCGGTGCACCGCGTGCGATCATTCCAGCACGTCGCGTTACCGTTTTGGTCCTGCTCCGGTCGCATCGAAACAAGCTGCTGAATAGTTGTAGCTAGACTCGTATTCGCGCGAGGGAAGCCGATTGGAAGCAGTTCGCGACCAGCCGGCTTTCGAGAGACTCGATTGCGGCACCTGCACGGCTAGCATTGAAAGGCCGCTCGACGAAGCCGCGCATGGCCGGGGCAAGCCCGGCCATGACGAGTTTCGCCTACCAGATCTTCACGCGGTCTGCGGGCGCGCGGTACAGGGCCCCTCCCGGCTGCACGTCGAAGGCGGTGTACCAGCCGTCGATGTTCTGCACCGGGCCGTTCACGCGGGCTATCGCGGGTGAGTGCGGATCGACCACCAGGCGCTGGCGCGCAGCGTCGGGCCGTTGCTTTTCGCGCCACACCTGCGCCCAGCCCAGGAACACGCGCTGGTCGCCAGTCATGCCGTCGATCACCGGGGCCGGCTGGCCGCGCAGCGAGGCGTGGTAGGCGTCGAGCGCCAGCGTCAGGCCGCCCAGGTCGGCGATGTTCTCGCCCATGGTCAGCGCGGGGTTGATGTGGGCGCCGGGCATGATGTCCATGGCCGCATACTCGGCGCCGAACCGCTTGCCCAGCGCGTCGAAACGGCGCGCGTCCTCGGCCGTCCACCAATCGTGCAACCGGCCCTGCGCGTCGAACTTGCGGCCCTGGTCGTCGAAGCCGTGCGTCATCTCGTGGCCGATCACGCCGCCGATGGCGCCGTAATTGACTGCCGGGTCGGCATCCTTGTTGAAGAACGGCGGCTGCAGGATGGCGGCGGGAAACACCACTTCGTTGAAGTTGGGGTTGTTGTAGGCGTTCACCGTCTGCGGCGTCATGTCCCACTCGTCGCGGTCCACGGGGTGGCCCAGGTGGCCGCGCTGGAACGCCCAGTCGAAGGCGTTGCCGCGCTCCACGTCGCCATACAGGTCGGCCGACGTGATGCTGAGGCTCGAATAGTCGCGCCACTTCTTGGGCCGGCCGATCTGGAAGTCGAACGCGTCCAGTTTCTCCACGGCCTTCTGGCGCGTCTCGGGCGCCATCCAGTCGTTGTGCTCCAGCCTGGCGCGGAACGCCGCGCGCAGGTCGTGCGTGAGCGCCTCCATCTTGGCCTGCGCCTCGGGCGGGTAGTATTTGGCGACGTAGGCCTCGCCGATCGCCTCGCCCAGCGCCGCTTCGGCGGCCGCCACCGCACGCTTCCAGCGCGGGCGCTGCTGCGGTTGGCCCTGCAGCTCGTGATTGTTGAACTCGAACGCCGTTGTGACGAAATCTTTCGACAGCACGGGTGCGGCGTTGCTCGCCAGGTGGAAGGCGGCCCAAGCCTGCAGCGTGTCGAGCGGCGTGGCGCCGACCAAGGCCGCGATCTTCGGAATGGCCGTGTTTTCAGCCACGATCACGCGGTCCGGCGTGCCCAGCTGCGCGGCGGTGAAGAAGGCGGCCCAGTCGAAACCCGGCGCGTTGTGCTGCAGGTCGGCCAGCGTCATCGGATTGTAGGTGCGGTCGGGGTCGCGCTCGTCGGCGCGCGCCCAGCTCGCCTCGGCGATCTTCTGCTCCAACGCAACTACCTTGGCGGCGCTGCCGGCCGGGTCGGGCCAGCCGGCCAGGGTCAGCATCCTGGTCACGAACCCGCTATACTTGGCTTTCTTGTCGGCGAACTGTGCCGCCAGGTAGTAATCGCGATCGGGCAGGCCCAGACCGGCCTGGCCCAGCTGTATGGCGTAAACGTTGGGGTTCTTGGCGTCCGGCTGCACCGTCATCGCGAAGAGCGATCCCTGGAAGGTGCTTTGCGCCCGGCCCTGCAGCGTGGCGAAATCGGCCGCGGTCTTCAGCGCCGCCACCTGCGCCAGCTCCGCCTTCAGCGGCGCCGCCCCCTGCTTCTCGGCTGCTGCCTCGTCCATGAAGGCGCTGTAGAGCGCTGCGGCCTTGCCTAGCCCGTCGGTGGGCTGGGCCGCCACGTGCGCGGCCCCTTCGTCCAGTATGGCGTGCACGCGCTGCTCGGAGAGTTCGCGCAGCATGATGAACGCGCCGTACGACGAACGGTCCGGCGGTATGGCGATCGCCTTGACCGCGCGGCCGTTGGCGAAGTCGTAGAAATCGGCACCGGGCTTGACGGTCCGGTCCATGCCGGCGGTATCGAAGCCCCAGCCGGCGCCGGCAACCGGCGCCGTTTTCTCGCCGGCATGGGCGGCCAAGCCGATGACCGCCACGGCAGCGCTGGTGATCAGGGAAAGTCTCGTCATAGGGCAGGCTCCCAGGCTTGGTTTGACAAGCCATGGGCTCCTCAGGCGCCGCGGCTGTCAACGGCCTGCGCGCCGCTTCTCCACTTCGTCACCGCAGGGCAAGGTGACGGCGGCGGCCGGCCGAGCCGTCAATCGGCGGCCAGCGCCATGGTTTTGCGCGCCTGCACCTTTTTCACGTAATCCTCCGTCGCTTCGCCCACCTGCTCGGCATGGTTGGCGAAGACGTGGTCGGCACCGGCGAAGATGCGGTAATCGACCGTCACGTTCTTCTGCGTGTTCAGCTTGTCGACCAGCTTGCGCACGCCCGGCTCGGGCACCAGCTCGTCCTGGTCGCCATGGATCAGCAGGCCGCCGCAGGGACACGGCGCCAGGAAGCCAAAATCGTACGGCCCGGCCGGCAGCGCCACCGACACCCAGCCCGACACCTCCGGCCGGCGCATGAGCAGCTGCATGCCCACAAAGGCGCCGAACGAATAGCCGGCGATCCACAGCCCGCCATGGCTGGGATTGACCATCTGCATCCAATCGAGTGCGGCGGCTGCGTCCCCGATCTCGCCGATCCCGCCGTCGTAGCGGCCCTGGCTGCGGCCGACGCCGCGGAAGTTGAACCGCATCACGGAAAAGCCGAGCTTCTGGAAGCTCTGGTACATCGTGTAGGTGATGCGGTTGTTCATGGTGCCGCCATGCAGCGGGTGCGGGTGCATGATCAGCGCCAGCGGGGCGGCGCTCTCCTTGCTGTGGTGGTAGCGACCCTCCAGGCGCCCATCGGGGCCGGCGAACATCACCTCGGGCATAGGTATATCGATCTTCCAGCGGAGGCGCCGAGGCATGGCGCGCCCATAATTCAAAAGCCCACGATCCGCGCGTGCACTGCCTCGCTCGCAGTCGGATTGAGATACGTTTGGGAGCGCCGAGGCGGGATCTGCCCTGGCGCTCACCAGCCTTGGTTAAGGTCAGCACCAGATATAGGCAGGCCAGCAGTCAAGTTAACACTGAAATCGTCACATGGCCTTCATGTTTCTGCCGCAAAGGTCCACATGCGGCCGCGATGGTCTATCTGGACGCCAACGCAACCGAGCCGCTCAGGCCGCAAGCCCGCGATGCCGCGCTGGCCGCCATGGCGCTGACCGGCAACCCCTCCTCCGTCCACAGCGCGGGGCGCGCAGCCCGCCGCGTCCTGGAAGACGCACGTGCGTCCGTGGCCGGCCGGTTCGGCGCGGCACCGGCCGACGTGGTGTTCACCTCCGGCGGGACAGAGGCCAACGCGCTGGCCATCGCGGGCCTGGGCGCCGGGCGGCGCGTGGTGGTCGGCGCCACCGAGCACGAGGCCGTCCGCGCCGCCGCACCCGGTGCCGCCA
>CAXUGD010000129.1:0-8282 GCA_964250355.1 uncultured Acetobacteraceae bacterium | reverse complement strand
GTCCCGCCGCCGGCCGTGGCGCCGGACGGCGCACCCGGTTCCCGACGCCCGTGTCCCGCTCCGCCGGCGACGGCGCGCGGGACAGCCGCATCGAGTACCGCGAGGGAGGAACAACGTTCCACTGAACCGATGTTGGCTCCACTGAACCGATGGAATTCACAGCCGCCGCCGGCCAGTGCCGCCTGGCTGGCGCCGTGGTGGGGTTCGCGGAAGGGCGGGCGTTTCAGTAGCCGGCCGCCGTCCAGCAGGCCGGCGACGCTGTGGATCATGCTGACTTCCAGCGCCTCCGGTATTATGTAGCAGATCACCCATTATCGTTGACGTGCCATTGTGTCGCAGCCGCACTTACAGCGGCGCGGCTTTAGCGCCGCTTCCTCACTAACTAACTTTACCCACATCCGCTCTTGTGTCCGCCGCTCTAACGTGAGAGAGTGGGCGCGTCATTAGGTTTGCGCCCGGGTGTATGTCAGATATTGAGGCATTGGTTCGACTACATGAAGCAGCCTTGGAAGGGCTTAGCGAACGTGTGCGTGTACTCGAAGAGCAGGAAGCTGCCGCTCGTGCCCATTTAGATGTGTTGGCAGGCGAGCGGCGTATTCTCGAATCCGAACGGGCTGCACTGGCTGAAGCTGAGAAAATCTATCGGCGCATGTTTGGATGGTCAGAGCCGTCGTCTCTCGTTTGGGACGAAGAAAGGCAGCGGGCAAGTATGGAGTTGCTGTTCGGCTCAAAAGAAAAAAAGTCTGACACCGATGAGCCTCAAAAGATCAGGGCGCGCATAGGTCCGCAGCGGTTTCAAATGTTTACGGCCTTAAAGAGTCATGGCCCCTTGAGTATTGACGAAATAGTTCTGGCAACAGACCTGCCTGTTAGGCGAGTCAAAGATCAGATGACTTCCGACTTAGCTAGTAAGAACGTGTCGGTCATTGACAATGATTACCAGCTTACTGATGCCGGATTAGACCTGCTCAACAGGTTTATAGAATACAAACGATCCCGTGGTGAACCACTGCCCCCGCTTATGGGCGGCACCGTTCAAGAGGATCGTGAGGAGGGAGAGGACGACGCTAACCACCAGATAGGAGAATTAGCAGCATGATCCCGAAATGATTGAGGCAGGTGGTTGCACACCTGCCTCAATCGAACCACTGCCTAAATCCCAATCACGAGATTACCGAGCAAGCGTGCCGTCACGGCTCATTAGAGTTGCACGTTTGCGCGGTGTCTTCAAGCTGAAAGACACAAACGATGAAACGCGGACGCTTCCCCTGCACCCATCAGCAGGCCTGTCACACTCTGTTTTTTTACTACGTTCAAGGCCTTACCCAGACCGAGATATCCTTCCTTGTTCGGGTAAATCTCGGAACCGTGAATCATATCATCCATCGACGCCGGTTTAAGTCGGCGTATCCGATTGCTCCGTCGATCCGATAGCTCTACTCGCCCTCCTGGCCGATATACCCAGGGGGGCACCCTCTTCCGTGAAAATTGGCCAAACGCCAGCGTCCTCAAACACGCGACTAATTGCACTCAGGTTGTTTGCGATAGGGTCGCGTCGCCCTTTCTCAAAATCCCGCACTGTGCTGAGCGATACCCTAGCACGTTTCGCCAATTCCTCTTGGCTCCAATCCAACCACGCACGGGCCGCCCGGCTATGTTGCGGTGCAATCATAGGCTCAGCTTACAAATTATTTTCGCGGTTGTCAACGAAAACCGTTGACGCTCACCATTGCCACGGATATAACTTACATCAACGAAAAGCGTTGGGGTATATCCGATGGCCAGCCACTTCCTGCTCTCCGCGAAAGCCCGCACGCTGAGCCTCGGTGCGATCATGCGCATGACCGATGACGAAGCCCATGGCCGCTTTCAGGCAATCCGGTTTGCCGACAACGGCGGCGCGCCGTTCTGCCCGCGCTGCCAAGGCCAGAACCTCTATGCTTACACCACCCGCCACGCTTGGAAGTGCCGTCCGTGCCAATATCAGTTTACGGTTACGTCCGGCACCATCTTTGCCAGCCGCAAGCTGCCGATCCGCGACTACCTGGCGGCCATCGCGATCTTTGTGAACGCCGTTAAGGGTATCTCCGCTCTACAGCTCGGGCGTGACCTTAATGTCCAATACAAGACGGCGTTCGTCCTGGCCCACAAGCTCCGTGAAGCGGTTGCGGCCAGCCAAACCGGCGTCACCCTGTCCGGCACCGTGGAAGTGGACGGCGCCTACTTTGGCGGCCATGCCAAGCGCGAGAACGTCAAGGCGGACCGGAAGGACATTCGCCTGACCGTGCCGGCCAAGCGCCAGTCGGTTGTGGTGGCGCGGGAGCGGGACGGCCGCACCCTGACAACCGTAGCAGCCACGGAAGCGGCGGCGGTGCCCTTCATCGCGGCGCGGGTCGCGATGGGCGCTACGGTTCATGCGGACGAAGCTGGCGGCTGGGATCGGCTGCACGCCCGCTACGAGATGCGCCGCATCAACCACTCGGTCGCATTCAGCCTAGACGGCGCTTGCACCAATCAGGCGGAGAGCTACTTTGCCCGGCTACGCCGCGCCGAGATTGGCCAGCACCATCACATCAGCGGAGCCTACTTAGGCTTTTATGCGGCGGAAATGGCCTGGAAAGAGGACCGCCGCCGCCAGGCTAACGGTGCCCAGCACGAGGCTGCTACGGGTGCAGCGCTGGCCCATCCGGTCAGCCGGGTGTGGGCGGGCTACTGGCAGCGGTAATTGGCCAATTTTAAGGAAAATTGGACTTGTCAGCGCGCCCACCTTGGGCGTTATGTGGTTCTAAATGATGTGCCCTTATACCACGATCGCAGAAGCCGCCGAAACCGCAGGGCAGCTTCTCGGTTTAGGCTCGGCTGCATCAAGCGAACGTCACCATATGTCAAACCCATGACAACCAATAGTAATGATAAAAGGCTTGCGACGGCGGATTCCCAAGCCTTTTGGGCTAAAATTGCTGATTATGTGGAGGGTGCTGGACAAGCATTCGATCCGTTTCCACGAGAAGCAGTAGCTCTTGAAGTCTTGTGCATCAATGACGCTGTTGGTTTTCACCTTGACTGTTTGGCTTTTCAAGGGGACATCGAAGCTGCTCAAGCTGCATTGCCTGGGACCGTGCTAATACAGCATGTGTCACATTGCTTGCCATCTGTTTGCGAGCAACATGACGTATTGAGGCTGGCACATCATGCTCCGACTGCTACAAAGGTGAATTTTGGACGACAGCGCCCCATACCAAGGCCCAGAGCGAAGGGGCGTCTCGCCACTCAAGAGCACGCCTAGTAATACGGACGACAACGAAGTCGCAGATGACCAGGATCAATATGAGGTTCCAGCCCAATCTGTAGAAATTCTACAGAACATGGGGCTGAATGTCCAAGACCCTCATGAAGTCGCCCGTTTTGCTTCGATGATTTCAGTTTCTGGGTGCCCATACCCTGCTCCTAACATGCTGTTCGCTTACGACGATAGAAAAGCGAATTTTTCTGACCGCATAATCGCAGTAGTCGATGCTCAGAGAGAGAAAAGACAGAAAATTGAGTCTGACAAATCATTAGGTCAGGAAACTCGACTAAACAAAGGTCAAAATAATGCTCGTAATATTGCATTTTTCTCCATTTTGCTTGGCGGCGGTTTGTCTCTGCTACATGCTCCAACAATCGTTTGCATGACAATTATTATTATGGGGGTCGGTGGACCAAACGCTGCAACGGTAGCAAGTAGGTTTTTAGATAAGTGGAGGACTTAACGCGCCACCTCCCAAAGCACAAACTGCCCCGGCCCCTGCTCCGACCGCACGGCCCCGTTCTCCCGCTGCACCCGCAACGCCACCCCAACCCGCTTCGTCATCAACTTGAACAGCTTCTGGTCACTCTTGTCCAACGCGCGGGCCACCAGCAGCTCCAGCGCGATATCCCGGCTGGTCATCGGCTCGGCAGCCTGACGTAAGATGTTCAGCACGATCCGGCTCATTTGGCCCCGGTTCGCCCAATCCTTCGGGGGCCGCACGGCGCGGGGCCGGATGGCCTCTACGCGGTGCTGGGGATCGAATTGGAGGATGGCCGCGTCTATCGTCTCCAAGTCGCGTAGCAGCCCCGAGAGGCGGTTGTGCAGAGCCTCCACCTCACCGGCCAGCTCGGCACGGCGCTTGACCAAGCCGGTTAGAACGTAGTCGGTCATGCGATCCTCCGGTAAGTGGATTAGTATGACGCCAACGCAAAACACTGACTACCTTTTTAATAGGTGATCTGCTACATAATACCGAGCGCCTCTGCGGGAAGCAGGTCGGGCAGGAGGCCGGGCAGGCGGGCGGCCAGCATGGACTTGCCGGCGCCGGGCGGGCCCACCAGCAGCAGGTTGTGGCCGCCGGCCGCGGCGATCTCCAGCGCGCGGCGGGCGGTCTCCATGCCCTTCACCTCCGCCAAGTCCGGTGCCGGGGCGCCGGCGGCCAGGCCCGCCGTGTCGGGCGGGGTCAGCACCTGGGAGCCGCGGAAATGGTTGATTAGCGAGAGCAGGTCGGGCGGCGCCAGCACCTCCACGCTGCCGGCCCAGGCGGCCTCGCCGCCCTGGCAGCCGGGGCAGATCAACCCCAGCTCCTGCAACCCCGCGCCGATGGCCGCCGGCAGCACGCCAGCCACCGGGTTCAGGCTGCCGTCCAGCGACAGCTCGCCGATCGCCGCGTAGCCGGCTACCTCCTCGCGGGGCAGCACCTCCATGGCCGCCAGTACGGCCAGCGCCATCGGCAGGTCGAAATGCGAACCCTCCTTCAGCAGGTCGGCCGGTGCCAGGTTGATCAGCACGCGCTTGGGCGGTAGCGACAGGCCCATGGCGGTGAGCGCGGCCCGCACCCGCTCGCGCGCCTCGCCCACCGCCTTGTCCGGCAGGCCCACGACCAGAAAGGCGGGCAGCCCGGAGGAGATCTGCACCTGCACCTCCACCGGCACGGCCTCGATCCCGGAAAACGCGAAGCTGCGGATGGTGGCGAGGCTCATGTGGCCATACAACCGGGTTCGCAACGTTTCGGCAAGCGCCCGATTCGGCGGGGACTCACGGGCTTGTCTAACGCGCTCGTGTCTTGTCTGGCGCGGCTTTTCCGGTCGCATGTCGGGGGACAACGGATAAGGACATCGGACATACCATGCAGACCATCCCTGCCCTTCGCCGCCGCCACCTCCTTGCGGGCGGCGCCGCCTCGGCGCTCGCGCTTGCCACGCGGCCGTCCAGGGCAGCGTCGGCCAGCCCGCTGGAACTGGTCGCCACCTTCACCGATCCGCACCAAGTGACCGGCGTCGCGGTCTCGCCCAGCGGCCGCATCTTTGTGAACTTCCCGCGGTGGGAGCAGGACGTTCCGATATCGGTGGCCGAACTGGGCGCCGGCGGCCGTTTGACGCCGTTTCCGAACGCGGCGTGGAACGCTTACCGCGACGCCGCACCGCTTTCACCGCAAGACCATTTCGTATGCGTGCAAAGCGTGGTCGTCGATCCGCTGGGTTTCCTGTGGGTGCTGGACCCGGCCGCGCCCGGCCTGCAGTTCGAGGTGGCGCACGGGCCGAAGCTGGTGCAGATCGACCTGTCCACGAACAGCGTGGTGCGCATTTATCCGTTCGGCCCGGACGTGGCGCCGCAGGGCACTTACCTGAACGACATACGATTCACGCCGGACGGCAAGCGCGCGGTGCTGACCAATTCGGGCCATCCCGGCTCGCTGCTGACCTTGGACGTGGCTACCGGCGCCATCCGCCGCGTGCTGGCGGGCCTGCCGCTCACCCGGCACGATCCGGGTTTCGTGCCGACCGTGCACGGCCGCCAGCTGCGCATGGCAGACGGCCAGCCAGCAACGTTCAACGCCGACAGCCTGACCCTCGATGCTGCCGGCACCTATGCCTACTGGCAGGCGAGCACGGGCGACACGCTGCGCCGCGTGGAGGTTGCGGCATTGTTCGACACCTCGCTGAGCGACAGCCAACTGGCCCAACAGGTGCAGACGCTCGGCCGGACGGTGCCGGCCGACGGGCTGCTGACGGCGCGCGACGGCACGCTCTACTTCACCAGTTACACCGAGAACGCGGTGCGACGCAGGGTGGACGGCGCGCTGGTGCTGGCCACGCAGGACCCGCGCCTGCTATGGCCGGACAGCATGGCGCAAGGCCCGGATGGAGCGATCTACGTCACGGCCTCGCACATCCCGCAGATGAAGACGTTCGGGGGACCTGGCGTGAAGCAGACGGCGCTTTTCCGCTTCATGCCGGGCGCGTAGGGATCGAGCCTCGGCAGGAGGTTGGCGGCTGCACGCCGGGCACAGGCTTGTGTTGCGGGGCGGCACTCCCTAACTCGCGCGCGCAGGAGAACAACCTTCATGAGCGACACCGCCAGCCCCGAGACCGCCAGCCCCGAACGCCATCAATTCGGCGCCGAAGTCGGCCGCCTGCTCGACCTTGTCGTCCACTCCCTCTACTCCGAGCGCGAGATCTTCCTGCGCGAGCTCGTCGCCAACGCAGCCGACGCCACCGACCGGCGGCGCTTCGAGGCGCTCTCCAACCCCGCGCTCAGCCTGCCGGACGGCGCCGGCGTGCGGGTGGTCCCGGACAAGACGGCGCGCACGCTCACCGTCGAGGACCAGGGTATCGGGATGACGCGCGAAGAGCTTGCGCAGAACCTGGGCACCATAGCCCGGTCGGGCACGCGCGCTTTTGCGACCTCGCTGGAAGGTGCGAAGCCCGACGAGCGCCCCAGCCTGATCGGCCAGTTCGGCGTGGGGTTCTACGCCGCGTTCATGGTGGCCGACCGCGTCGAGGTCACGTCGCGCAAGGCGGGCACGGACGAGGCTTGGCTGTGGGCCTCGGACGGCCGCGGCGACTACACGCTGCAGCCGGGAACGCGCGACGCGCCGGGCACGGCGATCGTGCTGCACATGAAGGCGGACGCCGACGAGTACCTGGAAGCGTACCGGCTGGAGACGGCGATCCGCAAATGGGCCGACCACATCGCCCTGCCGATCACGGTGGCGCGCGATGGGAAGGACCAGCCGGCCAACGAGGGCACGGCGCTGTGGCGCAAGCCGAAGGCGGAGGTGACCGAGCAGCAGGCGACCGAGCTCTACCGCCACCTGGGCCACTATTTCGACACGCCCTGGGCCACGCTGCAGTGGCGCGCCGAGGGCAACCTGGAATTCTACGCGCTGCTGTTCTTCCCTGGTGCTCGGCCGTTCGAGCCGGTGGAGGGCGACCGCACCAGCCACGTGCGCCTGCACGTCAAGCGCATGTTCATCACCGACGACGCCAAGCTGCTGCCCGATTGGCTGCGCTTCGTGCAGGGCGTGGTGGATACCGAGGACCTGCCGCTGAACGTGAGCCGCGAGATGCTGCAGGCGACCCCGGTGCTCGCGCGCATACGCAAGGCCGTCACCAATCGCGTGCTGGGCGAACTGAAGACGCGTGCCAAGGATGCAGAAAGCTATCACGGCTTCTGGGACAATTTCGGCGCGGTGATGAAGGAAGGCCTGTGGGACGACACGGAGCACCGTGCGGCCCTGGCCGAGCTGATGCGCTTCCGCTCCACGCATCGGGAGGAGGGCAAGCAGGAGGGCTGGGTGTCGCTGGCCGAGTATGTGGGCCGCATGAAGCCGGAGCAGGAGGCGATCTACATCCTGGTGGGCGACGAGGCGGGTAGCCTGGCCGGCTCGCCGCAGCTCGAAGGGTTCCGCTCGCGCGGCATCGAGGTGCTGCTGCTGTCCGATCCCGTCGATGCGTTCTGGCCGGAGCGGATGAGCGAGTACGAGGGCAAGGCGATCCGCAGCGTGACCCAGGGTGCGGCCGACCTGTCGAAGTTCGAGGCGCCGGCGCAGGAGGGCGAGGCGGCCGACGTGACGAAGCTGGTGGCGGCGCTGAAGGAAGCGCTGGGCGACCGGGTGGACGACGTGCGGGCGACGGACCGCCTAGTGGATAGTGCCGTGGTGCTCTCGGCCAAGCTGCAGGGTCCCGACCTGCAGCTGCAGCGGCTGATGCGGCGCACCGGCCGCGCGGGGCCGGCCGGTTTCGGCGGCAGCGCGCCGCTGCTGGAGATCAACCCGAGGCACCGGCTGATCGCGTCCCTGGCGAGGCGTGCCGAGCAGGGCGAGGCGCTGGGCGACGTGGCGATGACGCTGCTGGACATAGCACGCGTCCAGGACGGCGAGCCCCCGCAAGACCCCGCCGCCTTCGCCCGCCGCATATCCGACGCGCTAGCTGCAGCGCAGTAAGGGGTCTGGAACCTCCCGGCCCCAGCGGGGTCCAGGGGCAGC
>CAXUGD010000128.1:0-8309 GCA_964250355.1 uncultured Acetobacteraceae bacterium | reverse complement strand
GTACGGCATGATGGCACGGCAGCAGCTCGGCCTGGCGCCGGCCGCAGCGCCGGCCAGCCCAACGCTGGCCCAGGCCGACGTGGACGGCATTGCCGCAACGCCGCAGGGCCGCAGGGCCTTTGCGCTGCTACAGGTTGGCGAGCCGGCCAGGGCGGAGGCCGAGCTGCGGCGGCTGTGGCCGGGCGTGGAGGGCAACCCCGCTTTGTCGCGCGCGCTGTTCCTGGTCGCAGGGGCGGCCGGGCTGCACGCGCTGGTGGCCGACCTGTCCGGGGTGGTGGATGCGACCAGGGCAGACCTGCCTGTGCCCAGCCTGCGCCCTAGCGGCGGCTTCCGGCTGGACCGCGCGCTGGTCTATGCAGTGGCGCATGTGGAATCCAATTTCGACAGCGCGGCCGTCTCGCTCGCCGGCGCGCATGGCATGATGCAGCTGATGCCGGAGACGGCGGGCACGCTGGGCGCTGCCGTCTCGGCCGACGCCCTCCACGAGCCCGGGCAGAACCTGCGGCTGGGGCAGGCCTACTTGGCCTACCTCGCCCAGCCCGGCCTGGTCGGCGACGACCTGCTGCGCGTGCTGGCCAGCTACAATGCAGGCCCCGGCGCCGTGCAGCACTGGGCGGCCCAGATGCCGGCCGAACCCGACCCGCTGCTGTTCATCGAGACGCTGCAGGCCGACGAGACCCGCCATTTCGTGCAGCGCGCACTGACCGACCTGTGGGGCTACGCCGCGCGCTTCCGCCTCCCGACGCCCAGCCTGGAAGCGCTGGCCGCCGGCGCTTGGCCCCCCTTCACCCCGGAACGCGGCGGGATGCCGCGCCGGCGCATCCAGCAAGCAATCGTCAGGCTGAACTGAACATGTCGCGCATCGACGAGACCATCCCCTTCAAGCCCGTCCACATCGCCGTGCTGACCGTGTCAGACACGCGCACCGCCGCCAACGACACCTCCGGCGACACGCTGGCCGCCCGGATCGAGGCCGCCGGCCACCGCATCGCCGACCGCGCGGTCGAACGCGACGACGCACCCGCAATCGCAGCCCGCCTGCGCCGCTGGATCGCCGACCCCGCCATCGATGTGGTGATCACGACGGGGGGCACCGGGGTCACCGGTCGCGACGTGACGCCCGAGGCCTTCGACCAGGTGATCGAAAAGCGGATCGACGGCTTCGGCGAGCTGTTCCGTATGCTGAGCTACCAGAAGATCGGCACCTCCACGATCCAGTCGCGCGCGCTGGCCGGGCTGGCCCAGGGCACCTACCTGTTTGCGTTGCCCGGCAGCACCGGCGCCGTGCGCGATGCCTGGGACGACATCCTGGTGTGGCAATTGGACGTGCGGCACACGCCTTGCAACTTCGTCGAACTGATGCCGAGGCTGCGCGAAAGGTAGGGCGATGAGCGATGCGTTGACGGCGGAAGACGGCCGGCGCCTGCATCCGCTGCTACACGCCGGCAAGTGGCTGCTGGCCGACCTGCTCTCCACATTGGCCTTCCTAGCGCTGTACTCGCTCAGCCACAGCATTCTGCTGGCGACCGGACTGTCCATCGCCATAGGCCTGGGCCAGGCCGCTTACAGCAAGCTGCGCGGCATACCGATCGACGCCATGCAGTGGCTGCTGCTGGCCTTGGTGGTCGTGTTCGGCACGGCTTCGCTGGTCACCCATAACCCACGCTTCGCGGTCGTGCAGCCCACGCTGATCTATGGCGCGGTCGGCTGCGTCATGCTCAAGCCGGGCTGGCAAAACCGCTACTTGCCGCCAATCGCCAAGGCGCGTGCCGGCGACGTCTGCTTCGCGTTCGGCTACGTCTGGTCGGCGCTGATGTTCGCGACGGCGGCCGCCAACCTAGCGCTGGCGCTGTACGCCAGCCTGGGCACCGTGGCCTGGTTCCTCAGCGTGTTTCCGCTCAGCTCAAAGGTGGCGCTGGTGTTGACCCAGTACGGCGTGACCCGGTTCGTGGTGCGCCGCCGGGTGCTGTCCGACAATGCAACCCAGACTTCGCCAGCGTAACGGCGGCAAACCCGCGGCCCGATCGGCGGTTCAGGCCGCCGGAGGTGCGCATGGTACAGCAGGTTCCGGTCGATCCCTCGGCGCTGTTCGGCGATGCCGATAGGGAGGGCGTCATCTCGCTTGCCCCCGACCTCGCCTACCGGCGGCTCGGCATCGTCAACATCGTGCTGGCCGGGGCACCCGGCGGCCCGTGGGTGCTGATCGATGCCGGGCTGCCCGGAACGCATGGGGTCATCGAGCGCGCTGTGCGCGACCGGTTCGGCGCCGATGCCAAGCCCAGCGCGATCGTGCTCACCCACGGGCATTTCGACCACGTGGGCATGCTGGAAACGCTGGCGGCCGTGTGGGAGGTGCCGATCTATGCGCACCCGCATGAGCTGCCCTACCTCAACGGCACGTCGTCCTACCCGCCGCCCGACCCGCATGTGGGCGGCGGCCTGATGTCACGCCTGTCGCCGCTGTTTCCGCGCAGCCCGGTGGACGTGCGGCGCTGGCTGCACGCGCTGCCGGAGGACGGGTCCGTTCCCTTCATGCCCGGGTGGCGCTGGATCCACACGCCCGGCCATTCGGTGGGCCACGTCTCGTTCTGGCGCGAGGCCGACCGCGGCATGATTGCCGGCGACGCCTTTATCACCACCGCGCAGGAATCGGCCTATGCGGCCGCCACGCAGGCGCCGGAACTGCACGGGCCGCCGATGTATTTCACCGCGGATTGGGAGGCGTCGCGCCGCTCGGTCGAGGTGCTGGCCCAGTTGCAGCCGGAATACGCGGTCACCGGCCACGGCCACGCCATGCACGGCCCCGCCCTGCGCACGGCCCTGGACCGGCTGGCACGCGACTTCGTGCAGGTGGCGGTGCCGGCCGACGGACAGTATGTGCTGCACCCGGCGCGCACGGCCGATGGCTCCGCCTACCGCTAGAGGAGACCGATTCATGAAGCTTGCAGGCAAGATCGCGATCGTGACCGGTGCCGATTCCGGCATCGGCCAGGCAACCGCCAAGCTGTTCGCCGAGGAGGGTGCCGACGTCGCGATCGGCTACCACACCGATGCGGACGGCGCGCAGGCGACACGCGGCATGGCGGCGGCGGCGGGCAGGAAAGCGTGGGTGGGCCAGCTTGATGTCGCCGACCCGGCCTCGGTCGATAGCTTCTTTGCGGCGGCTGCGGGCGCGCTCGGCACGCCGCATGTGCTGGTGGCCAACGCCGGCGTCAGCATGGGCGAGAGCACGACCGTGGCGGAGATGGACGAGGCGAAGCTCGACCGCGTGCTGGACACCGACCTGAAAGGCCCGCTGTTCTGCGCGCGCTCCTTCCTGCAGCTGCGCCGTGCCGCCGGCGGGCAAGGCCGGCTGGTGTTCATCGGCTCGGTCGCGGGCCACCTGCCCACCGCCGGCAGCGCGCCTTACGGCATGGCCAAGGCCGGCGTGAACTCGCTGGTGCGCTCGCTGTCGGTGGAGGTGGCGCCCGACAAGATCAACGTGAACGCGATCGCCCCCGGCCTGATCCAGACGCCGATGACGCAGAAGCGCCTGGACGACCCGGCCGCCCGCGCCAAGAGCATGGAGGCGATTCCCTGGCACCGCCCCGGCCAGCCGGAGGAGATCGCGGCGCTGGCGCTGTTCCTGGCTGCCGACAGCGGCGACTACGTGACCGGCCAGACCTGGACGATGGATGGCGGCCTGACGATGCACTGGGGCGGCGCGTAGCCTCGCCGCGAGAGGGAATGCGCGCAAAGGCTCGCATGACCCGGTCCTTGCACTTAATAGGAGAGCGGGACGCGAACCGGCGTGTCGCGGCGGCCATGCTGGCGGGCGGCGCGGTGAGCGTGGCGTTGGCGGTCCTACTGCTGGACAGGCCGTTCGCCACGCTGATGCACGGCCTGCACCGGCCGGCCTGGTGCGTCTGGCTCACCCTCATCGCCGACGTGCCGGTGCCGGGCGCGGTGCTTGCCCTGGCGGGCGCGGGGGTGGCCTGGCTGCTCGGATGGCGGCCGGGCAACGTGGGCCGGACGGTGCTGGCCGCCTGCATCGCCACGCTGGTGGCGGACGCGGCAAAGGACGTGCTGAAGCACGGTTTCGGCCGGCTGTGGCCGGAAACCTGGGTGGGGCACAACCCGTCCTGGATCGGCGACCGCCGCTGGGGCTTCTTCCCGTTCCATGGCGGGCCGGGATGGGCGTCGTTTCCGTCCGGTCACACGGCCGTCGTCACCGCCCCCTGCGCGGTCGCCTGGCGGCACACCAAGCGCCGCTTCCGGCCGGTTTGGGCGGCCCTGCCCGCGCTGGTGGCGACCGGCCTGCTGGGCGCCGACTTCCACTTCCTGGGCGACTGCATCGCCGGCGCGCTGTTGGGGCTGGCTTGCGCCGTCGGTGTGGACGCCGCCAGAGCGCGTGGAGCCTGACCGTAAACGGTCAGCGCGCTCTAGCTTTTGTTTTGGCGAGCAATCTCACGTCAAGCTGTTCCGGTCTGAAGTGAGATTGCTCTATATATAGTACTCGGCCAGCGGCTGGAACCCGTTGAAGCCGGTGCTGGCATAGGTCGTGACGTAGGCGCCGGTGGCCAGTATCTCGACCCGGTCGCCGTCGCGCAGCGCCAGCGGCAGGCGGTAGGGCGCCTTCTCGTACAGGATGTCGGCGCTGTCGCAGGTGGGACCCGCGATGATGGCCGGGCCGTCCTCGCCGCCGTCATGCGGGGTGCGTATCTCGTAGCGCGTCGCCTCGCCCTCCGTCTCGGAAAGCCCGCCGAACTTGCCGATGTCGAGGTACACCCAGCGCGTGGGATCGTGGCGAACGCGGTGGCTGGCCAGCACCACCTCCGTACTGACAACGCCGGCATTGCCCACCATGTAACGGCCCGGCTCCACCAGCATCTCGGGCAGCGCGTTGCCGAAATGGAACTGCATCGCCCGATGAATGCCGTGGGCGAAGCTGCCGATCGCGGGAATGTCCTCCTGGTAGCGGGTGGGAAAGCCGCCGCCCAGATTGATCATGCGCAGCTTCACGCCCGACTGCTCCAGCTCGTCGAACAGCATGGCAACCTGGCCGATCGCCGCCTCGTGCGCCTCGGCACTGGTCTGCTGGCTGCCGGCGTGGAACGAAAGGCCGTACGGGTCCAGCCCCAGCTCGCGGGCGCGCAGCATCAGCTCGGCCGCCAGCTCCATGCCGGCGCCGAATTTCCGCGCCAGGGGGAAGACCGAACCCACCGTGCCCACCGCCAGCCGGCAGAACACGCGCGCCCCCGGCGCGTTGCGGGCGAGCTTCTCCAGCTCGGCCTCGCAGTCGAACACGAACAGGTCGATGCCGGCCGCCACCGCCTGCCGGATGGCCGACGCCTTCTTGATGGTGTTGCCGAACGAGATGCGGTCGGGCGTGGCACCGGCGGCCAGGCACAGCCGGATCTCCTCCCAGCTTGCGGCGTCGAAACGGCTGCCCAGGCCCAGCAGGCGCTCCAGCACCGGCCGTGCCGGGTTCGCCTTCACGGCGTAGTAGATGTGGGCGTCCGGAAAGACTGCCCGCATGGCGGAAAAATTCGCCTCCACCTGGTCGAGGTCGAGCACCAGGCACGGGGTGGCCGGCTTCTTGTCTGCCAGGAACTGCGCAATCTTCGGTGTCACTCGGGCCAGCCTTTCCGCCGCGTTCGCGCCTGATTAGTGATCACATTCCGGCGCTGCAACCGCGGTTTGGACATAGCGCCAATCTGCCCGACGATGCGTTAACAACGCGACAACGTCCGCACGGTGCGGCCCCGCCGGCAGACGGCGCGCAACCGCGCCCGCCCAGGCCACGTTTCGCCGGAACCTGTCGAGGTGCTAGCAGCGCGACCATGGACGATCCCGGCACCGCATCGCCCGCCGTCACGGCCCCCGCCCCTAAGGCGCGGGGCGACATGCTGAGCGCGGAAGCCGTGGCGCGCCGGCCCGATTCGGCGCGGCTGGGCCGCCTTGCGCGCACGCCAACCGACATCCCCTGGTCGGGCTGGAAACGCGTGATCCTGCGTACCGCGCGCGAGGTCATCACCGACCGCATCTCTCTCTCGGCCGCGGGCTGCGCTTTCTACGCCACGCTGGCGCTGTTCCCCGCCATCTCCATGCTGGTCTCCATCTACGGCCTGGTGTTCGACCCGGCGACGGTGGGGCCACAGATGGCCGTACTGCGCGGTCTGCTGCCGCCCAGCGCCTACCAGCTGATCGCCGACCGGGTGCAGCTACTGGTCAGCAAGCCCGCCGGCACGCTGACCCTCAGCCTGGCCATCAGCATCCTGATCGCGCTGTGGTCGGCCGCCACCGGCACCAAATCGATCCTGGGCGCGCTGAACCTGGCCTACGAGGAACGCGAGATGCGCAGCTTCCTGCGCTTCCAGCTGACCGCCCTGGGCATGACGCTGGGCGGCATCCTGGCGGCCGTGATCGGGCTGGCGGCCCTGGTGCTGCTGCCCGCGCTGGAGGCGTTCTTCCACGTCACCACCTATGCCGCGGTGATCGCGCGCGCGGGCAGCCTGACGGCCCTGGTGTGCTTCGTGCTGCTGGCGCTCTCGCTGCTATACCGGTTCGGCCCCTCGCGCCGCAGCGCGGCCTGGCGCTGGGTCACCCCCGGCTCGGTGGTGGCCACACTCTTATGGCTGCTCGCCTCGGCCCTGTTCTCGTTCTACGTGCAGCACCTGGCCAGCTACGACGCCACCTATGGCCCGCTGGGCGCCGTGGTGGGCGTCATGATGTGGTTCTACGTCAGCGCGCTGGCGGTGCTGGTGGGCGCCGAGTTGAACGCCGAGCTCGAGTTGCAGACGGTGCGCGACAGCACGGTGGGCGAGGAGAAGCCTATCGGTGCCCGGGGCGCGTATGTAGCCGACCACGTCGCCCAATAAAGCTGTGTAGGGGGCGCACGCCCAGGCCCACCGCCTCCGGCGCATCGGCCACCTCCGTCGCGTCGTCCGCAGTCACCTGGGCCAGCGACACGTCGGCCACGCCACGGGCGGCGATCCCCAGCCGCTCGGCCGCCGCGTGGGACAGGTCGATGCAGCGCACGCCGTGCGGCGGCTCGCGGTCGTTTACCCGCACCACTACAGACCGGCCGGTCTGCTCCACGGTGACGCGCACGTAGCTGCCCATCGGCAGGCTGGCATGGGCGGCGGTCAGCTTTGTGCTGTCGAACCGCTCCCCGCTGGTGGTGCGCAGGCCCTCGTGCCGCGGGCCGTACCAGCTCGCCTCGCCGCTTTCCGTGTAGGCCATGCCGCCGCCGCCGCCCTGCCCGGTCTCCGCCAGGGCCGGCCCGGCGCACAGGACGGCGCCGGCGAAGGCCAGGCAGGATAGCGGGGCGATGGCGGCTCGGGGCATGCAGTCTCCTGTGTCTCGAAGGTTCCCGGACCTATGTTGCGGTCGCGAACCTGTGATGCGTTCGACGCATTGAGACTACAGCCGTGCCGCTTGGCAAGCAGAAATTTTGCAGGAGCCAATCATCTATGCGCGCCGAACGGTAAAAGCGGCATAAGATTGAAGGTTCGAAAAACTCGACTACCGAAGGTTGTCAATCGAGGTCGTAACGATGTTGCGTCTGCTTGGAAAACCTCTGCAGACTTGCCACAGTGCTGCGTCTCTCGCGCAACAAGGGCCCGTTTATCTGTTTGCTCTGCGATGCGGACTGTGCGCTGCACCATCGCCGTTCGTTCAGGGCGCGCATCTAAACGGAAATCGCAATAACGTGATGTGCACTGGGGTTTTCGGCGACGCGCGCCGGTTTGGCGCCGCGAGTGGCTGGGCCGGCTGGCGCGGTGGCCTCAGGCGGCGTGCCCGGCCGTCCTGCGGCGTAATTGCAACAGGATGAGCAGGGCGGGCAGGCTGGCCACCACCGTTCCCGTGAAAAAGGCGCGGTAGCCGAGCGCCTCGGCCGCATAGCCCGACAAGCCGCCCAGCGTGTGGAAGGCCAACGCGGCCAAGGCCGACAGGAGCGCGTATTGGGTGGCGGTGTAGGAGGCCGAACAAAGGGCCGAGAGGTAGGTGAGGAACGCCATGTCGGCACAAGACGAGGCGAAGTTCTCGCCCACGATCTTCAGCGTCAGCGCCCAGCCCTGGGGCCCGGTCGCCATCAGCATCACGTAAAGGCTGAGCGAGGCCGCCCGCATCAGCCCGGTCAGCATCAGCGCCCGGAACGTGCCTAGCCGCAGCACCAACCAGGCACCCGCCCCGGCCCCGGCCAGCGTTCCCGCCCAGCCGAAGAAGTTCGCGTTGGCAACGGCGTGCTGGGAAAAGCCGATGCCGTAACGGTAGTACGCCGCAGCGGTGCCGTCGGCCAGCACGCCGCCCAACCGGAACAGGAT
>CAXUGD010000127.1:0-8361 GCA_964250355.1 uncultured Acetobacteraceae bacterium | reverse complement strand
GCTTTGGCGCCGTGGTGGTCAACAGGGGGGCGGACGGGCTGTCGCTGATCAGCGCGGAGGGCGCGCTGCACCTCCAACCCAGCATCTCCGAGGTGTTCGACCTGGCGGGATCGGCCGACACGGTCGTCTCGGCGTTGGCCGCCGGGCTGGCGACCGGCCTGAAGCTGCCGGTGGCCGCGCGCCTGGCCAACCTGGCCATGGGGGTGGCGGCCGGCCAGCCAGGCATGGCGGTGGCCCAGGGCACCGATCTGGTCGCCATGCTGACCCCCCAGGGCCGCGCGCTGCGCAAGATCGTGGCGACGGAGGTGGCGGTGGAGCAGGTGGACCGGTGGCGGCGCATGGGGCTGCGCACCGGGCTGATCACCACGGACCAGCGCCGGATCAGCCGCACCCGGCTGGATACCGCGCGCGCGGCCTGCGACCGCCTGGTGCTGGGGCTGGAGGCTGCGGTCGAGGCCGATGCGGACGGCGCCAAGCGCACCCTGGCGGAGGCGGCGGGGCTGGCCTGCGTCGATCTGATCTGCGTGATCGCTCCCGGCACGCAGACCGAAACCCTGCGCCAGCTGCGCCCCGACCTGCTGATCGACGCCTCGCCGGGTGCCGCGGTCGCCGAGCTGGTACGCGGCTGGGGCGGCGAGGTGCTGGCCGGATAGGCCCTGTCCGCCACGCCACGGCGTCCAGCCGGGGTGCGCCGGTTGTCCGGCAACGCCGGGACCGCCTAGGCTGCGAACGGTCCACGAGACCGAAGCCACCGGAGACAGCGATGAACGTCACCCTGCCCAGGCCACCGACGGAAACCGCCGGGGTGTCGCAGCCCGCGATCGGCTACCAGACCGGCTTCGGCAACGGGTTCGAGACGGAGGCGCTGCCCGGCGCCTTGCCGGTGGGCCGCAACTCGCCGCAGCGTTGCGCCTACGGGTTGTACGCGGAGCAGCTGAGCGGTTCGGCGTTCACCGCGCCGCGCGCCGCCAACGAACGCAGCTGGCTGTATCGCATCCGGCCCACCGTCAGCCATTGGGGCCGCTTCCGGCCTGCGCCGGCCGGGCATTGGCGCACGGCCCCGTGCCCGGCCGAGGCCGTCCCGCCCGCGCCGATGCGTTGGGACCCTTTGCCGCTGCCCTCGGGGGCGCTGACCTTCGTCGAGGGTGTGCACACCGTCACCACGGCCGGCGACGCGGCGGCGCAGGCCGGCATGGCGGCGCATATCTACCTAGTCACCGCGTCCATGGCCGACGCGTATTTCTACAACGCCGACGCCGAGATGCTGTTCGTGCCGCAGGAGGGCGCGCTGCGCCTGTGCACCGAGTTCGGCGTGATCGACGTGGCGCCCGGCGAGGTCGCCGTCGTGCCGCGCGGGGTAAAGCTGCGGGTGGAGCTGAGCGGCGGGCCGGCGCGCGGCTACCTGTGCGAAAATTACGGCGGCAGCTTCACCCTGCCGGAGCGCGGCCCGATCGGCGCCAACTGCCTGGCCAACCCGCGCGACTTCCTGACGCCGGTGGCCGCCTACGAGGACCGCGACGCGCCGTCCCGCCTGGTGGTCAAGTGGGGCGGCGCGCTGTGGCAGACCGAGATCGACCACTCGCCGCTAGACGTGGTTGCCTGGCACGGCAACTACGCGCCCTACAAATACGATCTGCGCCGCTTCTCGCCGGTCGGTCCGCTGCTGTTCGACCATGCCGACCCCAGCATCTTCACCGTGCTGACCTCGCCGTCCGAGACGCCGGGCACCGCCAACATGGACTTTGTGATCTTCCCGGACCGCTGGCTGGTGGCCGAGGACACGTTCCGGCCGCCCTGGTACCACATGAACATCATGAGCGAGTTCATGGGCCTGATCTACGGCGCCTACGATGCCAAGCCGCGCGGCTTCTCGCCCGGCGGCTTCTCGCTGCACAACACCATGCTGCCGCACGGCCCGGACCGCGACGCTTTCGAGGGCGCCAGCAGCGCCGAGCTCAAACCGCACAAGCTGTCCGGCACGATGGCGTTCATGTTCGAGACACGCTTCATGCAGCAGGTGACGTCGTTCGCGGCAGCCCTGCCGCAACTGCAGCCCGAGTATGGCGGCTACGGCGCCAAGCTGGCCCGCCGCTTCGACCCCACGCGGCCTTAACTATCGGCGGCCTGGTTGCGCGTAACGCCGTAAGCCCAGGCGAATCCGATCACGCCGCCTTTGGCGAAAGGAAGGATGGCCAGGACGGCGAGGAGGAAGGCCGGGATCGTCACGGCCGCCTCGGTCCATAGCGGCAGGTTCCAGGTTCGGTCGCAGACGACGAAGATCGGCGTCAGCAGGTGCAGGGTTAGGAAGATGGTGACGTAGGGGGCGAAATCGTCGGACGGGTACTGCTCGTTGTCGTTGCCGCAGGCGCGGCACGTGCCGATAACGGCCAGGTAGCCGCAGAACAGCCGCCCCTGGCCGCAGGCCGGGCAGGTGCGCGACACGCCCCGCCGCAGGCCGAGCCACAGGCTGGGCTGCGATTGCCGTGCGCCGCCAGGCTGGCCCGCGCTGCTGACCGGATCGAACGGCATGGCCTCGATGTCCTCCCACACACGCTCATAAGACAGGGCGGCGCGCCGCGTTCCCGGGCCCTGTCGGGCGGACCGCACCGCCGCGCATTGTCGGGCCGAGCATCACGCGCTTGACTGGCGCGCGCAAGATCGAGGTTGCATCATCTGAAAGGCAGGCGGCACCCATGGCCCACACGCAGTTTACGGTTTCGATGGACGAAGCCACCCTGGCCCTGGCGCAACGCCTGGCCGATGCCGAGCAGATGCCGGTCGGCGCGGTGCTCGAAGCCGCGCTGATCGACTATGCCGGCCGGAAAGGCCTGGCCATCGAGACGCCTCTTGGGCCGGAGGAGGTCCGCTAGCCGGCCACAGCCGCCACGGGCCAGCATTCAAGGCCACCCATGTAAAGTATTCAGCAGCTTGCCTGCTTGTTCACAGGACGTCTTGCCTCAAGACCGGCAACAAACCGTAGTCGAAAGGCAGACCGTCGGGGACAACTCGATCACAGGATTGGTGGATGAGGGCAATCTACTTGAGAGATTACAGGGTCATCCCGTCAGGCCGGGCGCTGGCGCGCTTCGATCGAAGCTGATCTCCGGCAATCTGCACATACCTGCTATCACCGATTTCGCTGGCACTCCTCCCCCTAGACTGCTAACACCCCTCGCAGAACGACCTCCGGCCATCCACCCGGCCTTGCGCTGCGGCGGTGCTGGGGCGTTCGCCAACCGTCCAGGAAGAGCAAACATGCAATTTCGTCCCCTGCACGACCGTGTGGTCGTTCGGCGTATCACGGCCGAGGAGAAGACAAAGGGTGGGATCATCATCCCCGACACCGCCCAGGAGAAGCCCATGGAGGGCGAGGTGATCGCCGTAGGCGCCGGCGCCCGCAACGAGCAGGGCCAGATCGTGGCGCTGGACGTAAAGGCCGGCGACCGCGTGCTGTTCGGCAAGTGGAGCGGCACGGAAGTGAAGCTTGATGGGCAGGAGCTGCTCATCATGAAGGAGAGCGACATCATGGGTGTCGTAGAGGGCCAGAGCGCCAGCGCGCAAAAGGCAGCCTAACACCCGTTACCTATAGCCCGCCATCGGCCAGAGTCCCCGCCCCCAGAAATGGGGTTTGGGGCCGACTGGCCCCAGCGGGATCCAGGGGCAGCGCCCCTGACCTTACTTTTGGAGTTTTATCATGGCCAGTAAAGACGTACGCTTCGGCTCAGACGCCCGCAGCCGCATGCTCAAGGGCGTGGACATCCTCGCCGACGCCGTAAAGGTCACCCTCGGTCCCAAGGGCCGCAACGTGGTGATCGACAAGTCCTTCGGCGCTCCGCGCATCACCAAGGACGGTGTGACGGTCGCCAAGGAGATCGAGCTGTCCGACAAGTTCGAGAACATGGGCGCCCAGATGGTGCGCGAAGTCGCCAGCAAGACCAACGACGTGGCCGGCGACGGCACCACGACCGCCATCGTGCTGGCCCAGGCGATCATCCGCGAGGGCGGCAAGGCCGTTTCCGCCGGCATGAACCCGATGGACCTCAAGCGCGGCATCGACAAGGCGGTCTCCGCCGTCGTGGACGAGCTTGCCAAGCGCACCAAGAAGATCACGTCCGAGTCCGAGACCGCCCAGGTCGGCACCATCAGTGCCAACGGCGAGAGCGAGATCGGCCGCATGATCGCCGAGGCGATGCAGAAGGTCGGCAACGAGGGTGTGATCACCGTCGAGGAGGCCAAGGGCATCCAAACCGAGCTGGACGTGGTCGAGGGCATGCAGTTCGACCGCGGCTACATGAGCCCCTACTTCATCACCAACGCCGAGAAGATGACGGCGCAGCTCGACGACCCCTACATCCTGATCCACGAGAAGAAGCTGTCCAGCCTGCAGACCCTGCTGCCGCTGCTGGAGGCCGTGGTGCAGTCCGCCCGTCCGCTGTTGATCATCGCGGAAGACGTAGAGGGTGAGGCGCTGGCGACCCTGGTCGTCAACAAGCTGCGCGGCGGCCTGAAGATCGCAGCCGTGAAGGCGCCGGGCTTCGGCGACCGCCGTAAGGCGATGCTGGAAGACTTGGCCATCCTGACTGGCGGCACGGTGATCAGCGAGGACCTGGGCATCAAGCTGGAGAGCGTCACGCTCGACATGCTGGGCCGGGCCAAGAAGGTGCTGATCGAGAAGGAGAACACCACGATCGTCGAGGGCGTCGGCAAGTCGGAAGACATCAAGGGCCGCTGCGCCCAGATCCGCGCCCAGATCGAGGAGACCACCAGCGACTACGACCGCGAGAAGCTGCAGGAGCGGCTGGCCAAGCTGGCCGGCGGCGTGGCCGTGATCCGCGTGGGCGGTGCGACCGAGGTTGAGGTGAAGGAGCGCAAGGACCGCGTTGACGACGCGTTGCACGCGACCCGTGCGGCCGTCGAGGAAGGCATTGTTCCGGGCGGCGGCGTCGCCCTGGCCCGTGCCAGCCTGGTGCTGAAGGACATGAACGGCGAGAACGGCGACCAGAAGTTCGGCATCGACGTGATCCGCCGCGCGCTGATGGCGCCCATGCGCCAGATCAGCGAGAACGCCGGCGAGGACGGTGCCGTGATCTCCGGCAAGGTGCTGGAGAACGGCGAGTACAACTTCGGCTTCGACGCGCAGACTGGTGCCTACAAGGAGCTGGTCTCGGCCGGCATCATCGACCCCACCAAGGTGGTGCGCTCGGCGCTGCAACATGCGGCCTCGATCGCCTCGCTGATGATCACCACCGAAGCGATGGTTGCCGAGCGTCCTGAGAAGTCATCGGCGCCGATGGGCGGTGGCGGCGGTGGCATGGGCGGAATGGGTGGCATGGGCGGGATGGACTTCTAGGTCCATCCGCAGCCTAGGCGGGCGGGAGGCCAGGGCACGTCCCTGGCCTCCAGCAACTTTCCGGCATCAAGACCGTTTCATTTCCGCGTCCTGAGAAGGCGCTACATCTAGGAGGATAGCCATGCCCAAAGCAGCACATCACGAGGCAGCCGAGCATCACGAAAAGGCCGCCAAGGCCCACCGCACCGCAGCCGAGCATCACGACAAGGGCGACCACGAGACCGCCCACAAGCATGCGACGGAGGCCCACGGCCACTCGACGAAGGCACACGAGACGGCGACCAAGGCGCACAGCACCAGCGCCGAGCACGCCAAGAAGTCGCGCGCAGACTGCCGAACGGGGCGGCGGGTCGAGGCCCGCCGCCCCTTTTCGTGTCTGCCGACTGCCCACACTTCCTCCCGTCGTGCCTCCACCGCATCGGCCCGCATCATGGAACTGAAACTGGCGGCCATGGCAGCGGCCGTGCTGGTCATGGCGCTGGTGCTGCAGGATGCCTTCGAGGTCATGCTGCTGCCGCGCCGGGTGATCCGGCGTATCCGCATCACCCGCTTCTTTTTCCGGTTTTCCTGGTTTGTCTGGACCGGCCTGGCCCGCGCGGCGCGCCCGGGCCCGGGGCGCGAACGGCTGCTCAGCGTGTTCGGCCCGCTCTCCATGGTTGTGCTGTTCGCCTTCTGGGCCGCCCTGCTGATCGCCGCGTTCGGCGTGCTGGAATGGGGGCTGCAACCGCGCGGCCACCCCTCGCCGATCGCCGAACAGCTCTACATGAGCGGCGTCACCTTCTTCACCCTGGGCTATGGCGACGTGGTGCCCCACGGCCTGCCCGCCCGCGCGCTGGCTGTGGTGGAAGCGGGCACCGGCCTGGGCTTCCTGGCGCTGGTGATCGGTTACCTGCCCGTGCTATACCAGCTGTTCTCGCGCCGCGAGGCCCATGTGATCCGGCTGGACGTCCGGGCCGGCACCCCGCCCACCGCCGTCACTCTGCTGAGCCGCCATGCCGACGGCGGGCTGGAAAAGCTCGACGTGCTGCTGGACGATTGGGAGCAGTGGGGTGCGGTGCTGCTGGAAAGCCACCTGTCCTACCCGATGCTGGTGTTCTACCGTTCGCAGCACGACAACCAGTCCTGGCTCACCGGCATGGCCGCGGTGATGGACGCGTGTGCGCTGATCCTGGTGGGGGTCAGCGACATGCACCCGCTGCAGGCGCGCATGACGTTCACCATGGCGCGGCAGGTGATCGTGGAAATGGCGCGGTCCTTCGCGGTCGAGCCCTCGCGCTACGATGGCGGGGACAGGCTGCCCGAGGACGGCTACGAGCAGATCGTGGCGCGCTTGACCGAGGCGGGGCTGCACTGGGATGCCGGCCCCGGCGGCCGCGAGACGCTCGCGGCGCTGCGCGCCACCTACGAGCCGCTGCTGGACGGGCTGGCGCGCCGGCTGATGCTGCAACTGCCCAACTGGATGCCCGACAACGACGCATCGGACAACTGGCAGAGCGGCCACCGCGGTCTGATCGCCAGCCGGCTGGTGGAGCAGTTGGCCGACCGCGGTGCCGCACCGCCCGACACGCTGGACGGCAGTGGCAGCCTCGCACAGAAGCTGCGCGCCAGGCTGAAGGCCTGAACAAACTGGAACCGATGTAGAGGCGCGGTGTTCGTGGAAGCTGGCCGACAGGAGGAACGCTGATGATCGACGCTTCGCAAATCAAGGAGCACATGGAGGTGGTCGGGTCCGACCAGGGGCATGTGGGGACGGTGGACCACGTGCTGGGCCAGCGGCTGAAGCTGACGCGGACCGATCCCGCGGCCAGCGGCGAGCACCACTTCATCCACCTCGACTCGGTGCAGTCCGTGGCGGAAGGCCGCGTGGTCTTGAACCGCACTGCGGCACAGGCCAAGGATGAGTGGGGCGTCGAACAGGTCGGCTGACCCTGCCAGGCCGCGCCTGGCCCAGGGAAAGAGCAAGCGCGGATGTCAGAGGCCCCAAGCCTGGATTGCCTGATCGTGGGCGGCGGACCGGCCGGCCTGACTGCGGCATTGTACCTGGCGCGCTTCCAGCGCCGCTTCCTGGTGGTCGATGGCGGCGAGCCGCGGGCCAACTGGATCCCCGTCAGCCACAACATCCCGATGTTCCCGGACGGGCTGTCCGGCCATGACCTGCTGGCCCGTCAGCGCGCGCACGTGGCCCGCTACGGCGGGGAGACGATGGCCGGCACGGTGGCCGACCTGCAGCCGGTGCCGCACGGCTTCCTGGCCAGGATCGAGGGCGATGGCGGGGGTCTGGTGCGGGCGCGCCACGTGCTGCTGGCCACCGGGGTGCTGGACATAGAACCCGACCTTCCCGACCTGCCGGCCGCCATCCGCCACGGCCTGGTGCGTTACTGCCCGATTTGCGACGGCTACGAGGCGCGCGGCCGCCGGATCGCGGTGATCGGCCACGGGACCCAGGGGCTGAACGAGGCGGTGTTCATCGCCCGCACCTACTCCCACGACGTGACGCTGCTGACCTTGGGCCAGGCCATGACTCCCGGTCCGGACGACCGCGAACTGATCGCCAAGCATTCCATCAAGCTGGTGGAGAGGCCGATCCGGGCCCTTCAGGTGGAAGGCAGCCGCATCGGCGCGTTCCGCATGGATGACGGCCAGGAGCTGCGGTTCGACGTGCTTTACTCCGCCCTGGGCCAGACCCACCGCACCGCGCTGGCCTGCAAGCTGGGTGCCGAGCAGGGCCCGGGCGCAACGCTGGTGGTCGATGAGCACAACCAGACCAGCGTGAGCAACCTCTACGCCGCGGGCGCCATCGTGCGCGGCCTGGACCAGATTGTGGTGGCGATGGGCCACGCGGCCGTAGCCGCCACGGCCATCCACAACAAATGCGAGCTCCCCACCCAGGCCGAGCCGTAAGCTCCCGGGCGCCTAATTATCGAAACGGAGAACGTTGTCCCTCTTTGCTGTCGAATGTGCTTGCCCCGGCGTCTCGCCCTCAAGATCGAGCCCTTCGGGCGCCTTCGGCG
>CAXUGD010000126.1:0-8424 GCA_964250355.1 uncultured Acetobacteraceae bacterium | reverse complement strand
GCGTCTGCCTCGCCGTCATCGTCGGCAGCTGGCTTCAATGAGTCCACACCCTAGTGCCAAACTCGGCCCCAAGTTCGTCAGGTGTATCACGGCCTGAACCGCTGCGTTATCGGATGGACGTAACGTTGTCGCAAGTGAATCATGTTTACCGCCTGACCGCCGGCGCTCTATCCTCCGTTCGTGGTACGCTACACGCGCTCGCTTTCGGGGGCTGGAACTTTCGGGCGCTTGGGCGCGAACGCGACGCCAGCTACGAACGTCGCCCCGACGGTGAAGCCCACGAACTCTACGCAACGCCACACGAAGGTGGCGGACGCCATCGTCGCGAGCGCGTGCACCGGCCACGAGACGATCGGCCGCCAGAAAGACCACGTGATCAAGGACCGCCAGGCGTGGATCTCGCAATGGCAGCCATTCAGCATGGAAGGGTATGCCGGCACGAAATAGGCTGCCAGAACGGTCAGGATGGCGAGGGCGGTCACCCACTGGGCAAGCCCGGCATAGGCCCTCCTTCTGGCCGCCGGACCATGCGGCTGGAAGAACCGCGGCCGATCGGGCACGGCCACCAGCGCCCCGGGGTCGCCGAGAAGCCAGCACGCGACATGATCGGCCAGCCGCGCGCCGACCACCTCGCCGCTTACCGGGTACGGGCATTCCAGGTACTTGATGTGCCCCAGCAGCAGCACGTCGCTGGACCGGTAGCCGATATTCGTCACCTTGGGACAGAGCGCCGACGACAGCGCGTTCCAGCTTCCGATGACGCCTGAGACGGAGTCGGTCGGGTCGAAGATGTTGACCCAAGCCGTATCGGCCTTGAAGGCCGGCTCGACGAACACAGGGATGCGGGCGGGCCAGATTGCCGCGAACTTCTCGAGCGGCGATCCGTAGGTCAGCAGCCCCGCGAACTTTGCAAAGATCCGCGTCCGGTCCACTACCTCGCCGTTTGTGCTCCAAAGCGGGCGCGGTGGGATCATGTCCCCCGCATCCCGGTCCTCGACCGACACGATGCCCTTGCGGCGCAGGTCGGTCAGCCTCGCCTCGTCCAGATAGCCGGCCCAGCCGCGGCCCGGCTCCATCAGGCCGTTGAAGGCCACGACCGAACCCAGGCTGTGCGCCAGGATGTACCAGCGCTCGTACCCGTCGTTGCAGGCCAGGTCGGCGATCGTGCGGATCATGCGCCGGCGGATCGAATCGCGGGGCGGCTCGCCGATGGTGTCTAGGAAATCGGCGTTGACGCCGATGCCGGCACCGGCCCGCTGCGACTGGTTGTACAGCTTGACGCTGGACAGGTAGTTGACGAACGTCCTGACGAGGGGGAGCGCTTTGACGTTCAACAGCCGCATGGCGACCGCGGTCAGCGCGCCAATCGTGAAGCTGCCCATCAGGAAGGTGCAGCCTATGGCGAACAGCCTTATGCGAACCCACGCCTCGGTCCAGCCGCTGGGCGGTTGCGCCAACCGGTCGATCATCATGGCCTGGGTTGCGGTCCGGCCCGTCTTGTCCTGTCCTGGATGCCACCAGACCGACAGCCCCCAGACCCAGAACCTGACCTGCTTCATCACCGAGTAGGGCTCGTTGATGTCGGCCCACCAGACCTCATGTACGTTGAAAGTGGTCAGCGCCTCGCCACGCCGGACGAATATGCGGATCGACGGATGGGGCCCGCCGTGCCACGTGTCCTGGCCGGAGTGGAAGGCGGCAGTGTCGGCGCTCATGATTTCGACCGTGACTTCGGCGCCGGTGCGTTTAAAGCCGGCCACCACCCCGCGGATATGGGTGTCCAGGTGTTCGAAACGCCCCTGCTCGCCGATGCCGTGCACAAGGATCAGGCCGACCTGAACCTGCTCGCCACGGAGGCCGGTGGAGATTGCGTCCGCCACGTCCGGCATCGCTGCAGCCTCCCTATCGGTGCCGGGACGTGGGGCCGGACGTCGCGGGATCTACCAAGGGCAGGGCTTCTGCCAGTTTGGCGTAGGTCTGCTGGTAGCGCGCGATCGCGTCCAGACTCTGGAGTTGATCGCACAGCCCGTCGAGATAGGTGTTCCTGTCTCTCGCCATGCGCTGTCTCGTGGGATCGTTCTCCTCGATGCACGCGGTGACCAGCGTCGTGATCAGTCCCTGCGGCTGCATCATGTAGTCCTCGTTCATGCGCACCAGAGCCAGCGCGGCGGTAGCCGAGACCCCTGCGGACTGAACGGCGTCCGTCGGTTTGGACGCGGTGTCCGGTGCGCTGCCGGCCTTGGTCTTGGGCTTCCTGGCCGGCGGTGTGCCTCCCAGGCTGACAGCCGGCCAAAGCCGCGGCGTCGTTTGCCCGGGCAGGAAGCTGGCCTGGGAAGGCGCAGGCTTCTTCTGCGTGTCGCCCGACGGTTTCGATGCCGCGTCGCTGCCGCCGGCCAGCATCGCGCTGGTGGCCAGCGCCTTGCCCTCGGCGCCCGCGGCCCCCGCGATGTCCTGTGCCAGGAACAGGGTCGTCATCGTCTGTCCGTATTTCGCCAGCACCAGGCTGTAGGCGCTGCTGCCGATCGTGCCGTTTGCGTAGGCTTCGCAGGCGCGGAACAGGCCTTCCCGCAAGCCGAGCAAGGCGGTTGTGCGGCCGGCCAGCTCGGCCGCAGTCTCGGCCGAGGCACCCGAAAGCCCGATGGCTGCCGTGACGGCGCCGTTCCCACCGCTCAGATCGCCCTTTGCCGAGGTGGAGACCGCCCTCATCGCATCGGGCGACGGCTCCACGCAGACGACCGGCTGTCCTGTCACGGGATGGCGCCGCTGCGTCACGATCCTGGCGTCCGCTGTCATGTAGGCGGATGGGACCGTGAAGCTCGCGGCACGGTCGTGCGTCCGGGCCACGTCGTCCTCCATCATGCTGCAGGCACATAGCGGCACGGCCGCGGTAAGCGCGATCAGGGCACGCATGGGCATCTCCGTATGTTCAGCGGCCTTGTTACCAGTCATCGATTTGCAACAACGGTGCAATCCGTGTTGTTGCTGTGCAAAGCGTGCACGGTTGTGCATCGATGATCGAGGCGATTGAAACGGCATACGTTTGTATGGAGGTTGCTTGGACGAACACTTCCGGCAGAACCTGCGCCACGCGATGCACATGCGGTTCGGCCCGGGCCACCGGGACAAACACCTCGCGGCAGCCCTGAGGGTTGACCGCTCGACGATCAATCGTCTGCGCCACAGCGCGACGCCGCCGACACAGGAGCGGCTAGACGCACTCAGCCGCCTGTTCAACGTGCCGGCCCAGGCCTGGCGGCAGCCACCGGACCTGTTTGCCGAGACGCTGGAGGCGCAGACACGCAAGCCACCCTTGCGGGAGGCCGGCCGCGCCGTCGCCATGTCGTCCATCTATGCGCACCGCCACCTTTGGGCCGCCAGCTTCGCGATCCACGGGGGCCAGTACCTCGCCTGGTGGAAGGCACACGGCATCCAGGATTGCTACGTGGGCTCGCTCGTCGAGATCGGCAGTCTGGAGGCCGCCGGCATCCAGTTCCGCATGCTGAATCCCTACATCACGGACGATGTGGAGCGCGACGAGATCCGGTGCTGGCGCTACGAGGGCGTCGTGTACCCGGTTGCAGACTACCTTTACTTCTACGGCGAACAAACGGACAGCAGCTACGAACTCTTTACCATGATCATGACAGCGTCACCGCTTTGCCCGCCCGATCTGTTGCGGGGCTGTTTGTCCGGTATCTACGTCAAGGACGGGCGCAAGCAGATTGCCGTCAACGTCGCGGTCGTCTTCCTCTACCTACCCGAGCCCCTGGGGGATTGGCGCGACGAGATCGGGCGCAGGCTCGGCAAGGTGCCGGCAAGCCGCGTTCCGGACCGTATCCGGCGCATCCTGGACCCTTACCCGGGTGTCATTCCCGTCGCCTGATCCGGCCTAGGCCGCCTCGCCCGCGCACACGCCGCTGGCCCACGCCCATTGGAAATTATGGCCGCCCAGCCAGCCGGTCACGTCGGCGGCTTCGCCGACGACGAACAGGCCCGGCACGTCGCGCGCCGCCATCGTCTTCTGCGACAGGCCGGCCGTGCTGATGCCGCCCAGCGTCACCTCGGCCTTGGCGTAGCCTTCGGTGCCCGAGGGGCGGACCTGCCAACACCGCAGCTGGCCTTCGAGCGCCGCCAGTGCCCGGTCCGGCAGTTCGCCCATTGGCGGCGCGGCCAGGTCCTCCGGCAGGAACGCATCGGCCAGGCGCTGCGGCACCAACTCGGCCAGGGCCCCCCGCAGCCCCGCTTTCGGCCGCATCCGCTTGCGCGCCTGCAGGACGCCGGGGGCCGCCTGCGGCAGGAGGTCGAGCGTGATGCTGCCACCCTCCCGCCAGGCCGACGAGACCTGCAGGATGGCCGGTCCGGACAGGCCGCGATGGGTGAACACCATGCCCTCGCGGAACGCCGCGCGCCCGCATCGGGCCACCACCTCGGCAGAAACGCCGGCCAGCGCCTGCGTGCGCGCCAGGTCGCTCGCGGCCAAGGTCAGCGGCACCAGCGCCGGACGGGTTGCGGTCAGCGCCAAGCCGAACCGCCCGGCGATCTGGTATGCCAGGCCGGTCGCCCCGACCTTGGGGATGGACAAGCCGCCCGTCGCCAGGACCAGCGATTGGGCGCCGACCGTGCCGTGCTCCGTCTGCACCAGGAAGCGGTCCGCCCGCGACACCTCGCCCACGCGCTGCTGCAAGCGCACATCCACCCCGGCCGCGGCACATTCGCTCAGCAGCATGGCAACGATGGCCCGCGCAGAGCCGTCACAGAACAGTTGGCCGAGCGTCTTCTCGTGCCAGGCAATCCGGTGCTTATCGACCAGGGCAACGAAGTCTTGCGGCGTGTAGCGTGCAAGGGCGGACCGACAGAAATGCGGGTTTTCGGAAAAGAAGTTTTCCGCTCCGCACTGCACGTTCGTGAAGTTGCAGCGCCCGCCGCCGCTGATCAGTATCTTCTCGCCTGCCTGCCGCGCATGGTCCAGCACCACAACGCGCCGGCCGCGCCGCCCCGCCGTCAGCGCGCACATCAGCCCGGCCGCACCCGCGCCCAGTATGACCACATCGGTTTGCAAGATGGCCCGATCTGGCCCGCTACCGGACGAAGGTCAAGCGGAGGCTACACCAGCAGGTTGACCGAACCCGTGGCCGCCGGCTGCGCAGTGGAGGCCTGCTGCTGCTGCTGCTGCGTGTTGCCGATGCGCCCGTCCCGATCACCGTGGCTGTGCGCGTGGCGGGGCTGGGCGGGCTTGGGCTGCACCACGGCAGAGTGGACGTAGCCGGCCAGGGCAGACGAGATGTTCATGCGTCACCTTTCCATCGGAAAGCCCGAGCATAACGCCCCGCCGGTTAAGCCGTGGTAAACGCCGGCGATGCCGCAGCCTGGCGCGCCAGGAGGTTGCGGAACGCCGCATGCGCCGCGGACTGGCCGGGCGGCATCGGCGCGTCCAGGAACGCCTGCGTCACCTCGCCGATCCGATCGGGAAAGCGCCGCTTGATCGCCCGGTCGCAGGCGTGCACGCCCGGAAGCGCGCGCAAACGCTTGATCTCTGCCTGGAGGCCGGGCGCGCAGTCCAGGGTGCGCCGATCCTCCACGCGCGGCTTGGTGGCCAGCCCCAGGAAGCGCTGCATCACCGTTTCCAGCCGCTCGGCGACGGCACTCCGGTCTGCCGTGACGCTTTCGGCACTCCACAGCGCGTAGCCGCGCGCCACCTTGATCAAGGCCTCCCCGGCGCTGCGGAACATGTAATGCGATATCCAGACGCTGTCGGCGGTAACGGCGTCCTTCGGGATCTTCACACCCTTCAGCAGCCCCATGTGGTGGCAGGGCGCACCGTCCTCGATACGGTAGGCAAACGGCAGGTCCATCGCCGGGTACGGGAAATGACAGTGCGAGTCCCAGAACAGGTGCGAGCGCACCAGGCTCTTGAACACCGGGTCCACCTCCGGGCCGCGGCGCAGGAAACGCTCCGTGCTCGGCGCGTCGTGCCACACATCCTCCGGTCCGGCCGCAAACGTCAGCCATCGCAGGGCTAGCGCTTCCACGTGCTGGTGCTCGTGCCAGCCGATCACGTCGGAGACGGAGCCGAACAGGTCGGGCCGGAAGGCGAAGTGCTCGTCGATGTCCAGCACCATCGTCCAGCGGTAATCGGTGAGGTCCGGCAGCTTCTGGAAGGCGTGGCCGTAGGCTTTCCACTGCGCGCGCGAGCGCGGGCTCAGCTCGTTGCGCACCCAGCTGATCTCGCCCGCGTCCGCCAGGCGGCCCAGCAGCTCGTCCGAACCGTCGTCGTTGTCGTTGCTGTAGATCACCACGTGGTCGAAGCCGACGGCGCGGTGGTAGGCGACCCAGTCGAGCAGGTAGGCGCCCTCGTTGCGCGCCGTCCCCAGCACCGCGGCCTGCCGGCGCGCCGACAGCGTGCGGCGCGCCATCGCCTGCAGCGCCAGGCCTGCCTCCGGCCGCAGCGCGCCGCTTTGCAGCACGGCCAGGTGGTCCTCGCTTGGCGGCGAGACGGCGCGGCCGGTCTTCGGCCGTCCCTGGGCGCACCAGGCCAGCAGCCCCGGTATCTCGGCGTTCACCCAGGCGTCCCGCGGCATCGCCCGCTGCAGCAGCGCCAGATCGGCCGCGTCGGTCATCAACCGGCGCGCCAGCATTGCCATCTCGTCGGCCGGCAGCACGCGTATCAGCGCCTCGGCCAAGGCCAGGCGCACGGTGCCGTCACGAAGCTGCCCCATCAGCCGGTCCGCCGACATCGGCGCGCGCGTGGCCCGGGCCATCTCCGCAAGCATGGCCCGGGCTTCGCCAGCCAGGCGGTCCAGCCCGGCCGGATGCAGCTCGAAACGGTCCAGCACGGGGTGTCCCACGCGGTCGAACAGCACGCGGTTCGGCTTGCCGGTGGGCACGCCGGTGACCACGCCGAGGTGCCGCCCAGGGGCCAGCGGGTGGCGGAACTCCACCCGCGCAGCCTCCACCCGTTTCAGGCGCGCCGTCACCGCCGGACCCTCGAACCCGTCGCCCTCCACCGAGATCCGCCGGCCGTCGGGCGCCACCAGGAAGCTCGCCTGCGGACAGGAGGGCGGCACGCAGGCGAGCAGCGCCGTCTGTGGCATCACCAGGTCGGCCATCACGATGTCGGCCGAGCCGGGCTGCACGGCCAGCCAGTTGCCGCGGCCGGTGCGCAGCAGAAACAAGCCGAGCTCGGCCGCCTCGTCATCCCCCGTCGCGGGGGGCGGCGGCACTGCCAGGGGTGCCACCGCCGACGGGTCCGGTCTGCGCAGGAAGCGCGGCAACACCGCCATTACCGGGCGGCTCCCGGGGCCGCGGTCACGCGCCACACCGTGTTGCCCACGTCGTCGGCCACCAGCAATGCGCCCTCCCGGTCCAAGGCCACCCCCACCGGACGGCCCTGGGCGTTGCCGTCCGCGTCCAGGAAGCCGGTCAGCACGTCGCTGGGTGCCCCTGCCGGGTGCCCGCCGCTGAACGGCACGAACACCACCTTGTAGCCGCTCCTGGGTGCGCGGTTCCAACTGCCGTGCTGGCCCACGAACGCGCCCTGCGACAGGGCCGCCGGCAGCAGACCCGGCCGCGAGAACGCCAGCCCCAGCGAGGCCGTGTGCGGGCCCAGCGCGTAGTCGGGTGCCACCGCACGGGCGACCAGTTCGGGCCGCTGCGGCTGCGCGCGCACATCCACATGCTGGCCGTAATAGCTGTACGGCCAGCCATAGAATGCCCCGTCACGCACGGCCGTCATGTAGTCGGGCACCAGGTCGCTGCCGATCTCGTCACGCTCGTTCACCGACACCCATAGCGCGCCGCTGGCCGGCTCCCACGCCATGCCCACCGGGTTGCGCAGGCCGGAGGCGAAGATGCGGTGCGCGCCGGATGCGCGATCCACCTCCCACACCGCGGCGCGTCCCGTCTCGGCGGTCATGCCGTTCTCGGCCACGTTGCTGTTGGAGCCGACGCTGACGTACAGCGTCGTGCCATCGGCACTGGCCACCACGTTCTTCGTCCAGTGGTGGTCGATCGGGCCGCCCGGCAGGTCGGTCAGCTTGGCCGGCGGTGCGGTGATGCTCGTCTGGCCGGGCTGGTAGGGAAAGCGCAGCAGCGCGTCGGTATCGGCCACGTACAGGTTGCCACCCACCAGCGCCATGCCGAACGGCGAGTGCAGCCCGGTCAGGAAGGTGTGGCGGTCCGCGCCGCCCGGCGCCCGCTCCCGCAGCAGCGTGATCCGGTCGGCGCTCTTCACGCCGGCCCCGGCCCGCTTCATCACCAGCTGGCCGATGAAGCCGCGCAGCCCCGCATGGTCCGCCGGCAGGTTCGGCCCGTTCGTCTCGGCCACCAGGATGTCGCCATTGGGCAGCACGTAGAGCCAGCGCGGATGGTCCAGCCCCTGGGCCAGCGCGTTCACCGCGAGCCCCGGCGCGGCTGCCGGCCCGGCCC
>CAXUGD010000125.1:0-8453 GCA_964250355.1 uncultured Acetobacteraceae bacterium | reverse complement strand
CTTTACAAGCACCACCAGCCGGCCTACTACTACCTGGTCGTGCTGATCCTCGGCCGTTCGCAGGCGTTGGCCGGGCCGGACGAGACAGCGCGGCGTGAAGCCTGGCGGCGGGCCACGCTCGCCTTCGCGCTGGGGCAGGCCCTGTGTGCCTACGGCGTCTCGTTCCTGTTCGAGCGGTTGCAGCGCTACGACGTCCCCTTCGCGCTCAGCGCCGTGTTCATGGCCGTGGCGTTCGGCCTGGGCGAGGTCAGCCGCCTTCATGCTTGCCGGCCGTCCTTGCGGGTGGCCTGTCCGTGAGCGCACCGGCGCCGCGTGAAAACCCGGGCTTGGTGGGCCACGGCGCCGCCGAGGCCGCGATCCTGGAGGCGCTGCGGTACGGCCGCCTGCACCACGCCTGGCTGATCACCGGCGCCGAGGGCGTAGGCAAGGCAACGCTGGCCTACCGCTTCGCCCGCCGCCTGCTGGCCGGCGGCGCGGACAGCCTGGCCATGCCGGCGAGCGACCCGGTGTTCCGGCGCGTCGCGGCCGCCACCCATGCCGACCTGCTGACGGTGGAGCGCGAGTGGGACGACAAGAAGAAACGCATGAAGAAGCAGGTCGCCGCGGAGACGGTGCGCGGCATCCCGCCTTTCCTGCACCTGACGCCGGCCGAGGGGGGCTGGCGCGTGGTGGTCGTCGATGGTGCGGAGGACATGAACGCGCAATCGGCCAACGCCCTGCTCAAGGTGCTGGAGGAGCCCCCGGCCCGGGCCGTGCTGATCCTGGTCTGCTCGGCCGCGGGCCGCCTGCTGCCCACCATTCGCAGCCGCTGCCGTCACCTGGCCCTAGCGCCGCTGTCCCGGCCGGACATGCTGGACGTGCTCGCGGCCTACCTGCCCGACATGCCGGGCGCCGACCGGGCCACGCTGGCGGCCATGGTGGACGGCGCGCCTGGCCGCGCTCTGGCGCTGGCCGAGGAGGGCGGGCTGAAGCTGGCCGCCATGGTGGGCGAGGTGCTGGCGGCCGGGCCGGAGATCGCGCTGCTGCGCGGCTACGAAATGGCGGACGCGCTGCGCGAGCAGGCAGCCTTCGAGACGTTCATGGGCCTGCTGCAGCGGGGCATCGCGGCCGCCGTCTCGGCCAGCATACGTGGCACGGCCGACGCGGTGCAGGACCGGCTGGTGCGCAGCCGCTCGCCGCTGCGCTGGGCGGAGACGGCCGAAGCGATTGGCCGGCTGGCCGAGGAGACGGAGCGGTCGAACATGGACCGCCGGCAGGCGACGGTTGCCGGTTTGGCGCTGTTGAAAGCGCCATGATAGAGGCGCGCCGGGCCGCCCGGGACTGAGATGAGCTACACCGTCACGACTCCGATCTTCTACGTGAACGGCCCGCCCCATATCGGGCACGCCTACACGGCGGTTGCCGCCGACGTGATCGCCCGGTTCAAGCGGCTGGACGGCGAGGACGTGTATTTCCTGTCGGGCACGGACGAGCACGGCCAGAAGGTGGAAAAGGCCGCGAGCGATGCCGGACTGCAACCGCAGGCGTTCACCGACCGGATGTCCGCCGCGTTCAGCGCCATGCTGGCGCGGCTGGACATCTCCAACGACGGCTTCATCCGCACCACCGACCCGCGCCACAAGCGCGGTGCCACCGCGCTGTGGGAGAGGCTGGCGGCGAACGGCGACATCTATCTCGGCCATTACGAGGGCTGGTACGCGGTCCGCGACGAGGATTTCTACGCCGAAGCCGACGTGGTGACCCACCCCGACGGAACAAAGACCGCGCCCACGGGTGCGCCGGTGGAGTGGGTGAGGGAGCCCAACTACCTGTTCCGCCTGTCGGCTTTCCAGGACCGCCTGCTGGCGCATTACGACGCGCACCCCGACTTCGTCGGCCCCGCATCCAAACGCAACGAAATGTTGAGTTTCATCCGCGGTGGGCTGAACGACCTTTCGGTCAGCCGGTCCAGCTTCCGCTGGGGTATCCCGGTGCCGGGCGACCCCTCGCACGTCATGTATGTGTGGCTGGACGCGCTGGCCAACTACCTGACCGCGCTGGGCTATCCGGACGAGGCTGCGCCGCTGTGGCGCTACTGGCCGGTGGACCTGCATCTGGTGGGCAAGGACATCCAGCGCTTCCACGCAATCTACTGGCCGGCCTTCCTGATGGCCGCCGGCCTGCCCATGCCGCGCCGGATCTTCGCCCATGGCTGGTGGACGGTGGATGGCACCAAGATGAGCAAATCGGTCGGCAACGTTGTCGATCCGATCGCGCTGATCGAGACGTACGGGCTTGATCCTGTGCGTTTCTTCCTGCTGCGCGAGGTGCCGTTCGGGGGCGACGGCGACTTCAGCCGGCGCGCGCTGGTCAGCCGTTTGAACGTGGAACTGGCCAACGACCTGGGCAACCTGGCTCAGCGCTCGCTATCGCTGATCGCCAAGAATTGCGGCGGCCTGCTGCCGGACCAGGCCCCGCTTGCGCCCGAAGACGCCACCCTGTTGGAGGCCGCCCGGGCACTGCCGGCGGCCATGCGCCCCAGCATCGACCGGCAAGCCTTGCATGAGGCACTGGAAGATACCTGGCGCGTGATCCGGGCGGCCAACGCCTATATTGACTACCAGGCGCCCTGGGCATTGCGCCGGACCGAACCGCCGCGCATGGGCCAGGTGCTGCGCGTGCTGGCCGATACCATACGCGCCGTGGCCACCGTGTTGCAGCCCTTCATGCCGGGCAGCATGGACCGCCTGCTGACCCAGCTGGGCGTGCCGTGCACACAACGCCACTTTGCCGCCCTCGCCACGCCGCTGGCGGCCGGCACGGCGCTGCCCCCACCCCAGGGCATCTTCCCACGTTGGGTCGAGAACACGGACTAAATCCTTGACATTAATAGATTCACATTGCCACCTCGACTATTATGACCCAGCGGAGCGGGTGGCCCTGCGCCAGCGGGCGGCGGCGGCTGGGGTAGGCGGCATGGTGACGATCGGAACGCGCCTGTCGCAGGCAGCCGAGCAGATCGGCCTGGCGGCGGAGGCGGAGGGGCTCTGGTGCACGATCGGCACCCATCCGCACCACGCGGCGGACGAACCGTTACTCGAGCCGCAGGCCATCGTGGACATGGCTTTGGCTCAGCCGAAGGTGATCGGCATTGGCGAGGCCGGGCTGGACTATCACGGCGAGGGAGCGCCGCGCGCCGTGCAGGCGGCAGTGTTCAGGCAACAGATCCGCGCCGCCCGGCTCGCCCACCTGCCGATCTGCATCCACACGCGCGATGCCGACGACGACACGCTCGCCATCCTGAAAGACGAGCAGGAACAGGGCGGTCGCTTCGATTTTCTGCTACACTGCTTCAGCTCGGGGCGCGGGCTGGCGGAGCAGGCGGTGGCGATAGGGGGCTATGTCAGCTTCTCGGGCATATTGACCTTTCCGAAATCGGCCGAACTGCGCGCCCTGGCTGCAGCATTGCCGGCAGACCGGATCCTGGTCGAGACGGACGCTCCCTACTTGGCGCCGGCGCCGTTCAGGGGAAAGCGGAACGAGCCCGCCTATGTGGCCCACACCGCGCGGGTTCTGGCGCAGGTCAGAGGCCTGTCAGAGGCGGCCTTGGCCGCGCTGACGACGGCCAATTTCCGCCGCCTGTTTGCCAAGGCGCGCTGAGTCGTTGCGTGTTGTCGTGCTCGGCTGCGGAGGGTCGGCCGGCGTGCCCAGCCTGGGCGGCGCGGATGGGCGCGGCGACTGGGGGGCCTGCGACCCCGCCGAATCGCGTAATCGGCGTTCGCGCGCCAGCATCGTGATAGAGGGCTCGCAGGGGCGCATACTGGTCGATACCGGGCCGGACTTGCGCTCCCAGCTGCTGGCCTGCGCCGTGCCGCGGATCGATGCGGTGGTGTTTACCCATGCGCATGCGGACCATGTGACCGGGTTCGACGACGTGCGCCTGCTGAACCGGATCACCGGCACGCCGCTGCCGGCCTACGCCACGCAGGCGACGCGCGACGAGCTGGGCCGGCGCTTCGACTACGCGTTCCAGCCCTGGAAACCGCCATACTTCTACCGGCCGGTGCTCGACTTCACCGTCGTCCGCGCCGGCGAGGTGATCCTCACGTGCGGCCTGCGCGTGCAGACCTTCGATCAGGACCACCACGTGATGCGCACGCTGGGGCTGCGCGTGGGCAGCTTCGGCTATTCCACCGACGTCGTGCGCCTGGACGACGCGGCTTTCGCAACCCTGGCGGGGATCGACACCTGGCTCGTCGGCTGCTTTCAGCGCGAGCCGCATCTGACGCACGCCCATGTCGGGCTGGTGGACGACTGGCGCCGCCGCTTGGGCGTCAGGCGCACCGTTCTCACCCACATGGGCTACGACCTTGATTGGGCCTGGATGCGCGACAGTCTGCCGCCAGGCATGGAGGCCGCCCATGACGGCATGGTTTTAGAGGCATCCGCCTAAGACGACGCATAACCTGAGCGCACAAATGAGTTGGCATAATACGCATTCTGCGATGTTTGCGTGCGCGATTTAGGGCTACCGTTCACCACGTGTTAACCTCCGCGCGCCTTGAATGTCCCGGCTTTCTACCGGCGCGCGCATTGACGGTCGAAACCATGACTTTCTTAAGTCACTGTCATGAAGGTGCTTGCGCCGCGTGTGCGAAAGCGTATGTGTTCTGCCGCGTTGTTTTGTGAAATGAGATAATGTCCCAACCTGCACGCCGACCCTACCAACCGCGCCGCCGCGGCTTTGACGACGACCAGCCCTCCGCGCCCGACATCAACTGGGGTGCCATTAGCGGGGGTGGCCGATCCGGCGCGCCGGCTGCGTTCGGCCCGACACAGTCCGCCACCGTCAAGTGGTTCAACCCGGAGAAAGGCTTCGGCTTCGTCGCCATGGGCGACGGCTCGGGCGACGCCTTCCTGCACTGCGCCGTGTTGCAGCGTGCTGGGCACGACTCCCTCAACGAGGGCGCCTCGCTCGAAGTGCGGGTCGGGCCCGGCCAGAAGGGCTTGCAGGTGACCGAGGTGGTCAGTGTGGACACCACGACCGCCGCCCCATCGCGCGCGCCGCGTTCGCCCTCGTCCGGCCCGCGCGACCGCGCCGCCCCGTCCGGCCCCACAGTCGAGACGACCGGAACGGTCAAGTGGTTCAACCCCACCAAGGGGTTCGGCTTCATCGCCCCGCAGGATGGCGGCAAGGACATCTTCGTCCACATGTCCGTCCTAGGCAGCCTGCGCACGCTGAACGAGGGCCAGGTGGTTCGCGTCTCCGTCCGTCAGGGCGCCAAGGGCCCGGAGGCCGGCAGCGTTTCCGAGGTGTAGGTGCCGGACGCGTACTGACGGTCGATCAAGCTGCCGGCCCCGGGCCGGCAGCTTTTTTATTGGGCGGACCATAGGAGTATACGATGGCGGATGACGGGCGCGCCGTTCTGGCCACGGGCGGCTGCCAGTGCGGCGCCGTCCGCTACGCGCTTCATGCCGAACCGGCCAGTTCGATCTGCCACTGCCGCATGTGCCAGAAAGCCGTCGGCGGTCCCTTTGCCGCCCTGGCCATGGTCAGCCCGCAAGACCTCACCTGGACGCGCGGCGCCCCTGCCCTGTTCGCCAGCTCGTCGATGGCGTCCCGCGGCTTCTGCGCCGCTTGCGGCACGCCGCTCACCTACCAGAACGCGCGCGGCATCGAAGTGACGGTCGGCAGCCTGGACGACCCGGCCGCCGCAGCGCCGACCGAGCAGTCCGGCGTCGAAGCCCGGCTGCCCTGGTTCGAAACGCTGGCCTCCCTGCCCGCCCAGCCGACCGACGCCAAGTTCGCCGGGCTCACCAGCTACCAGCACCCCGACCACGACACCTGACTGCCGTCAGGGCGTGGCCGATGGCCGCTCCAGATCGCCCAGCGGCGGCACCGCACGCAGCCCAGGTTCCGCCGCGAATCCCAGCGCCTGCTCGAACGCGTAGCCGAAGCCCAGCACCCGCGCATCGGACCAGGCTGGCCCCACGATGGACAGTCCCACCGGCAGGCCGCTCACCAGCCCCATCGGCACCGACAGATGCGGGTAGCCCGCCACCGCCGGCAGGGTGCTGGTCTGGCCGCTGGCGTGGTCGCCGTTCACCGTATCGACCACCCAGGCCGGGCCTGCCGTGGGCGCCACCAGCGCCTCGACCTTGTTCTCGGCCAGCATGCGGTCGATGCCCTCCACCCCCGCCAGCCGCAGCGAGGTGGCCCGCGCCGCCAGGTAGGCCGGATCGGCCAGTCCCTTCGTGGCCTGCGCTTTTTCGAACAGTTCCTGCCCGAACAGCCCCAGCTCGCGGTCCGCATGGGCGCGGTTGAACGCGATCAGGTCGGCCAGCGTGCGCGCCGTCACCGCCTGCGGCGCCGTAGCAAGATAGGCGGCCAGGTCGGCTTTCAGCTCGGTCAGCAGCACCACCTGCTCGGCATCGCCGATCGCATCGGCGGTGCCGGCCGCCCCGGGCAGCTTGTCGATCTCCACCAGCGTGGCGCCGGCTTGGCGCAGCACGTCCAGCGCGTGAGCGAACACCGCATCCGTCTCCGGGTGGAATCCGGCCTCGAACCGCATCACCCCGATGCGGCGGCCGCGTAGGGCGCCCGCGTCCAGCCCGGCCGCGTAATCGGCCCGGTGCGCGTCGGCATCCCTGGTCGCGGGGTCCGCCGGGTCGCTGCCCGCCATGGCACCCAGCAGCAACGCCACGTCCCGCACGCTGCGCGCCATCGGCCCGGCCGTGTCCTGGCTGTGGGCCAGCGGCACGATGTTGTGGCGCGACACCAGCCCCAGCGTCGGCTTCAGCCCCACGATCCCGTTCACGGAGGCCGGACAGGTGACCGACCCGTCCGTCTCCGTCCCGATCGCCGCCGCAGCCAGGCCGGCCGCCACCGCCGCCCCGCTGCCCGAGCTGGAGCCGCAGGCCGAACGGTCGGGCGACCACGGGTTGCGGGTGAGGCCGCCCAGCCCGCTCCAGCCGCTGAACGAGCGCGAACCGCGCATGTTGGCCCACTCGCTGAGGTTGGTCTTGCCCAGGATGACGGCACCCGCCGCCCGCAGGCGTGCCGCCACCGTCGAGTCGCGCCCCGACAGGTTGAGACGCAGCGCCAGCGAGCCGGCCGTGGTCGGCATCGGGTCGGCCGTCTCAATGTTGTCCTTCAGCAGGATCGGGATCCCCTGCAGCGGTCCACCCTTCCCGCTCGCCTGCCGCTCGGCGTCACGCTGCCGGGCATCCTGGGCAGCGTGGGGGTTGACGGCCAGCACCGCCTGCAGCGCGGGGCCACCTCGGTCGATGGCTTCGATACGCGCCAGGTAACTGGCCACCAGTTGCTCGCTGGTCACGCGCCCGGCGGCCAGATCGTCTTGTAGGGCGGCGATGGTCCGGGCGGGTGCGGGCGCGCTCATCGCCGGGCTTGCCAGGGCAACGCAAAGGGCGGCGGCGCAGATGTATCGCATGGTGATCCGTTCATGAGTGGGTGGCGCCGAGCAGGTCTCGGAAGTGGCGCAACGTCTCCGGCGCGTCCGGCAGCAGCGGGGCGGCCAGGAAGGCGGCGGTGTTGCTGACCAGTTGCCGGGCAAAGGCCGCCTTGGCCGCCGCATCCGCCTCGGCCACGCCCGGCATGGCGCGCAACCGGTCCAGCACGGCGGGCTGGCGCTGCGCACAGGCCAGGATGCGGCGGTCTTCCACCAGGTGCTCGGGCCTGGCCAGGTCGAGGAAAGTCTTCCCCACGAAGTCGAGGAACCAAGCGCGCTGGCCCTCCATCTCGTCCGGTGTCCAATCCGCCCGGCCGCGCGACCACTTCCACAGCGCCTCGTCGGCGGTGCGCAGGATGTAGTGGCTGATCCAGGCCTGGTTGGCGGCAGGTGCGGCGGCAAAGGCGGCGAGCCGGTCGGTCACACCCGGATGGTGGTGCACCGCCCCGTCCTGCGTGCGGTAATGGAACGGCGCATCGAGGGTCGCGGTCGGGAAATGCGGCTGCGAGTACCAGAATTGCCGCGTGCGGAACAGCGACTTGACATGGCTATCGATCACGCTCGCCCTGCGGGGAAAGCGCACGGTCGGCGAGGCGTCCGACCAGGTCTCGCCCGGCAGGCCGGCATGCATCACCCAGGACAGCGCCACCGCATCCACCGGCTGCGTCTCGTGGAAGGCGAGAAACTCGCCGATGCCGTCGAACATCTCCGTGTCGAAGGCCAGGTACTCGTCCAGGTCCAGTATAACCGTCCAGCGATAGTCCAATATCTGCGGCAGCAGCGTCAGCGCGTGCGTGTAGGCCTTGTCCTGCGGGCTGAGGACCTGGCCCACGGCGTTGTGTACCAGCGTGATGGCGCCGCCCGCAGCCAAGGCGGCCAGCAGCGCGTCCGACCCGTCCCCGTTGTCGTTGGTGTAGAGAAAAACGTGTTCGAAGCCGATCGACAGGTGGTATGACACCCAGTCGAGCAGGTACGGCCCCTCGTTGCGCGCGGTGGCCAGCACGC
>CAXUGD010000124.1:0-8456 GCA_964250355.1 uncultured Acetobacteraceae bacterium | reverse complement strand
GGCGGGGGATGGCGTCGCCCGGGTGGCGCTGCTCCAGCTCGGCCACCCGTGCCTCCAGCACGCGGCGGTCGGGCAGCGGGCGGGACTGGTCGGAGGCCCAGGCGCCCAGGCGGGAAATGCGGGCGCGGGAGGCGAAGTAGGTATCGGCCTCGTGCGCCAGCACCGGCTCGGCCAGGCCTTCGATGCGCACCTGGCGCGTCAGGCTTTTCCAGTGGAACAGCAGCGCCACCTCCGGGTTTTGGGCCAGCTCGTTGCCCTTGCGGCTTTGCGTGTTGGTGTAGAACACGAAACCGTCGCGGTCGGCCCCTTTCAGCAGCACCATCCGCGCGCTGGGCCGCCCGTCCGGCGTGGCAGTGGCCAGCGTCATGGCGTTGGGGTCGTTCGGCTCGCTTTGGGCCGCTTCGGCCAGCCAGGCGTCAAACAGTTGGAACGGGTCGGCTTCCGGCATGGCGCGGGTGGTGTCGCAGCTTCGCCGGCTTGACAAGCCTGGCCCGCCGCTTGCCTGCCCGCGGCCCCCGTGTCACCACGCTCATTCACCCGCGACACCGCCAAGGAACCCTATGCCAGACATGCCACAGCCCTTGCCGGTGCGCGGAACGCTGATGGCGGGCAAGCGGGGCGTGATCATGGGGGTGGCCAACGAGCGGTCGCTGGCCTGGGGCATCGCCGCGGCCTGTGCGGCGCAGGGCGCGGACATCGCCTTCACCTACCAGGGCGAGGCGCTGGGCCGCCGGGTGCGGCCGCTGGCCGAAAGCGTGGGGTCCACCCTGGTGCTGCCCTGCGACGTGACCGACGAGCCCAGCATCGACGCCGCGTTCGAGGCCGTGCAGGGCCAGTGGGGCAGCATCGATTTCCTGGTCCACGCCATCGGCTTCGCCGACAAGCAGTTCCTGCGCGGCCGTTACGTCGATACCCCCCGCGAGGCGTTCCTGCAGGCGCTGGACATCTCGTGCTTCTCGTTCACCGCCGTCTGCCGGCGCGCCGCCGCGCTGATGCCGCAGGGCGGCTCGCTGCTGACGCTGAGCTACCTGGGCGCCGAGCGCGTGGTGCCGCATTACAACGTGATGGGGGTCGCCAAGGCGGCGCTGGAGGCGTCGGTCCGCTACCTCGCCATGGATCTGGGTGCGGACGGCATCCGGGTGAACGCCATCAGCGCCGGGCCGGTGAAGACGCTGGCAGCCAGCGGCATCGGCGACTTCCGCTACATCCTGCGCTGGAACCAGCTGAACGCGCCGATGGAGCGCAACGTGGGCGTGGAAGAGGTGGGCGGCGCCGGCCTCTACCTCCTGTCGGACCTGTCCACGGCCGTAACCGGCGAGGTGCACCACGTCGATTGCGGCTACCACGTAATCGGGATGAAAAACCCGAAAGCGCCGGACATCGCTGCCGTCACGGAATAACGATGCTGGTGGATTACGAGGGGTGCGCAGGTGGAGCCTGCCTTAAGGATGGAACACGAAGGACACCAAGGGCAGGAAGTGCACAAAGGGCCTTCATTCGTGACGGAGTCAGTTGCTCGCCAGATTGTCGATGCAGGGTTGAAGGTTCATATGACTCTCGGGCCTGGACTGCTCGAGTCCGCTTACGAAGCCTGTCTGGCCAGAGAATTCGAGCTTCGCGGACTGCCTTGCCAACGACAAGTTCCGGTCCCGCTAGTCTATGAAGACATCCGCCTTGAGACGGCATACCGGCTCGACATCGTTGTCGCTAACTGCGTTATTGTAGAGGTAAAATCCGCAGATACGCTTAATCGGCTTCATGAGGCGCAGCTTCTGACCTATCTTCGTCTGACCGGAATGAAGATTGGTTTTCTCATGAACTTCAATGTCGTTCTGTTCAAACAGGGCCTACGGCGCCTAGTGCACTGAATCTTTGTGCCCTTCCTTAACTTGGTGTTCTTCGTGTTCCATCCTTCCTTTTGACATGAGTCATAACAGCTTCGGCCACATGTTTCGCGTGACCACCTGGGGGGAGAGCCACGGGCCGGCGATCGGGTGCGTGATCGACGGGTGTCCGCCGCGGATTGCGCTTACCGAGGCCAACATCCAGCCATACCTGGACCGCCGCAGGCCGGGGCAGTCGAAATTCACCACGCAGCGGCAGGAGCCGGACCAGGTGCGTATCCTGTCCGGCACCTTCGAGGGGCGCACGACGGGCACGCCGGTCGCGCTGCAGATCGAGAATGTGGACCAGCGCTCGCGCGATTACGGCGCGATCGCCCGCCAGTACAGGCCGGGCCACGCCGATCTGACCTACGACCTGAAATACGGGGTGCGCGACTACCGGGGCGGCGGCCGCAGCTCGGCGCGCGAGACGGCGTGCCGGGTGGCGGCAGGCGCCGTGGCGCGGCTGGTGCTGGGCGCGGGCGTCAGGATACGTGGGGCCATGGTGCAGATGGGTCCGCACGCCATCGACCGCGCGCGATGGGACTGGGCGGCGGTGGACCGCAACCCGTTCTTCTGCCCCGATGCCGAGGCGGCCACCCTGTGGGAGAGTGTGCTGTCGGAGGTGCGCCGCGACGGGTCGTCGTTGGGCGGCGTGGTCGAGATCGTGGCCGACGGCGTGCCGGCCGGGCTAGGCGCCCCGCTCTACGGCAAGCTGGATGCGGAGATCGCTGGCGCGCTGATGGGGATCAATGCCGTCAAGGGGGTGGAGATCGGCGACGGGTTCGCCGCCGCGGCGCTGCGGGGCGAGCAGAACGCCGACGCGATGTGGATGAGCGGCGGGGCGCTCCAGTTCGGCTCCAACCACGCCGGCGGCATCCTGGGGGGCATCGCCACCGGGCAGCCGGTCGTGGCTCGGTTCGCAGTCAAGCCGACCAGCTCCATCCTGGTCCCCCAGCGCAGCATCGACGATACGGGGCAGGACGCGCAGGTCAGCACGCGCGGCCGGCACGATCCCTGCGTCGGCATCCGCGCCGTGCCGGTGGGCGAGGCCATGGTGGCCTGCGTGCTGGCCGACCACCTGCTGCGGCATCGCGGCCAGGCCGGGCCCGACGCACGGAAAGCTGACTAACTCACGAGATTGTGGGTAGGTCGGGCGAAGGGCGATACGCATTGTAATAAGACATGACCACACCGGAGCCAGCCGAGCTTTCCATCGTCCTGAACGCGCTTGTTGACCGTATCGGTCGCCGGGTGTGGCAAGCGCGGATGGCGGAGCTGAAACGCGGCTACGTGGACACCTATGCCGGCCGCGCCCTGGGCCAGCTTCACGCGCTGGAGCTGACGGTCGAGCGGCTGCGCCGTCCTGGCCGCAACACCAGGTTGACCGAGATCGACCGGCGTGTCGCCTGCTTGGCCGGCCAGCTCGCCGGCCTGGCCGACAACCTGACGCAGCCGGGCCGGGTGCGGCTGGATGCGGCTCTAGCCTGGGCCGTGCGGGGCGCCGGCAACCTGATCCCGCTGTTCCACCTAATCCGTACGGCAGCCATCCAGCGCGGCCGCGGGTTCGACATCGCCTTTGCCGGCCTGAACGACGGCGCACCTTTCGACCTGCTGCTGCACAGGATGGGGCTGGAGGCGGAGATCGCCTGCGACGTGATCTCGGCCGAGGCAGGGCGCGACCTGCATCGGCGCGCCTGGTCGCAGCTGATGGACCGGGTCGATCCGGACCTGCAAAGCTGGCTGGCGGCCCACCCCGGCCGCTACCTGCTTAAGATGACCCTGCCGCAGGGCCTGAAAGGGTCGGGTGCCCCCGCAGACGCGGCACCGCTGGCCGAACTGCACCGGCGCATCACCCAGATGCTGTCGGAGCGGCGGCGTGCCGACCACGACGAGGCGGCCGTGCTGCGGCTCGATCCGCTGATGCTGGCGGCGGCTCAGGTGGGCGATTGCTGTGGCGGCGGGCTGGGCCTGATGCCACGCCTGCGCCGCGAATTCGGCCCCGAGGCGCATCTGGCGGTCACGGCGGCCGGACAGGGGGTGTTCGTAATGGCGGCCCGGGCCGGACGCGAGGACGAGGTGGCCGGCGCCGTGCACCGCCGCATGGCCGAGATCGCGCCCACGCGGCTGACCGGCACGCGTCCGGGTATCCTGGCGATGTTCATCGAGGATACCGATCGGCTGGAGTGGCACCAGTTGCGCGCGCAACTGCGGCTGGAGGGCGAGGCGCGCCAGTTTATGACCCGGCCGGAGGCGCGCGCCGTGGTGGCGGTCACCTGCTCGTCCAGGCTGGAGCTGCTGGGGCCGGTGGAGGAGCAGGGAGCGGCCTGCGCAGAGCTGCGTTTCCGCAACCCCAGCCACCCGGCCGCCAAGCAGTTGGCACTGGCGCCGGCCGTGCTGTCCTCGCCATAACCTGCCCCGCAACCGTCACGATGTTGTCACGTTGCCAGTCCAGTTTGCGGCATCGTATGGAGGCAGGGCCATGACGGATCGCGACTACGCCCAGAAGCTGGAGCAGATCGAGCGTCTGCTCAACGATCCGGACGTGCAAATGGAGCCGAACCTGGTCTGGTCGCTGCTGGCCGAGGTCTCACAGGCCGAGCCGGCGGCAGCCTAGAAGGTAATTCGCACGCCGCCGTAGCCGCCTATGGGGGCGGCCAGTGCGTAGCTGCGCGGGTTGGTGGCGCCCGGCGCCTGCGCGAGGAATACCGCGCTGGTGGGCGAGAACGTGCCGTAGGTGTAGTAGCGGGCATCCCCGACGTTTTGTATTTGGCCGAACAACTGGATGTGCCGCGTCAGCTGGTACGAGGTGTAGAGGTCGGCGGTGACGAAGCCAGGCAGGCGCGGGGTCAGGTTGGCATCGTCGCCGAACAGGGTTTGGCCGCTCTGGTAGGTGCCACTGCCGCCGACCAGCCAGGCGGTGGTCACGTGCAGGCTGGCGCCGAACTTCAGCTTGTGGGCCGGCACGCCGGGTATGCTGTCGCCGGGGCGTATCGTGATGTTGCCGTCGGCGTCGGCGGCCGGGTTGCTGCCCGCATTTTCGACGTAGCTCGTCTGGTAGGTGGCGTCCGTGAAGCTGTAATCGGCATAGATGCGCCACCGTCCGGTCTGCAAAGCAAGGTCGGCATCCAGGCCTTGCCGGCGGGTCTGGCCGACGTTCTGGAAATACGCGCGGCCAAGCCTGACGCTGTTGACGAATGCGATGTCGTCGTCGAGGTCGGTGCGGTACAGGCTTACGTCGTAGGTCGCCCGAACGTCGCCGGTCGCGTGCACCGCACCGCGCAGACCGGCCTCCACGCTGTGAGCGACGACCTGCTTCAGGTTGGGGTCGCCGGTGAAGAAATTGGCCAGGCTGCAGGATTCGTTCGGATTGGCGCAGGACAGTTCGGCTGGCGTTGGCGCCCGGTTGGCTTCCGAGTAGCCGGCATAGGCAGTCAGCCACGGCGCGGCCTTGTAGGTTGCGCCGATGGCCGGGTTGAAGCGGTTGTAGCTGTGCTGGCCGGTAAGGTCACCGCCGTTGCGGTCAACCAGGTCGATCTCGGCATTGTTGAAGCGGCCGGATGCGGTGGCGGCGAGCGCCGGCGTCAGGTTCAGCGTGTCGGAGACGTAGGCACCCACATAGGCGTCGGTAACGCCGACGCGGACCGGAACGTTGTTGCCGGACTCGTCGATCACCACGCCTGGTCCGACGAACACGCGGGTTACGGGTGTCAGGCCGCCGATGATGCCCGCCGCGCTGAAGGTGGTCTGCGCGCCATCGAAGCTCACGCCGCCGACCAGGTGGTTTTCCAGGCCGAACACCCTGCCGGTGTCGGTCACCTGGGCCGAAGCGCCGTAGCCGTTCGTGTTCGTGGTCTGCACGTCCAGCTCGGAATACGGGCCGCCATGCAGGAAGTCCGGGATGACGGCGCTGCCGCGCGTGGTGGATGGCATGCCGGGACCGCTGCACAGCAGGCCGGACCCGTCACCGCACGGCGCATCGTCCGGCGTGTTGCCGTTCACCACGCGCTGCAACAGGTACTGGTAGTAGGCGACGCCCTGTACCGACACCGTGTCGGACACGGCCTGGGTGCCGTTCAGGTTGAAGCCGATAAACCGGTTGGCGATCAGGTTGGGCGCGGTGAACTGTGCAGCGGGGTCGGCGGCCAGCAACTCCATCGGCGCCGTGCCAGGCCCGTTGAGCACGGAGTTGGCGAGCGACAGGCCGGCATGCAACTCGGTGCCGTCGCGCCGAAAGCCGGCGTCGGCGTAGAAATCCTGCACGTCCGAGCTTTGCAGGTCGCGCCAGCCGTCCTGGTGCAGTTCGCTGCCCGCCAAGTAGAGGGACGTGTCGCCCTTCTGCACGCCATATTGCAGCTCTCCCAGCACCTGGCCGAACGAGCCGCCGGAGAGGTCGGCTTCCGCCCCCTGGTAGGAGAACCCGTTCTTCAGTTGCAGGTTGAGTGAGCCGCCCAGCGCGTTCAGGCCGAAGACGGGGTTGGAGCCCTCAAGGTTCAGCCGGCCGATGGCGATGCTGGGGATCACCTCCCAGTTCACCGTGTCGCCGAAGGGCTGGTTGAACCGGGCGCCGTTCACATAGACGGCCAGGCCCTGCTCGGTGCCCTGCAGCGGGGAGGCTTCGAAGCCGTGATACAGCAGCGAAGGCTGCTCGGGGTTGCCCGAGGCCGAATCGAGGTTGATGCCGCCGACCTGCTCGTTCAGCGCCTGCAGCAGGTCCGGGGTGCCGTTCCTGGCGATATCGGCGCTGCCCAGCACGCTCGTCTGCGCCGGCACCAGGTCGCGGTCCACGCCGGCGCCCAGCAACGGCGAGGTGCCGACCACGGTGATCTGCTCGGGTGCGTCGCGACCGAGCGGCGCCGGCGCGGTCTGGGCGGTGGCGATGGACGGCAAGGCCAGGGAGAGCAGGCAGGCGGACAGGCGGACGGACATGGCCGCATAAAGCCCATCAGCCGTCCGGTTGGCGAGGGCAATCAGGCCGGGATCTTCTCGTGCTGCGCCACGCCCTGCCGGCCAGCCAGCCGGTCTGTAAGTTCGGGCAGGCGGGCCGTGGCAGGCGGCGCGAGCCCCAGATAGCGACGCCAGGCCGGCTCGCCGATAAAGTCGGGGTAGGCGCGGCGCCAGCCGGCAACCACCCTGTCCATCCGCCGCATCTGCCAGGCCAGTCGCAGCGTGCGCCTCAGCAGGCTACGGAAAGCCGAGCGCGACCGGCGGTAGAGCGGCTGGTCCACCTCCCACAGCTCGCGCACCACCACGGCATCGGCGCCGCGTACCCTGAACCAGATGTGGTCGCGCGGCTCCACAGCGATCATCCGGCCGCCCCCATCAGGCTGCCGCCATTCGGACAGTAGGGCCGCCAGCAGCTGCACGACAAAGGCCGGGCGCGTGCGCGGACCGACCGCGGGAACGGGGCAGCAGACCACGGTCTCGCGTGCGGTACGCTCCACCGGGTGCAGGCGCCGCTGCTCGGCCAGGGAAGCGTGCACCAGCCGCGGGTTGCGGGCGTAGATCGCCGGACCGCCCAGGAAATCCTCGACCGCGCGGATCAGCAGCGCCGCGCGCTGGTAGCGGAACATCAGCAGCTCGGCCACGATCCACTTCAGCGCCAGAACGTGCAACCGGCGCGCCGGGCTGGGCATGTGGACGGCAGCCAGCACGAACATGTTGCGGAACTCGTAATAGATGTGCCAGCTGCCGAGCTTGGCGTAGAACGGTTCGTGCCAGATGCCGATGCCCGGGGTGGCGACCAGTGGGATGCCGGCATCGTGCAGGCGCCGGCCGAACTCCACGTCGTCGCCGCGGATGAAGCATGGCATCGGGTAGCCCAGCCGGTCCACCACGCCGAGCGGCAGGCCCATGAACCACCAGCCGTTATAGTGCATGGGGGTTGCGTCCAGAAAGCGGTTCAGGCTGCCGGGCTCGGCCATGTCGGCGCCCAGGTGCAGCGGCACCGTGGCCAGTTTGGCGTCGTCCAGCCGTGCGCCGCCCTCGTAGAGGTGGGTGGGCCGGAACAAGTCCAGCATGTGCCCTGCCACCACCACCTCGCCGCCGGCCAGCTCGTATAACCGCACGGTGCGCAGCACCGCCTCCGGCTCCACCGCCACGTCGTCGTCCATCAGCAGGACGTGGGTGGCGCCCAGCGCGCGGGCTTCCAGCATGCCGCGGGTGAAGCCGCCGGCGCCCCCGGCATTCGGCTGCTCGACGATGTGCAGCCTGCCGTGCAGCACCGCCAGCGCCGGGCCAAGACGGGCGGCCAGCCGGTCCGGCAGCCCCGGTGTGCCGTTATTGACGACTAGGACGGCGCCCACGGCCTCGGCCACCGCCCGGTCGCCGGCCAGGCGGCCCAGCAGCGCGGCCAGCGGGCCGTCGCGGTCGAACGTGCAGACCACCAGCGCCAGCCGCCCGGCCGCAGGGGCAGGCCGCACGTCCGTCCACCAGCGCCCGCGCCCCAGTTGCACGCCGGCACGCCTGTTGGCGATGATGCGCAGCGCCAGCCGCCCGGCAGCGCGGGGATGCGCCAGCTCGGGCACGTCCACCCACACCAGTGCCACCTGGTCGACCAGCCCGTCCCACTTC
>CAXUGD010000123.1:0-8464 GCA_964250355.1 uncultured Acetobacteraceae bacterium | reverse complement strand
GGCACCGCCCTGCAGGACGGCCACGTTGTCTCGGCCGGCGGGCGCGTGCTGACCGTGTGCGGCACCGGGCCGGACGTGGCGGCAGCCCGGGCCAGCGCCTACGGGGGCGTGGCCGCCATCGACTTCCCGGGCGGCTTCGCCCGCAGCGACATCGGCCTGGGTGCCGCGCCATGAGCGTCCAGGGTGCCCAGAAGCCCATCACCGTGCCGGCCCTGCGCGCCATGAAGGGCACGCCGCAGGTCTGGCTGACGGCCTACACCACGCCGGTGGCGCAGCGCCTGGACCCGCATTGCGACGCGCTGCTGGTGGGCGACTCGCTCGGCATGGTGCTGTACGGCCTGCCTAGCACGCTGGCCGTCTCGCTCGACACCATGATCGCGCACGGTGCGGCCGTGGTGCGCGGCGCCAGGCGCGCCTGCATCGTGGTGGACCTGCCCTTCGGCACCTACCAGCAAAGCCCCGAACAGGCCTTCTGCACCGCCGCCCGCGTGCTGGCGGAAACGGGATGTTCCGCGGTCAAGCTGGAAGGCGGCGCCGAGATGGCCGAGACGATCCGGTTCCTGACCGCGCGCGGCGTGCCGGTTTGCGGCCATGTGGGGCTGATGCCGCAATCGGTAAACGTGGCCGGCGGCTTCCGCGCTACCGGCCGCACCAGCGACGAGGCGGCCCGCGTGACCGCCGACGCCCAGGCGGTGGCCCAGGCCGGCGCCTTCGCGGTCGTGCTGGAAGGCACGCTCGAGCCGGTCGCGGCCTCCATCACGCGCATGATCGAGATACCGACGATCGGCATCGGCGCCTCGGCCGCGTGCGACGGCCAGGTGCTGGTGATCGACGACGTGCTGGGCACGTTCAACGATTTCACCCCACGCTTCGTGAAGCGCTATGCGGAACTCGGCGAGGAAATCTCGAAGGCCGCCGCCGCCTACGCCGCCGACGTGCGTGCGCGCAGCTTTCCGGCACCCGAGCACACGTTCCGGCAGACACGGAAATAAACGCGGGCAGCAGCGACTTTCAACACCTCTTGATCGGCACGACCCTTTGCCAACGCTTGCGTTAAGGGAGCCTGGACAACGCAGGAGACATCCATGGGCTTACTCAGCAAGCCGATCAAGACGCTCGACGACCTGTTCGTGCACACGCTGCAGGACATCTACTACGCCGAAAATCAGATCGTGAAGAACCTGCCCACGATGATCGCCAAGGCGTCCAATCCGGAGCTGAAGCAGGCTTTCGAGACGCATCTGACCGAGACGAAGAACCAGGTACAGCGGCTGGAGCAGGTGTTCCAGATGCATGGCCAGCCGGTCAAGGCGGTTACCTGCGCCGCGATGGACGGCATCTTGTCGGAAGCCAAGGAAATCATGGGCGATTGCAGCGACGAGCAGGTGCGCGACGCGGCCATGCTGTCTGCCGCGCAGGCCGTGGAGCACTACGAGATGACGCGCTACGGTTCGTTGATCGCCTACGCCAAGCAGCTTGGCCGGCAGGACTGCGCGACCGTGCTGCAACAGACCCTCGACGAGGAAAAGGCGACGGATAAGAAACTTTCGACGATCGCCGAAGGCCGCGTCAACAGGATGGCCGCCTGACCCCGGCCGACGATCCAACCTGATCGTGTCACGTGCGCCGGCTCGTTGCCGGCGCACTCATTTCTTGGGATGGGGCTGATGCTGTTCGGTGAGAAGATGAAAGCCGTGGTCTGGCACGGCGTGGGCGACATACGGCTGGATTCGGTGCCGGTGCCTAAGATCAAGGAGCCCACCGACGCGGTGATCAGGCTGACCGCGTCCGCCATCTGCGGCACGGACCTGCACTTCGTGCGCGGCACGATGTCCGGCATGAAGTCCGGCACCATCCTGGGCCATGAGGGCGTGGGCGTGATCGAGGCGCTGGGCGACGAGGTACGCTGCTTCGACGTCGGCGACCGCGTGGTGGTGTGCTCCACCATATCCTGCGGCACTTGCAGCTACTGCCGCGCCGGCTATACCGCGCAGTGCGACAACGCCAACCCGAACGGTCCCGACAAGGGCACCAGCTTCTTCGGCGGCCCGGCCGATACCGGCCCGATCGACGGGTTGCAGGCCGAGCGCGCGCGCATCCCGTTCGCCGCCGCCACGCTGGTGAAACTGCCGGAGCAGGTGAGCGACGACCAGGCGATCCTGATTTCCGATATCTTTCCGACCGGCTGGTACGGCGCGATCCTCGCCGAGGTGGGCGACGGCGACACGGTGGCCGTGTTCGGCTGCGGTCCGGTCGGCCAGTTTGCCATCGCCAGCGCGTTCCTGCAGGGCGCTGGCCGGGTGATCGCGGTGGATCGGTACGACGACCGCCTGGCCATGGCCCGCCGCCAGGGCGCGTTCACGGTGAATTTCGAGGCCGAGGACCCGGTCGCGACGATCAAGAGGTTTACCGGCGGCAAGGGTGCAGACCGGGTGATCGACGCCGTCGGCGTGGACGCCATGCACGCCCATGGCGGTCCGGCGGCAAAGGAGGCCGCGCAGAACGAGGCCACCTTCAAGGCGGAGGTGAAGGAGGTGGCGCCGAAGCAGAACGAGCAGGACGGCAACTGGGTGCCGGGCGACGCGCCCAGCCAGGTGCTGCAATGGGCGGTGCAGTCCGTCGCCAAGGCCGGCACCATCGGCATCGTCGGCGTCTATCCGCCGGCCGCCAAATCATTCCCGATCGGCGAGGCGATGAACCGCAACCTGTCGATCAACATGGGCAACTGCAACCACCGGGCCTATATACCCAAGCTAGTCGAGATGGTACGCATCGGCCGGATCGACCCGCTCCAGGTTCTGACCAAAGTGGAACCGCTGACCGACGCGATCGACGCCTACAAGCATTTCGACAAGCGCGAGCGTGGATGGATCAAGACGGAGCTGATGCCCGCCGCGGCCGAATAGGCGCGCTGCATACCGGGGTAGGGCAGGCTTTCCTGCCCCGCCCGCCGCAGGCCGTGGTGTTCGACCTGGACGGCACGCTGCTGGATACCGAGCCGGCCTACCGCGTCGCGTTCACGGCGGCGCTGGCGCAGTTCGGCTGCACGATCACCCCGGCCGACTATGAGGGCCTGGTCGGGCTGCCCAGTTCCGCCCGCCGGCTGGTGCTGCCGCAGCTGTTCGGCGCCGGCTTTCCGGTGGCGGCGTTCTTCGAGGCCTATTACCGGTGCCGACGGGCGGCGCTGGCCGGCGGGATCGCGCTGAAACCAGGTGCCGCCTCCTTGCTGGCCACCCTGGACCGTGCGGGTTTGCCGTATGCCGTGGCCACCTCGGCCAGTGCCGCCACGGCGCTGGCCAACCTGGCGCTGGCCGGCCTGCGTGGCCGGTTCGCCGCCGTCGTCACGCGCGACGATGTGGCCCGCGGCAAGCCCGCCCCGGACAGTTTCGTCCGCGCCGCCGCCGAACTCGGCGCCCCGCCCGCCTGCTGCCTGGCGGTGGAGGATTCCTATCACGGCGTCACCGCGGCCCATGCCGCGGGCCTGATGGTGGCGATGGTGCCGGACAGCCTGCCCCCCACCGCCGAGACGCGGCGGTGCTGCGTTGCCACTTTCGACGGTCTGCCGGCGCTCGCTGCCTGTCTTGCCCCCGCGCTGATGCAACCGCATCCCACAACGGATCGTTCGCGGCTTCGTGTATGAACGTTTGAACGCGCGCCAGCCGGGCTCCGGCCCATGAACCTGGTCGTCTTCGGCCTGACCGTCAGCTCGTCCTGGGGCAACGGCCACGCGACGCTGTGGCGTGGGCTGATTGCCGCGCTGACCCAGGCCGGGCACCGCGTCACCTTCTTCGAGCGCGACGTCTCCTACTATGCGCAAAACCGCGACCTGACCGAACTGGGGGCTGGCGGCACGCTGGTGCTTTACCGCGAGTGGGAGGATGTGGCGGCGCAGGCACGGCGGGCGGCCGATGCGGCCGATGCGGCGCTCGTTACGTCGTTCTGCCCGGACGGCGTCGCGGCCTCGGCACTGGTTGTGGATAGCCGGGCGCGGGTGCGTTGCTTCTACGACCTGGACACGCCGGTGACGCTGGACCGGCTGGAGGCGGGCGAAGCCGTTCCCTATCTCGGCGCCCAGGGCTTGGCGGGCTTCGACCTCGTGCTGAGCTACACCGGGGGTGCGGCACTGGACGCGCTGCGCAGCCGGCTGGGCGCCGCGCGGGCCGTGGCGTTTTATGGTTGGGCCGATCCGGAGGTGTACCGCGTCGTGCCGGTCCAGCCGCGCTACGCGGCAGGTCTCTCCTACCTGGGCACCTACGCCGCCGACCGGCAGGCCACGCTGGAGCGGCTGTTCATCGCACCGGCGCGGGCGCGGGCGGAGGCGCGCTTTGTGATCGGCGGCGCGCAGTATCCCGCCGATTTTCCGTGGACGCCCAACATCTTCTTCGTCCGCCACCTGCCGCCGGCCGAGCACCCCGCTTTATACAGCTCGTCGCGCATCACGCTGAACGTGACGCGGGCGGCGATGGCGCGCATGGGCTGGTGCCCCTCCGGCCGGCTGTTCGAGGCGGCTGCCTGCGGCTGTCCGATCCTGAGCGACAGCTGGCCGGGCCTGGCCGACTTCTTCGAGCCTGGGCGGGAGATCATGGTGGCTGGCGACACGGCAGAGGCACTGGACGCGCTGGACAGCGGGCCGGACGCGCTGGCGCTGCTGGCCGCCCGCGCCCGTGAGCGCGTGTTGGCCGAGCACACCGCCGCGCACCGCGCCCGCACGCTGGAGGCGCTGTTGCAGGCCGAGACGGTGGGCGCCTGACCATGTGGGGCATCATCCCGGCTGCCGGCCACGGCACGCGCATCCAGCCGCTGGCTTTCAGCAAGGAGCTGCTGCCGGTGGGCAGCCGGCTGGACGCGGGCGGCGTGGAGCGGCCACGCGCGGTCAGCGAGTACCTGGTGGAGCGCATGGCGCGCGCCGGGGTCGGCAAGGTGTGCTTCGTGATCTCGCCCTGGAAATCCGACATCCTGACCTATTTCGGCGGCTCCATCGGCGATGTGGCGCTGGCCTACGTGATCCAGGACGCGCCCCGCGGCCTGTGCGACGCGATCTTCCGTGCCCTGCCGCTGATCCCGCCCGACGAGCCGGTGGTGGTGGGACTGCCGGACACTATCTGGTTCCCCGCGGACGCGTTGGCCGGGCTGCCGGACGACCGGTTCAGTTTCCTGCTGTTCCCCGTCGATCACCCCGAGCTGTTTGACGCGGTGCAGACCGGCCCGCGTGGCCGGGTGGAGCGCATCGTGGTCAAGTCGCCCGACGCCGGCACCGGCTGGATCTGGGGCGCGTTCAAGCTGCCCGGCCGCTTGCTGCACGACCTGCACCGCCTGTGGCGCGAGCGCGGCTGCGCCGACGAGTATATCGGCACACTGGTCAACGCCTGGCTGGCGGGGGGCGGCGAGGCCTGGGGCGTGGGGGGGGGGGGGGGGGGGGGGGGGGGCGGGCGGGGCGCGCGCTCGCGCCCGCCATACGTGGACGTCGGCACCTTGCACGGCTACCGCCAAGCGGTGCACCTGCTGGGCGGTGCCGACCCCGCGCCCTCGGCCATGCCGCAGGGCACGGGCCGGACCGGTGCGGCAAAATGGCAGGAGGCTTGAGCGTGGGCGAAACTCGGGAATGGACACAGGAGGCGATACGGGCACGCGCGGCCTCGCTCGGCCCCTGGTTCCACAACCTCAACCTGCGTGGCGTGCACACCGCACCCGAGCACTTCCTGGGCGATTTCCCCACGGTGAAGTGGCGCAGTTTTGCGGGCGAAATACCGCAGGACCTGCGCGGCCGCACCGTGCTCGACATCGGCTGCAACGGCGGCTTCTACGCGATGGAGATGAAGCGCCGCGGGGCCGACCGCGTGCTGGGCATCGACTTCGACGACGACTACCTCAACCAGGCGCGCTTCGCCGCCGAGGTGGAAGGGCTGGACATCGAGTTCCGCCGCTTGTCGGTTTACGACGTGGGCGCGCTGGGCGAACGCTTCGACGTCGTCTTCTTCATTGGCGTGCTCTACCACCTTCGCCATCCGCTGCTGGCGTTGGACTTGGTGCACGAGCACGTGACGCGCGACCTGCTGGTGTTCCAGTCCATGCAGCGCGGCAGCGGCGCCGTGGCCGAGGTGAAGGGGGACTACGCCTTTTGGGAGCAGGACCATTTCGACGACCCGGGCTACCCCAAGATGCACTTCATCGAGCACGAATACGCGCACGACAACACCAATTGGTGGGCGCCCAACCGCGCCTGCTCGGCCGCCATGCTGCGCAGTGCCGGCTACGACATCCTGAGCCATCCAGAGGAAGAGATGTTCATCTGCCGACATGCCGCGCGTGAGCCGGGCGAGTACGGCGCGGTCTATCCGCAGCGGAGTGCCGGCGCATGATCGAAGCGGCAATGATCTGGAACGAGCCCAACAACAAGTCGCATTGGGATTTCGAATCGGACCCGGGCTGGGCAATCTTTGCGCGGATGACGAAGCTGGCGGGGCAGGCCATTGCCGCCGAAGCGCCGGGCCTGCCGCGGGTGCTTGGCGGCATGTCGCCGATCGACCCGGATTTCCTGCGCGTGCTGGAAGCCCAAGGCGTGATGGCGCAGGTGGACGCCGTTGCCGTGCACGGGTTCCCGATGGATTGGAATCATTGGATGCTGGACGAGTGGCCCGCCAAGATCGCGAGTATCCAGGCCTGCACGAAGCTGCCCGTCTGGGTTTCCGAAGTCGGCATTTCCACCTTCGGCGCCGAGGAAGTGCAGGATTGGGGCCTGCGCCGCACCGCCGAGCTGCTGATCGGGCGGGCGCCGCGCATCCACTGGTACAGCCTGTACGACCTTCCGGCGGCCTGGCCCGCCACCACGCGCCACCGCGAGGCGGAGGGATCGTCGTACTACCGGCACTTCCACATGGGGCTGTACGACGAGCACGGAGAACCCAAGCTGGCGGCGCGACACTTCTCGGACTACACGCCCGAGGTCGGCATCTGCCAGTGGTTCCATTACGAGGACCACCGCCTGGATGCTGCGGTGCGGCTCCTGCGCGACATGGGCGTCACCTACCTGCGCACCGGGCTGAGCTGGGCCGATTGGCTGCGCCCGGACGCGGAGCGGTGGTTCGACCGCCAGATGCGCGCGCTTGACGGTTTCGACGTTACCGTCACGTTCTGCTTCACGCCGGAGGAGGCGGGCATCTGGGCGCACCACACGGCCCCGCCGCGCCATCCGGAGCAATTCGCCGAGTTCTGTGCCGCCATGATCCGCCGCTACGCCCCCGGCCGCGTTGCGGCATCCCCAAACGCAGTGAAGGAGCCGGCTGCCTGAAGAGTAGGGGCCATCCACGCCGTTTAGCGGTCGAGGTTGATGAAGAATAGCCCGATCGGTTCGCTGTTTTGGTGAGCAAGCGACTTCCCCACTGCGTGGATGGCCGGGACAAGCCCGGCCAAGGCGATGTCCACTATGAGACGCACGTTTCTGCTATAAAACGACGTGGGCTGGGTGGATCGGCGGGGCCGGGCGCGTTACGGTCGCCCATGCCGGACGTAGTACGCTGCCTTGCAGACCGAAACCGCGTGCGGGCCAGCGTCGCAATGGTGGTGGCCCATCCGGATGACGAGACGATCGGCGCCGGTGCCAGCCTGCACCTGTTCGACCGCTGCCTGCTGGTGCACGTGACCGATGGCGCGCCGCGCAACCTGGCCGACGCGCGGGCGGCCGGATTTGCCGACGCCGCAGCTTACGGATCGCAACGCCGCGACGAGCTTGCGGCCGCGTTGCGGGCCGGCGGCGCCCGACCCCGGTTGGCGCAGATGGGGGTACCCGACCAGGGCGCCTCGCTATGCCTGGCCGCGCTGGCCAGCCAGCTCGCAGAGCTGTTGGCGCGGAACGGCGTGGAGGCCGTGCTGACCCACCCCTATGAGGGCGGCCATCCGGACCACGACGCCACGGCCTGGGCCGCGCACCGTGCGGCGCGCCTGTGTCCGCACCCGCCGGCTGTGATCGAATTCGCCGGGTATCACGCCAACCCGGCCGGCGGCATCGCCACCGGCACCTTCCTGTCCGGCGGCCCGGAGGCGACGATCATCAACCTGCCCCCGGCCGAGCGCGCCACCAAGCAGCGTATGCTGGACTGTTTCGTCACCCAGCGAACCACCCTGGCCGCGTTCGGCGCGGATCAGGAGTCGTTCCGGCCGGCGCCGGCCTACGACTTCGCCCAGCCTCCCCACCCCGGCAAGCTGTACTATGAAAATTTCGACTGGGGCATGACCGACCTTGCCTGGGGCGCGCTGGCCGCCGCCGCATGACGCGGCCGCTCACCATGCTGAGCGTGGCCTACGCCTTGGCGCCGGTGGGGCCGGACGCAGTGGGCGGCGCCGAACAGGTGCTGACCACGCTCGACCGCGCGCTGGTGGAGGCCGGCCATCGCTCGCTGGTGGTGGCCTGCCGGGGCAGCGTGGCCGCCGGCACGCTGTTCGACACCGGGGTCGATCCGGGCAGCAG